>DATKON010000185.1:0-12463 GCA_035524575.1 Rhizomicrobium sp.
ATGTAATAGGAAAACGCCGCGAGCAGAATGAGGCCCACAGCGATGAGCGCCCCCGCTGTGTACCCCACCATACTCTTCACAGGCCGCTCCTCCGCTCTTCCGTCAGGCGCAGATGCGTCGCGTAAGGCGCCGGCGACGCGCCGTTCGCGATTGGCGTCGCCTGCGGGCCGTCTACCGGAGTGATATAGAGCTTCTCTTCGCGATAGGCGATGTAGATGTGCAGATGTCGCAGCACGTTCATGCCGATCAGCATGTCGGGTTCCTGTTCATGACTGCTGCTTTCGCTCAGCCGCGAGCCGAGCTGCGGGCCGCCCGCTTTGTTGCGCAAAAAATCCGGCAGAATCGCGACACTAAGATTATTCACGGTAACGCCGCCGAAGCTGAGCGAAGAGAATTTGTGCTCATATGTTCCAACGCCCGGCCTGTCCGGCATCTCCGCCACTTTCGGCGTGTCAGGCGCACCCATCGTAAGCGAGAATTCGTCTTCTGCGACCGGCATCATCAACGTCGTCGTATAGGCGCCGGTATCGAGAATGGCGTTCACCTCCTTGCCGTCGAGTTTGACGGGCACGAGAATGTGGCCTGAGCGCAGCACGCGGATCGGCACGACCGCGACCACGCTCGCCGGCCAATAGATCACTTTGCCTTCGCAATGGTCCGGAGAAAGCAGGCTGAGCTTGTTGCTGCCGAAATCGATATCGACGTCGTAGTTCTTGAGGATGTTCGGCGCGAGAATGCCGGCATATTGGGGTTCGTCGCGAAAAAGATATTTCTCCGGCGCCACGACGAACTCGACCGATTTGGTGGTCAGCTGCCCGATCGAAAAGGTCGAGACAGTGGCGGCTTGATGCGACTCCTCGCCCGCAAGATTCACCTCGGAAAAGCGGATCGACACATAGGGAAGTCCGAGATCGGCCGCGGCCTGCGAGGTGACTTCGGTATTCCAGCCGCCGGTGTCCAGAAGCATCAGCCGTGGCGTGCCGTTGATCGTGACCGGCACGAAGACATGCGGATCGCCCTCACGGCGCACGAGATCGACGGAGGTAATCAGCGTTAACGGGTGGCAATCATCTTCGGCGTGGGCGCGCGCAACCATCAGCACGGAAAAGAGCAGAGCCGCGGCCGCTTTTCGCATCACCTTGCCCGATACGCGTGTCAACGCGTCCTGCGAAAGACTTTCGCGAAAGCGTAATCAGCCCCCTTTCTCGAATCAACAGGAGGGGCTAGTGGGTCGTAGAGGCAGCGCCTGCAGCACTGCCGCCGGCGGCGGAAGAAGAAGCCGATGCCGTTTGCGGCGTTCCAGCGGGCGTGATGTAGAGCTTCTGCTCCCTGTAGGCGATATAGACGTGCAGGTGCCTCAGCACATTCATGCCGAGCAGCATGTCCTCGTATTCGGCCGAATCCTTGGGATCGCCCAGCCGCGAACCGAGAGATGGAGCCTGGCCGAGCTTGTCGCGGTAGTTGGGCAACAGTGCGATGTCGAGATTGCCGACCGCGATACCGCCGAAGCTCAATGACGCGAAGCGATGGTGATAGACGGCTGCGCCAGGCTTGTCCTGCAGGTCCTGCACATAAGGCGCATCCGCCGAACCCATCTTCAAGCCGAAGACGCTCTCCGCGGCGTCCTGCGTCAGCGTCGTCGTCGAGGCGCCAGTGTCGAGCATAGCGTTGACCGTCTTCCCGTCGAGTTCGACAGGCAGCACGATATGGCCGAATTTCAGAACGCGAATCGGAATTACCGCAACGGCATCGGCGGGCCAATAGACGACCTTGCCTTCGCAATGATCCGGCGAAATCAGATTCAGCCTTCGCGTGCCGAAATCGATATCGACGTCGTAGAATCTCAGGACGTTGGGCGCGAGAATGCCGGCGAAACGCGTGTCGCCGCCGAACATATTCTGTTCGGGCGCGATGACGAACTGGACCGACTTTGTCGTCAGCTGGCCGATCTGAAAACTCGAGACATTTGCAGCCTCATGCGATTCCTCAGCGGCGACATTGACGCTCGAAACGCCCACCGCCATATGCTGAAGATGAAGCTCGTCGACAGTTTGCCGGGTCACCTCGGACATGAAGCCGCCGGTGTCGACGAGCATGAGCTTCGGCCGACCCTCGAGGGAAACCGGAATGAAAGGCCGTGTATCGCCATCGCGATGCGCGAGGTCCACCGAGGCAAAAAGCGTCAGCGGGTGGCAGGCATCATCCGCGAGTGCGGGAACTAAAGCCGTCGACAACAAGACAGAAAGAGCACCGACAAACGCACGGATTTGCAAAGCCGCCCCCAAACAACATTCCCTTGCGCGGACGTTAATGCAGCCGTCGCGGACTGAAAAGGCCAAGTCCGCTACGCGCGAAGGAAATTCAGCACGGCTTCCTTGTAGACCTTGTCGCCGACCGTCGTCATGTGATCGCGCCTCGGCACAACCAGCGCGCGCCCGTCGGCGAACGCATCCGCCAATGGACCCGGCGGGCCGGTCAAGTCGTCGTTCTCGCCGCATACGACCAGCACCGGCCGTTTCGACTGTTTGAGCTCTGCGGCAGTGAAGGGACGGCGATTGGCGCGCATGCAGGCGGCGAGCGCTTCTCGGTCCTTGCCGCTCTGTTCGGCGAATTCGCGGAACCGTTTGGAGATGGGGTCCTTGATGGTGTTCTTGTCGGCGGCGACGAGCGCATCGGCGATGGCATCGCGCGAACCGAAGGCACGGCCGAGATAGGAACCGCCGACGCCGCCGATGACGAGTTTTCGAACGAGATCGGGATGGTCCATCAGCACATGGATGCTGATGAAGCCGCCCATCGAATAGCCCATCAGAAAACAAGGCGCGGCGTTTGCCGTCTCCATCACCGCGACGATGTCCTCGGCCATGATGGTATGATCATAGGCGGCGGGATCGTGGGGCTTGTCGCTGTCGCCGTGTCCCCTGCAATCCATGGCGACGGCGCGATAGCCCGCCTCCGTCAGCGTTTCGTACCAGCCGGGCGCCTTCCAATTCTGGATGCGGCTCGCAGCAAAGCCGTGGACCAGCAGGACCGAGGGGCCCGAGCCTGCCGTTTCATAGGCGATCCGCACGCCGTCGGCGGTTTTGACGAATTCGGTCATGCTGGCTCCACGGATTGGTCGTCGACCTTCGCAAAGGCCGGAGCGACTGTCTATGATGCTGATATTCCCGCGAGGACCGCGATTATGTCTCTGGAATTGCTCAAGAAAGAGGTTGCCGGCATCGTCGAGTCGCTGCAGGCGGAGCTGCTGGCGCTTTCGCATGCGATCCATCAGGAACCCGAGCTTGCGCTGGAGGAATTCAGAGCGGCGGAGCGGCTCACCGACGCAGTCGCGCATCACGATCTTCCGATCGCCCGCGAATCCTTCGGCCTCAGGACGGCTTATGTTTCGGAGTTCGGCAACGGCCCGACAATCGCGATCCTCTCCGAATACGATGCGCTGCCGGGTGTCGGTCATGCCTGCGGCCACAACATTATCGCCGCCGCAGGTCTTGGCGCCGCGTTGGCGCTGTCGAAACTTGGCAACCGCCTTCCGGGTCGCGTGCGCTATCTCGGCACTCCGGCGGAAGAACGTTTCGGCGGCAAGGAGATGATCGCCCGCGAAGGCGCGTTCGATCGTGTCGATGCAGCGATGATGATCCATCCCGCCAATCTCAACATGACGACGATGCCGTGCATCGCAATCTCGGAAGTGGAAGTCACCTATCACGGCCGCGCCGCGCACGCTTCGGCGATGCCCTATCGCGGATTGAACGCGCTCGACGCCGTGGTCGCCGCCTATCAGTCGATCGCCCAGCTGCGCCAGCACATCCGCAACACCGAACGTATCCACGGCATCATCACTGAAGGCGGGCTTGCTGCGAATATCGTGCCGGAGCGCGCCGGTTGCCGCTTCTACGTGCGCGCGGCGGACGTACACGATCTGGCGGCCCTCAAGAAGCGCGTGCAGGCCTGCTTCGAGGCGGCCGCGCTGTCGACGGGCTGCACCGCGGACATTCGCTGGGGCAACACCGATTATCTCGACCTCAAGACGAGCTGGCCGATGGCTGGTGCCTTCGAGAAGAACGCAGTCGCGCTTGGACGCGAGTTCTTTCCGCTCAAGGAGATTCCGGCCGGCTTTGCCGGCTCGACCGATATGGGCAATGTCAGCCACCGCGTACCATCGATCCACCCCATGCTCGCCGTGGCGCCGGCGGGCGTCATCATCCATAACGCGGAATTCGCGACCTGGGCGCAGTCGCCGCAAGGCGACAAAGGCGTGATCGACGGCGCCACGGCCATGGCGCAGACGGCGCTCGATCTGATGATGGACCCTTCGCTGCTGCAATCCGCCAAGAAGGATTTCGAAGCGACGGCGGATCTCTCGAAGGCGGCGCTTGCCCGCCTCACCGAGAAAGTGCCGCACAGCGATCTTTCCGCACATCGCCACACGCACGGGCACGGGGGCTGCGGCTGCGCATGAACGGCTGGCTCCTGGTTGCCGCGATTAACGGTTTTCTGGCCGTCGCGTTCGGCGCCTTTGCCGCGCACGGACTGTCGGGACGGCTCGACGCGCACGCACTCCAGACCTTCGAAACCGGCGCGCGCTATCACATGTATCATGCGCTCGCCATCGGCCTTGCCGCGCTGACGCTGCGTAACGCGCCGGCAAGCGCCGCCGCCTGGTTCTTCCTCTTCGGCATCGTCCTGTTTTCCGGCTCGCTCTATCTTCTTGCGGTCACCGGCATCCGTATGCTCGGATTCGTGACGCCGTTCGGCGGGCTTTCATTCCTTATCGGCTGGGCGCTTCTGGCCTGGGCCGCAATCAGGGCTGAGACATGACGCGTGCGAATGAAACCATCCTGATTGCCGGTGCCGGCATTGCGGGACTCGGCGCCGCGCTGGCGCTGGGCGATGGCAAGCGCAGCGTGACTGTGCTCGACCGCGATCCGCCGCCGCCTGACGCCTCGCCCGAAGAAGCCTTTCACACCTGGGAGCGTCGCGGCGCCACGCAGCTGCGTCACAGCCATGTCTTCCTCGGGCGGCTGACGACACTCATCCGCGAGCGTTATCCGGCGCTGATGGGTGAATTGCTCGAAGCCGGCGCGCGCATTTTCAATTTCAAGGACGCACTGCCGCCAGCGCTGCGCGATCGCTACGTGCCGGCGGACGGCGATGACGACATGGCCTTTCTTTTCAGCCGTCGCACGACGCTCGAGCTGGTGATGCGCCGGCATGCGGCGCGCCTGCCGGGCGTGCGCTTCGTGACGGATGTCGGCGTCCGCGGACTTCTCGCACATCGCGAAGGCGACAGACTCATTGTCGATGGACTAAGGACCGACGGCTCGACCGGCGAATTCCGCGCCGACGTGACGATCGACGCGAGCGGCCGCAATTCGCTGTTTCCCGACTGGCTGCGCGCGGAAGGCGTGGAGATTTTCGAAGAAGAAAGCCCCGCCGGCATTCTCTATTTCACGCGTCATTATCGCCTGCGCGACGGCGCCGAAGAACCTTCGCGCGACGGCCCTCCGGGCGCCGGTGACCTGGGCTACATCAAGTTCGGCGTCTTCAACGCCGACAACCGGCACTTCTCGATCACTCTGGCCGTACCCGAAATCGAGACCGAGCTGCGCATGGGCATCATGAAGCCGGAGATTTTCGATCGCATCTGCGCGTCGATCCCGGGCGCGGCGCGCTGGATGGATCCCTCCCGCGCGGAGCCTGCGAGTGTTGTTTTCGCCATGGGCAATCTCAAAAGCCAGTGGCGCACGAGCGTGAAAGACGGCGCGCCGCAGGTGCTGAACTTCTTCGCCATCGGCGATGCCGCCGTGCGCACCAACCCGCTTTACGGCCGCGGCTGCTCTGCCGGCGTGGTGCATGCCCATATCCTCAAAGCAGCGCTCGATGCGACGGAAGATGCGAAGCAACGTGCGCTCATCGTCGAACGGGAGACGCGCGCAAGCTTGAGGCCCTATTACGATGCGATGGTGAAGCAAGATCTGCAATCGATCCGTCGCGCGCTGCATGAGCGCGATCCCGACTACAGGCCACGCCTCAAGGCGCGGATCATGAAAAGCTTCGTAGAGGATGCCATAGCGCCTGCGACGCGCGGCGATCTCAAAGTGCACAGAGCTTCGTCGCGAGCCTTTCACATGTTCGGCGATCCCGTCGCCTGGCTGAAGGATCCCGCCATCTTGGCGCGCATTCTCAAGATATGGGCGACACCGAAAGCGAAGAAGCGCGCCGGCCAGCTTTACCCGCCCAGGCTCGGGCCGGGCCGTCACGAGATGCTGGCCGCGATCGGCCTCGAAAGATAAAGCCTATACGGAGGAAACCATGCAGCACTTTCCGGAACCGCTCATCGTCAAGACCAACGGCATCGACATGGCGGTCTACGAGGCAGGGCCGAAAGAGGGCCTGCCGGTCGTCCTCTGCCACGGCTTTCCCGAACTCGCCTATTCCTGGCGCTATCAGCTGCCCGCGCTTGCCGAGGCCGGCTTCCGCGCCATCGCGCCCGATCAGCGCGGCTATGGCGGCTCGTCGCGGCCGACGGAGATCCAGTCCTACGACATGCCGCACCTGACGGGCGATCTCGCGGGCCTCCTCGATGCGCTTGGCCTCAAGAAGGCCGTGTTCGTCGGCCACGACTGGGGCGGCCTCGTCGTCTGGCAGATGCCGCTCTATCAGCCGGACCGCTGCCTCGGCATCATCGGCGTCAACACGCCGTTCCTGCAGCGCCCGCCGCTCGATCCCATCATGGGCATGCGCGCCGTGTTCGGCGAAGACATGTATATTGTCTTTTTCCAGACACCGGGTGTGGCCGACAAGCTCCTCGCGCACGACGTAGGCAAGACGTTCCGCTTCTTCATGCGCAAGAACACGATGAAGGCGGCCGATTACGCAAAGCTGCCGCAGGAGCAGCGCAATCTTGCCCTCGTCAAGGCACTGCAGACGGACGAGAGCACCTGGACCGGCGAAGCGCTGATGCCCTATGAGGAACTCGAGGTCTTCATTCAGACCTTCACCCGCACCGGCTTCACCGGCGGCATCAACTGGTATCGCAACATCTCCCGCAACTGGGAGCTTTCCGGGTCCATGGAGCAGAAGGTCCACGTGCCGGGCCTCATGATCATGGCGGAGGACGACGTCGTTCTCGCACCTGCGATGGCGGACGGCATGGAACGCTTCGTGCCCGATCTCGAAAAAGTGTTAATCAAGAACTGTGGCCACTGGACCCAGCAGGAACATCCCGAGGAAACCAATCGCGCCGTGATCGATTGGCTGAAGCGTCGGTTCCCTTGAGGCCTTTAAACCGTCCAGATTCTCTGTAAATCTTAAGTCATGCGCCAGACGGCCGAATCGATCGACACCTTCTCCTACGCAACGGCGGACGATCCGCGCTTCAAGCGCGTCCTTATCCGTCTGATCGAGCGTGTCACGGGCCAGCCCTATCTGAAGTGGCTCTACGAGGACAACCGAGACAATCCGATCCCTGGCGAGAGCTTCTGGGACGCGGCGATCCGCAAGCTCGAGCTGAAGATTGTCTTCAACGAAGAGGACCTTGCGAAGTGGCCGAAGACGGGCCCGCTCATGGTCGTCTCCAACCATCCTTACGGTGTGCTGGACGGTGTCGTGATCTCGCACCTCGTCTCCAAGGTGCGCAACGACTTCCGTGTGCTGACGAATTCGGTGCTCTACCGCGCCCAGGAGATCCGCGAATATCTCCTGCCCATCGACTTCTCGGAAACCGAGGAAGCGCTGAAGACGAACCTCAAATCGCGCGCCGAGGCGAAAGACCATCTTCTGAAAGGTGGCTGCCTCATCGTCTTCCCCGCGGGCGGTGTCTCGACCACGCCGACCGTCTGGCACAAACGCGCCATCGACACGGAATGGAAGACCTTCACGGCGCGCCTTATTACGCAGGCGAAGACGCCGGTCGCGCCCGTGTTCTTTGCGGGACAAAACAGCCGCCTCTTCCAGGTGGCGAGCCATCTGAGCATGACGCTGAGGCTCTCGCTCATCTTCAAGGAAGTGCACGACCGGATCGGCAGCGAAGTGCATGTGCGCATCGGCGCGCCCATCCCCTTCGAGCAGCTGCCGCCCATGGGTGACCGGCACGCCTTCATGAGTGCGCTGCGCGAGATGACATACGCGCTCGGCCACGGCGTGCCGACGCCGCCCAAGTCCCGCGTCAAGCGGCCGCGCAAGGCCCCCAAGCAGCGCACCGGCTTTTCCGGTACGCTCAGTTTTTAATGAGCAAGCGCGTCGGTCTGTTCGTCACCTGCCTCGTCGATCTCGTCCGTCCGCAAGTCGGTTTCGCTGCCGTGAAACTGCTTGAGGCGGCCGGCTGCGACGTTGAAGTTCCCGCGACGCAGACCTGCTGCGGCCAGCCCGCGTGGAATGCCGGCGCCGATGCGCACACGCGCGACATTGCACGCTCTGTGATCGATACCTTCGAGCCGTTCGATTACGTCGTCGTGCCGTCCGGCTCCTGTGCCGGCATGATCGCCAGACATTACGCCGAAGCGCTCGAGAGCGATGCGGCTTACGCCAAACGCGCCCGCGGCCTGGCGGCGAAGACCTACGAGCTGACGTCGTTTCTGGTGCGTATCTGCGGTATGTCCGGGGTCTCGGCCAAATGCCCTGCCAGGGCGAGTTATCACGATTCCTGCTCGAGTCTGCGCGAGATGGGCGTGAAAGCCGAGCCGCGGCAGCTTCTGCAATCGGTCGAAGGCTTCGCGTTGTCGGAACTGAGCGACGGACAGGTCTGCTGCGGCTTCGGCGGATTGTTCTCCGTCAAATATCCCGAAATCTCCGAGCGCATGGCCGACGACAAGCTCGCCGATGCGGAGAAGGCCGGCGCCGAACTTCTGGTCGGCGGCGATCTCGGCTGCCTGTTGCATCTCGCCGGGCGGGCCGAGCGCGAGGGCAAGCGCTTGCGCCTGCGCCATGTGGCGGAGGTGCTGGCCGACATGGGCGACACGCCGGCGCTCGGCGAGTCATGAAGCAGGATCCGCTCCGCTTTCGCGAGGAGGCGCGGGACGCGCTTGCCGATCCGCGGCTGAAGCAGGCGCTCGGCCGCATCAAATCGCATTTCCAGATGGGTCGCAGCTACGCGGCGCAGCTCTATCCCGATTTCGAAGCGTTGCGCGAGCAGGGCCGCGCCATCCGCGATTTCGCGCTTTCGCGTCTCGACGCGCTGCTCGAGACTTACGAAGCGCGCGTGACGGAGCGGGGCGGTCGCGTCCATTGGGCTCGCGACGCGAAGGAGGCGCGCGAGATCGTCCTCAAAATCCTGAAAGAGGCCGGCGCCAGGACGGTCACCAAAGGCAAGTCCATGGTGACGGAAGAAATCGCGCTCAATCCCTATCTCGAGAAGAACGGCCTCGTGCCGATCGAGACCGATCTTGGCGAATACATCATCCAGCTTCGTCATGAGCCGCCCAGCCACATCATCGCGCCCGCCTTCCATCTGAACAAAGAGGATGTCGCCGAGACATTTCGCGCCGAGCACAAGACGCTTGATCCCGCCCGCAATCTCAGCGAACGCACAGCGTTGGTTGCCGAAGCCCGCGCGATCCTGCGCGCCGATTTCGAGCGGGCCGACGCCGGCATCACAGGCGCCAACTTCCTCGCCGCGGAAGAAGGCGCGGCGGTCATCGTCACCAACGAAGGCAATGGCGATCTGACACGGCTCCTGCCGAAGACGCATATCGTCGTTACCGGCATCGAGAAGATCGTACCGGACATGAACGACGTGGCCGTGCTCCTGCGCCTTCTCACGCGGTCCGCGACCGGCCAGCCGATCTCGTCCTATGTGAGTGTGATGTCCGGGCCGCGTGCGGCGGGGGAAACCGACGGGCCGCAGAACTTCCACGTTGTCGTCGTCGACAATGGCCGCTCGCGGCTGATCGGCACCGAAGCGGAGGATGTCCTGCGCTGTATTCGCTGCAGCGCCTGCCTCAATCACTGCCCGATCTATGGCGCCGTCGGCGGTCATGCTTACGGCGCGACCTATCCCGGCCCGATTGGCGCCGCCCTCAACCCGGGGCTCATCGGCGTCGCCCAGGCGCATCATCATCCTAACGCCTCGACCTTCTGCGGGCGTTGCGCGGAAGTCTGCCCGGTGAAAATCCCGCTGCCCAAGATCATGCGCTACTGGCGCGCGCGCGAATACGCGGCCGGCCTTGCGCCCAAAACCGTGACGCTCGGACTGTCGCTCTGGGCCTTCGCCGCGAAGCGCCCTGCCCTTTATCGGCGCGCCGCCAGCTTCGCCGCGCGCAGCCTGCGCGCACTGGCGGGCAAGAAGGGTCACGTGCGAGCGATCCCTGCGATGTATGGCTGGTTCGTGGCGCGCGATTTTCCGGCGCCGGAAGGCAAGACGTTCCACGAATTGTGGAAGGACCGGACGTGAGCGCGCGCGAGGCCATTCTTTCGGCCATTCGGGAGCAGCGCGTGAAGACGGCGTCGCGCCCCGCGCTCTATCGCCGGTCACCGACGGCCGACGACATGATCACGCATTTTACCGCCCAGGCGACACGCGCGGCGGCCGAAGTGCGACGGCTTGCGCGCATGCAGGATGTTCCCGCCGCGATCGCCGAAGCCTTGCGGGCGCGCAACATGAAGGCGGCCGTGCATCTGCCGGCGAATTCGCCGCTCATGCAGAGCCTCGCCTGGGATTTGGCGCCGGGTCTCGAACGCGAAACCGCGCCGCCCGGTCCTGACGATGCTGCGGTGTCGCTGGCGCCTTACGGCATCGCGGAAACGGGCACGCTTGCCTATGCCGCGCGCCGCGATGCGCCGGCCTCGTGGCATTTCCGTCCCGGTCTCGAGATCGCCATCATCCGCACGTCGTCGATTCTACCCGATTTCGAAGCTGTGCTGGCGCGCGTGAAAATCGACGACAAATGGCCCTCGACGCTCAATCTCGTCACTGGCCCGTCGCGCACCGGAGATATCGAGCAGACGCTTGAACTCGGCGCGCACGGACCCAAGGCGCTGGTGGTGCTGGTGATTGAAGAGTAGCGCGGTTTACAGCCGCGCGATGCTGAGATTGTTTCCGTCGGGATCGAGGAACCATGCCACCCTGTTGGTGCTTCCCGGCGCGGTCCAGATGCCGAGTTCGTCCTGCTCCAGACCCTCATAGGTGTTGAAGGTCACCCCTCTTTCCAGAAGCGCCTTCGCTGCCGCGACGATGTCGGGGACCTGCCAGCCGAGCACCGTGTGCACGACGGGCTTGTGGTCCTTCACCGTCGAGATGCGCAGCATCGTGCCGTTCAGGTCGAAGACGATCGCGAAATCGTCTTCATGCATCACACGAAAGCCCAGCGTATCGCCGTAAAATCTCCGCGCGACGTCGCGATTGCGCGTCGCGATGAAAGTCATGGCTCTGGAGCCGATGGGAAACCCAGCCATAGCGGAAGTGTCCCGCAAAAGGGACCCAATCGCAAGTTGGTCTCACGCCTCGAGGAGCGCCGCCTGGGCGTTGAGCTTGGCCATGATGCGGTCGAGATGCGCCCGGTCAGCCGGCGAGAGGGCATCCAGAAGTTTGGCCTCGAGCGCCAGCGCCAGCGGCGCCACCTCGTCATAGATGGCGCGGCCACGGGCCGTCAGCGACAGCCTGGCCACCCGGCCGTCATCGGCATCGACCACGCGGGCGACCCGCTTGTTCTCGACCAGCCGGGCGACGGCGCGGCTGACTTGCACTTTGTCCATGGCCGTGCGTTGCGCGACGTCGCCGGCCGACAGCCCCGCAGCGCCGCCCAGCACTGCGATACAGCGCCATTCTGGAATTGTCAGATCGAATCGCTCGGAATAGGTCCGCGCGATGGCGCTCGACACGCGGTTGCTCAGCACCGACAGCCGATACGGCATGAAATGCGCGAGATCGAGATCGACAATGTCGGCCGTGTCACTCGGCATCGGGCTGCTTCTCCGGTCGCGCGTTGTCGAAAGCCGGCAGTTCGAAGCAGGCGGCCTCGATGCGTTTCAACGTGGGGAAATTGTCGAGATTGGTGCGCCCGCGGCGCGCATTCGCCATCTGCGGAATTAGACAGATGTCTGCAAGCGTCGGCGCGTCGCCGTGGCAGAAGCGGCCCGTTTCAGATGAGCCTGCGATCAGCGTTTCCATCGCGCCGAGCCCCAGATCGACCCAATGGGTGTACCAGGACATTACCTCGTCATCGTTGTGGCCGAGGGGTTTGCGCAGATAATTGAGCACGCGCAGATTGTTGATCGGATGAATGTCGCAGGCCACCGCATAGGCAAGCTGGCGCACGCGTGCGCGCGCAGGCGGCTCCTTCGGCAGAAAGGCCGGCTCGGGCTTGATTTCGTCCAGATATTCCATGATGGCCAGGGACTGGCCGATGGCGTGCCCGTCGTGGACGAGTGTCGGCACGACCTCCTGCGGGTTGAGCCGCGCATAGTCCTTGTGGTGCTGCTGACCGCCGTCCTTAAGCAGGTGCACGGGACGATACTCCGGCTT
>DATKON010000186.1:0-17290 GCA_035524575.1 Rhizomicrobium sp.
GTATTCGGGGAGATCGACCGGTGAGCTACATGGACATTTCGCCGGCGCGGCTGAAAGAGATGCTGGCGCAGAACTGGCAGGTCCAAGGCTTCCAGCCGACGATCTCGCCGGCAGATGACGGCGCAGGAAGCGCGACGGACGGTTTCGCCATCCTGCTTCGCAAAGACGCGTCGATGGCGATCCTGATCAACGGTGGCGACGGACCGGACTCTTATATGCGCATCAACTTCCTGACGGGGGAAACGCCATGAGCGTCCGCCGTCTCTATCACGACCAGCCCGCAAGCTTCGCCTTCCCGCCGGAGGACGAAGCCTTCATCGCGAACGAGATTGCGAAATATCCGCCGGGCCGCCAGGCCAGCGCCGTGATCGCGCTTCTGTGGAAAGGCCAGGAGCGGAATGGCTGGGTGACGAAGCCGATGATCGAGCACGTCGCGCAGCGGCTCGGCATGCCCTACATCCGCGTGCTGGAAGTGGCGACGTTCTACACGATGTTCAATCTCGAACCGGTGGGCGAACATCTCGTGCAGGTGTGCACGACGACGCCGTGCTGGCTGCGTGGCTCCGACGACGTCGTGGCCGCATGCAAGAAGCACATCGCGCCGACGCAGCACACCGTTTCGACCGACGGCAAATTCTCCTGGATGGAAGTCGAGTGCCTCGGCGCCTGCGTCAACGCGCCGATGCTCCAGATCGGCAAGGACTTTTATGAGGATCTCGATGGTCCCACGACCGAAAAGCTCCTGGATGCCTTCCGGCGCGGCCAGAGGCCGAAGCCCGGGCCGCAGAACGGCCGGCGCTCGTCCGAGCCGATCGGCGGAGCGACCACGCTGAAGGAGTTCGGCTGATGCTCGCGGACAAAGACCGCATCTTCACGAATCTCTATGGCTTCCAGGATTTCGGGTTGGAAGCGGCGCGCAAGCGCGGCTGCTGGGACGGCACCAAGGCCATTCTCGAGCGCGGGCCTGACGTCATCGTCGACCAGATGAAGAAGTCGGGTTTGCGCGGTCGCGGCGGCGCAGGCTTTCCGACGGGTCTCAAATGGTCGTTCATGCCGAAGGAAGTGAAGGACCGGCCGCATTATCTCGTCGTCAATGCCGACGAATCCGAACCCGGCACCTGCAAGGATCGCGACATCATGCGTCACGATCCTCATCACCTCATCGAAGGCTGCCTGATCGCCTCTTTCGCGATGCGCGCGCACGTCTGCTACATCTATGTGCGTGGCGAATTCATCCGCGAACGCGAAGCGCTGCAGGCCGCGGTCGATCAGGCTTACGAAGCGAAGCTGATCGGCAAGAACAACATCCACGGCTGGGATTTCGATCTCTACGTCCATCACGGCGCCGGTGCCTATATCTGCGGCGAAGAGACCGCGCTGCTCGAAAGCCTCGAGGGCAAGAAGGGCCAGCCGCGGCTGAAGCCGCCATTCCCCGCGAATGTCGGGCTCTATGGCTGTCCGTCGACCGTCAACAATGTGGAGTCGATCGCGGTTGCGCCGACGATCCTCCGCCGCGGGCCGGAATGGTTCGCGGGAATCGGCCGTCCCAACAATGTCGGCACCAAGGTCTATTGCATCTCCGGCCACGTGAATAAGCCGTGCAATGTCGAAGAAGAGATGGGCATCCCGCTTCGGGAACTCATCGAACGCCATGCGGGCGGCGTGCGCGGCGGCTGGGACAATCTTCTCGCCGTCATTCCCGGCGGCGCGTCGGTCCCGGTGATCCCGAAATCGATCTGCGACACTGTGCTGATGGATTTCGACGCACTGCGCGATGTGCAGTCGGGCCTCGGCACAGCCGCTGTCATCGTCATGGACAAGTCGACGGACATCGTGAAGGCGATCGCGCGGCTCTCATATTTTTATAAACACGAGAGCTGCGGCCAGTGCACACCCTGCCGCGAAGGCACCGGCTGGATGTGGCGCGTGATGACGCGTCTGCAGAAAGGCGACGCGGCCGTCGCGGAAATCGATCTGCTTCAGGAAGTAACGAAGGAAGTTGAAGGTCATACAATCTGCGCGCTCGGCGACGCCGCGGCGTGGCCGATCCAGGGCCTCATCCGGCATTTCCGTCCCGAGCTCGAACGCCGCATCGCGGCGCGGAAGCAGCAAGCCATGGCGGCGGAGTAAGAGATGGCCTCGCGCAAACTCGTCATCGACGGCAAGGAAATCGAAGCGGATGACAACATCACGCTTTTGCAGGCGTGCGAGCTGGCGGGCGCGGAGATTCCGCGCTTTTGCTATCACGAGCGCCTGTCGGTGGCCGGCAATTGCCGCATGTGCCTTGTCGAATGGGTCGGCGCGCCGAAGCCGCAGGCCTCCTGCGCGCTGCAGGTCAGGGACATCTTCCCCAATAAGGACGGCACGCCCGCCAAGATCAACACGACGTCGCCTCTGGTGCGAAAGGCGCGCGAAGGCGTGATGGAATTCCTGCTGATCAATCATCCGCTCGACTGTCCGATCTGCGATCAGGGCGGCGAATGCGATCTGCAGGACCAGGCGATGGGTTACGGCCGTGCCAATTTCCATCGCTTCAAGGAAAACAAGCGCGCCGTCGAAGACAAATATATGGGCCCGCTGATCAAGACGATCATGACCCGCTGCATCCAGTGCACGCGCTGCGTCCGCTTCGCGACGGAAGTGGCGGGTGTGCCCGAGCTCGGCGCCACTGGCCGCGGCGAGGACATGGAGATCACGACCTATCTCGAACAGGCGTTCGAATCGGAAATGTCCGGCAACGCCGTCGATCTCTGCCCCGTGGGCGCGCTGACGTCCAAACCTTACGCCTTCAATGCGCGCTCGTGGGAATTGTCGAAGACCGAATCCGTCGACGTGATGGATGCGCAGGGCTGCAACATCCGCGTCGACACGCGCGGGCCGCAGGTGATGCGCGTGCTGCCGCGCCTCAACGAAGAGGTCAACGAGGAGTGGATCGCCGACAAGGCGCGCCATGCCTGCGACGGCCTCGTGCGCCAGCGCCTCGATCGTCCCTATGTCCGCCGCGGCGGCAAGCTGCAGCCGGCGAGCTGGGCGCAAGCTTTCGCTGCGATCGCTGCGAAAGTCACCGCGCCGCAAAAGATGGCCGCGATCGTCGGCGATCTCGCCGCGGCCGAAGAGATCAAGGCGCTCAAGGACCTGATGGCGGCGCTGGGATCGCCCAATCTCGATTGCCGCCAGGACGGCGCCAAGCTCGAAGCGTTGCCGCGGCAGTCCTATCTTTTCAACACGACCATCGCCGGCGTCGAAGCGTCGGACGCACTGCTGCTGATCGGCACCAATCTTCGCTGGGAAGCGCCGGTTCTCAACGCCCGCATCCGCAAGACCTGGCTCGCCAGCAACATCAAGATCGCCAATGTCGGCGTCGCTTATGATCTGACCTATCCGGTGCAGCAGCTCGGCGAGACAGCGGCAGTGCTGGAACAGATCGCCGGCGGCGCGCATCCCTTCGCGCAAGTGCTGAAAGACGCGAAGCGGCCGATGCTGATCCTCGGTCCCGGCGTGGTCGCGCGTCCCGATGGCGCGCAGCTTCTGAAGCTGGCCGCGAAGATCGCGGGCGACACAGGCATGATCGGCCCTCCGGGCAAACCGTCCGAGGGCGGCTGGAACGGATTCAATGTGCTCTCCACGGCGGCCTCGCGCGTGGCGGGACTCGACTTGAGGTTCCTGCCTGGCAAGGGCGGACGGGATATTGCCGGGATTCTCGACGGCACGTCGAAAGGCGAGATCGATTTCGTCTATCTGCTCGGCGCCGACGAGTTCGACATGGCGAAGCTCGGCAAGGCGTTCGTGGTCTATCAGGGCACGCATGGCGATGCGGGCGCTCATCGCGCCGACGTGATCCTGCCGGGCGCGGCCTATACCGAGAAAGACGGCCTCTACGTCAATTTCGAAGGCCGCGTGCAGCAGGGCGAACGCGCCGCGTTTCCTGTCGGCGACGCGAAAGAAGATTGGGCGATCCTGCGCGCGCTGTCCGATGTGCTGGGCAAGCGGCTTCCGTATGACACGCGCGCGCAACTGCGCGCGGCGATCGTGGCGGATGCGCCGCAATTCGGCGATCTGGGCGTTCTCCCGCCGCAGCCGGGCGCTGACCTCACGATCTGGGACGCTATCGGCGCCCCTGGACCCGTCGATACAAGCGTCGCGCTCGGCTCGCCGATCACCGATTTCTATCTTACGAACCCGATCGCGCGCGCCAGCGCCACGATGGCCGAATGCAGCCGAATCTTCGTGCACGGCGACACGAGAATGGCGGCGGAATAGACCATGTTCCTGATGCACGCCTTCCAATCGCAGGGTCTTAACTACGCCTGGTCGTGGACGCTGAGCCAGGTCATCATCATCGCCGTCTTCGAGCTGGCGCTGACGATCTCGGTCGCGCTCTTCATCCTGGCCGACCGCAAGATCTGGGCGGCGGTGCAGATGCGCAAAGGCCCGAACGTCGTCGGTCCTTTCGGCCTGCTTCAGACCTTCGCCGACGCCTTCAAGTTCATGTTCAAGGAAGTGATCGTTCCTTCGAGCGCGAACAAGGTGATCTTCTTCCTGGCGCCCATGGTGACGGCGGCGCTCGCCTTCGCCGGATGGGCTGTCGTGCCGATGGCCGATCACTGGGTGGTTGCCGACATCAATGTCGGCATCCTTTATCTCTTCGCCGTCTCGTCGCTCGGCGTCTACGGCATCATCATGGGCGGCTGGGCATCGAACTCGAAATACCCGTTCCTGTCGGCGCTCCGCGCCGCCGCGCAGATGGTCTCCTACGAAGTCTCCATCGGCTTCGTGATCGTGACCGCCCTCCTGTTCGCTGGCTCGCTGAATCTCTCTGACATCGTGCGGGCCCAGGAGCATCGTTGGTTCATCTTCACGATCCTTTTCCCCATGCTGCCGATCTTCTTCGTCTCGGCGCTGGCGGAAACCAACCGTCCGCCCTTCGATCTCGTGGAAGCGGAGTCGGAGCTCGTGGCCGGTTTTTTCGTCGAATATTCGGCGACGCCGTTCCTTCTCTTCTTCCTCGGCGAATACATCAGCGTGATGCTGATGTGCGCCATGGTGTCGATCCTCTTCCTCGGCGGATGGCTGGCGCCCTTCGGGCTCACATTCATTCCCGGGATCGTCTGGATGATCCTCAAGATACTTCTTGTCTTCTTCATGTTCGCGATGGTGAAGGCGATCGTGCCGCGCTACCGCTACGACCAGTTGATGCGCCTGGGCTGGAAGGTCTTCCTGCCGACATCGCTTCTCTGGGTCGCCGTGACGGCCGGCTGGATCGTCTATTGGCACTATCACTAGGGAAGGCGCCATGGCTACGCTCGACCGTACTGCACGCGGGATCTTCTTCTGGGAGTTCATCAAGAGCTTCATTCTAGCGATGCGCTATTTCTTCTCGCCGAAGGCGACGCTGAACTATCCTTTCGAGAAAGGTCCGCTCTCCCCGCGCTTCCGTGGCGAGCATGCGTTGCGCCGCTATCCCAACGGCGAAGAACGCTGCATCGCCTGCAAGCTCTGCGAGGCCATCTGCCCGGCGCAAGCGATCACCATCGAGGCCGAGCCACGCGAAGACGGCAGCCGCCGCACCACGCGCTACGACATCGACATGGTGAAGTGCATCTATTGCGGCCTCTGCCAGGAAGCCTGCCCGGTGGACGCGATCGTGGAAGGGCCGAACTTCGAATTTTCGACCGAGACGCGCGAAGAGCTCTACTACAACAAGGACCGGCTGCTCGCGAACGGCGACCGCTGGGAGCCCGAGATCGCGCAGGCGCTCGAACTCGACGCGCCGTACCGGTGAGGGGATAAGATGCTGCTGACCGCCATCGCCTTCTACGTCTTCTCGGCGATCCTGATCGCGGCGGCCGCGGCGGTCGTGCTGTCGCGCAATCCCGTGCATTCGGTGTTCTTCCTGATCCTCGCCTTCTTCAACGCGGCTGCGCTCTTTGTGCTTCTGGGCGCCGAATTCCTCGCGATGATCCTCGTCATCGTCTATGTCGGTGCCGTCGCCGTGCTCTTCCTCTTCGTCGTCATGATGCTCGATGTGGATTTCGCGGAGCTGAAGAAGGGCGCGATGAAATATCTGCCGCTGGGCGCAGCTGTCTTTATCGCGTTGCTGGCCGAGCTTTTCATCGTGAGCAAAGTCTGGACGGTGGCCGGAACGGCCGGCTCGGCTCTTGCGAGCGCCACGCCCGCGCACGTCACCAATACGGCCGCGCTCGGCCTGATCCTCTACACGCAATACGTCTATTACTTTCAGATCGCGGGCGTCGTCCTTCTTGTTGCCATGATCGGCGCCATCGTGCTGACGCACCGGCACAGGCCCGGCGTGCGGCGCCAGTCGATCGCACGGCAGAACGCGCGTACGCCGGCGATGTCGGTCGATGTCGTGGACGTGAAACCGGGGCAGGGCGGCTAAAATGGAAATCGGCCTCACAGACTATCTCTTCGTCGCCGCTACGGTCTTCGCGATCGGCGTCGTCGGAATCTTCCTGAACCGGAAGAACGTGATCGTCATCCTGATGTCGATCGAGCTCATCCTGCTCGCCGTCAACATCAACTTCGTGGCGTTCTCGTCGTTCCTGCACGATCTGGTCGGCCAGGTCTTCGCGCTTTTCGTGCTGACCGTGGCGGCGGCGGAGGCGGCCATCGGCCTCGCCATCCTGGTCGTCTATTTCCGCAACCGCGGCACGATCGAAGTCGAAGACGTCAACCTGATGAAAGGCTGAAGCGTGTACACCTGGATCGTCTTCCTGCCGCTTCTGGGCTTTCTCATCGCCGGTCTCTTCGGCCGCCTGATCGGCGCGCGCGCGTCCGAGATCGTGACGACGGGGCTGCTGTTCGTGTCTGCGGGGCTTTCCTGCTACGCCTTCTACGACGTGGCGCTGCTGGGGCACGGCGCCGTCATTCCGCTTGCGCAATGGATCGTGTCGGGCACCTTCGAAGCCGACTGGACGATCCGCGTCGATACGCTGACAGCCGTGATGCTGGTCGTGGTGACCGGCGTCTCTTCGCTCGTGCATCTCTATTCGATCGGCTATATGCGCGACGACACGAGCCGGCCCCGCTTCTTCGCTTATCTTTCGCTCTTCACATTCGCGATGCTGATGCTCGTGACGTCGAACAATTTCCTGCAGCTGTTCTTCGGCTGGGAAGGCGTGGGCCTGGCGTCCTATCTGCTCATCGGATTCTGGTACACACGTCCGTCTGCCAATGCCGCCGCCATCAAGGCTTTCATCGTCAACCGTGTCGGCGATTTCGGATTTGCGCTCGGCATCTTCGGTGTCTTCTTCATCTTCAAGACGCTCGATTTCGAAACGGTGTTCCACGCCGCGCCCTCCATGGTCGGAAGGACCTTTGTCTTCGCGGGCCATTCGGTCGACATCCTGACCACGCTGTGTCTGCTGCTCTTTGTGGGCGCGATGGGCAAATCGGCGCAGATCGGACTCCACACCTGGTTGCCGGACGCTATGGAGGGCCCGACGCCGGTTTCCGCGCTGATCCATGCGGCGACGATGGTGACCGCCGGCGTTTTCCTCGTCTGCCGCTGTTCGCCGATGTTTGAGCTGGCGCCGAACGCGCTCGCCTTCGTCGCCTTCATAGGCGCCACGACCGCGTTCTTCGCGGCCTCTGTCGGTCTTTTTCAGAACGACATCAAGCGCGTCATCGCTTATTCGACCTGCTCGCAACTCGGCTACATGTTCGCCGCCGCCGGCGTCTCGGCCTACGGCTCGGCGATGTTCCACCTCTTCACGCACGCCTTCTTCAAGGCGCTGCTGTTCCTGAGCGCCGGCGCTGTCATCGACGCCATGCATCACGAGCAGGACATGCGGAAGATGGGCGGTCTCTACAAGCAGATTCCGTTCACCTGGCTGATGATGCTGATCGGCAACCTGGCGCTGACGGGCGTCGGCATTCCCGTTCTTGGTATCGGCACGGCGGGCTTCTATTCCAAGGACGGCATCATCAATGCGGCTTTCGGCGCCGGCACACCGATCGGCACCTATGCTTTCTGGCTGACGCTGATCGCAGCGCTGATGACAGCCTTCTATTCGTGGCGTCAGTTCCTGATGACGTTCCATGGCCCCTATCGCGGCGCCACCGACGTGCACCTTCCCCATGCCGACAAGGGCGCGCACGCGCACGACGAGCCCATGTCGGACGATCATGAGCACGGCCACGCGATCGCGCTGTCCGAGGTCCACGAAGCGCCGCTGACCATGTTGGTCCCGCTAGGTGTTCTCGCCGTAGGCGCTCTGCTTGCGGGCGCCGTGTTTGACCACATGTTTGTGGGGGGCGTGGCGCAGCAATTCTGGCGCGGCTCCGTCGCGGCGATCGCGGGCCACGGCGCGGGCGAGGTGCCGCTGTGGGTCGAGTTTGGCCCTCTGGTGGTGACGATCATCGGCTTCGCGATCGCCTATTACTATTATGTGCTGCACCCCGATGTGCCGCCGGTCATGGCGGCGCGAGGCGGCTTCGTCTACCGCTTCCTCTACAACAAGTGGTACTTCGACGAGCTCTATGACTTCCTGTTCGTGAAGCCGGCGATGCGGCTTGGCCGCTTCCTGTGGAAGTTCGGCGACGGCACGATCATCGACGGTTTGGGGCCCGACGGCGTGTCGGCCCGTGTGCTCGACGCGACGCGCGGCGCAGTGCGGCTTCAATCGGGCTATGTCTATCAATATGCCTTCATCATGCTGATCGGGGTGGTGGCCATTATCACCGGCTTCATGATCGCGGGGGGCTTCAAATGATGAGCCATTTTCTCTCGATCATCACCTTCCTGCCGCTTGTCGGTGCGCTGGTCATCCTGCTGGCGCCGGCTGCGGCGAAGCTGGTCGCGCTCGTCACGACGCTAATCGAATTTGCGCTGTCACTTTTCTTGTGGACGCATTTCGACGGCCATTCGGCCGCCTTCCAGTTCGTCGAGCAGTCGAGTTGGCTCGGCAACAACATCACCTATCACATGGGCGTCGACGGCATCTCGATGCTGTTCATCGTGCTGACGGCCGGATTGATGCCGTTCTGCATTCTCGCCAGCTGGAAATCGATCGAGAACCGCGTCGCCGAATACATGGTCGCGTTCCTCGTGCTGGAGACGTTGATGATCGGCGTGTTCTGCGCGCTCGATCTCGTCCTCTTCTACGTGTTCTTCGAGGGCGGCCTGATCCCGATGTTCCTGATCATCGGCATCTGGGGCGGCAAGCGCCGCGTCTATGCGAGCTTCAAGTTCTTCCTCTACACCTTCCTGGGCTCCGTGCTGATGCTCCTCGCCATCATGGCGATGTATTTCCAGGCGGGCACGACGGACATCCCGACGCTGATCGCCCATCCGAATTTCTCGCCGGCGATGCAGAAGATATTGTGGCTCGCCTTCTTTGCCTCCTTCGCGGTGAAGATGCCGATGTGGCCGGTCCACACCTGGCTGCCGGACGCGCATGTCGAGGCGCCGACAGCGGGTTCGGTCATCCTCGCCGGCATTCTGCTGAAAATGGGCGGCTACGGTTTCCTCCGGTTCTCGCTCCCCATGTTCGCGGACGCATCGGTCTATTTCGCGCCGCTCGTCTTTGTCCTTTCCGTCGTCGCCATCATTTACACCTCGCTGGTGGCGCTGGCGCAGGAGGACATGAAGAAGCTGATCGCCTACTCGTCCGTTGCCCATATGGGCTTCGTCACGATGGGCATCTTCTCACTGACTCATCAGGGCATCGAAGGCGGCATCTTCCAGATGCTGAGCCACGGCGTCGTGTCGGGCGCGCTCTTCCTCTGCGTCGGTGTTGTCTATGATCGCATGCATACGCGTGAGATCGCGGCTTACGGCGGCCTCGTCGAGCGGATGCCCATTTATGCCGTCTGCTTCATGGTCTTCACGCTCGCCAATGTCGGCCTGCCCGGTACGGGAGGGTTCGTGGGTGAGTTCCTCACCATGCTGGGCACGTTCCAGGTCAATACCTGGGTGGTGATTTTCGCCGCGACCGGAACGATCCTGTCGGCGGCCTATGCGCTCTACCTCTACCGCCGGATCATTTTCGGCGCCCTCGTCAAGCCGAGCCTGCAGGCGATCCAGGATCTCACCTGGCGCGAGGTTGCGATCCTGACTCCGCTGGTCGTACTGACGATCGCGATGGGCATTTATCCCAAGCCGGTGATGGACGTGACGTCGGCGTCGGTCGCCAATCTGATCCAGGAACACAAGACGGCTTACGCCGCCGCGCAGCATTATCGGGCACCGGCGGCGAAGCTCGCGAAATCGACCGCACCTCTTGCCGTGGCGAATGAAGGAGCCGCACCGTGACGTCGCTTCTTCCAAGCGTGCAGGTATTGCTGCCCGAGCTGATCGTGGCGGGTGCGGGGCTCCTGCTGCTCGTCATCGGCGTGCTGCAGGCCAATGACCGCAACATGAGCGTGCTGTCGGCGCTGTCCATTATCGTGATGGGCGTCGCCGCCTATTTTGTCGTGGCGCCGGTAACGCTCGAGACGAATGCCTTTAATGGGGCGTTCGTGGAAGACGGCTTCGCGCGCTATGCGAAGGTCCTGATCCTTCTGGGCGCGGCGATCACGCTCGTTCTGTCGCAAGGCTATTTCGTGCGCGAGAAGATCGCGCGTTTCGAATTCCCGGTGCTGGTGATGCTGTCGACGCTCGGCATGATGCTGATGGTGTCGGCCTCGAGCTTTCTTGCGCTCTATATGGGCCTCGAGCTGCAGAGCCTCGCGCTTTATGTACTGGCCGCCTTCAATCGCGACTCGGTTCGTTCGAGCGAAGCCGGCCTCAAATATTTCGTCCTAGGGGCTCTCTCGTCCGGCATGATGCTCTACGGGATCTCGCTCATCTACGGCTTCACCGGCTCGACCGAGTTCGCGCATGTCGCGACAGTGATCCGGCAGTCCGGTGTTCCGATCGGGCTCATCTTCGGCATCGTGTTCCTGATTTCGGGTCTTGCGTTCAAGGTCGCCGCGGTGCCTTTCCACATGTGGACGCCGGACGTCTATGAAGGCTCGCCGACGCCGATCACGGCCTTCTTTTCCATGTCGCCGAAGATCGCGGCAATGGCCCTGTTTCTGCGCGCCATCATCGTTCCGTTTCCCGACGCGATCCATCAATGGCAGCAGGTGATCATCGCAGTCTCGGTGCTGTCGATGATCCTGGGATCGGTCGCGGCCATCGGTCAGACGAACATCAAGCGCCTGATGGCTTACAGCTCCATCGGTCATATGGGTTACACGCTGCTTGGTCTCGCGGCCGGCACGACGGCGGGTGTCGAAGGCGTGCTCATCTATCTGACGATCTATCTCGCCACCAACGCCGGCGTATTCGCCTGCATCCTGGCGATGAAGCGCAACGGTCAGATGGTAGAGACGATCTCGGATCTCGCAGGCCTCGCGCGTTCGCAGCCGCGGCTCGCCTTCGCCTTCGCCGTCTTCATGGTGAGCCTGGCGGGCGTCCCGCCGCTCGCCGGCTTCTTTGGAAAGTTCTACGTGTTCCTGGCTGCCATCGAGGCGCATCTCTATGCGGCGTCGATCATCGGCGTGCTCGCGAGCGTGGTGGGCTGTTTCTATTATCTGCGCATCGTCAAGATCATGTATTTTGACGATCCCGCACCCGCGTTCGATCGCGATCAGACGCTCAGCCTCGGCACCATCTGGGGGGCCGCCGGCGCCTTTTCGCTGTTCTTCATTGTTTTCGCGGCGCCGATCTGGTCGCTGGCGGAGTTTGGGGCGAAGGCTCTCGTGCCGTGACGGCGTGGCCGCAAGGTTACGCCCTGAAGACCTTCGACGTCATCGACTCGACCAATGAAGAAGCCCGACGCATGGCGGGCGCCGGCGAGCCGGGGCCTGTCTGGATCACGGCAGATCGTCAAAGCGCCGGGCGCGGCCGC
Organism: Rhizomicrobium sp.; assembly: GCA_035524575.1. Taxonomy (GTDB): domain Bacteria; phylum Pseudomonadota; class Alphaproteobacteria; order Micropepsales; family Micropepsaceae; genus Rhizomicrobium. The sequence continues at coordinate 11,859 of DATKON010000186.1, forward strand.
CGTGGTCGTGCGTGGGATTCGCCGAGCGGCAATCTCGCCGCCACGCTTCTGCTGCGTCCCGGCAAGCCGCCCGGCGAAGCGGCGCAGCTGTCGTTCGTCGCGGCGCTTGCCGCATCCGACATGGTGCAGTCCTACGCCGCGCAGGCGCGTATCGCCGTAAAATGGCCGAACGACATCCTCGCGGACGACCGAAAGATTGCCGGCATCCTGCTGGAATCGGCGAGCGGCGGGGGACGACTCGATTGGCTTGCCGTCGGCATCGGGGTTAACCTCGCTGAACATCCGGAAGGTACGGAGTTTCCGGCGACCTCGCTCGCCGCGCTGGGTGAGCCCGTGCCCCCGTCGCGCGACGCGCTCGCGCGCCTCGCCTCAAGCTGGGCGAAATGGTATGACGTCTGGAGCGCACGGGGCTTTGGGGACATTCGCGATGCGTGGCTCGCGCGCGCAGCGCATATCGGGGGACGGATTCGGGCCCGTCTGCAAAACGAGGAAACGACCGGCGTGTTCGAAGGCATCGACGAGACGGGCGCGCTGATCCTGCGCGAAACGGGGGGCCGCACACGCCTCATCGCCGCCGGCGAAGTGTTCTTCTGAAGGAGCGCGCATGCTTCTCGTCATCGATGCGGGCAATACCAACATCGTCTTCGCCGTGCATGATGGTCGCACTGTGCGTGCGGAATGGCGCGCGGTGACCGAAACTTCGCGTACGGCCGATGAATGGGCCGTGATGCTTCTGCCGCTCCTGCAGCTGCAGGGTATCAGTTTTGCCGACGTCGACAGTGCCATCATCGCCACCGTGGTCCCTGCGGCGCTGTTTGATCTTAAGACGTTGTGCCGGCGCTACTTCAAATGCGAGCCGATGGTTGTCGGCGATCCGAACCTCGATCTGGGCATCCGGATCCTCACCGATCGTCCCGGAGCCGTCGGCGCGGACCGTCTCGTCAACACCGTCGCCGCCCACGCCGCCCATAAAGGTGCGTTGATCGTCGTCGATTTCGGCACGGCAACGACGTTCGATATCGTGTCGGCGAGCGGCGATTACGAAGGCGGTGTCATTGCGCCGGGCGCCAACCTTTCCGCCGAGGCGCTGCATCGTGCCGCCGCGATGCTGCCGCGCGTGGCCGTGGAACGGACGCAATCGGTGATCGGCAAGGACACGGAACCTGCGATGCGCTCGGGCCTGTTCTGGGGTTACATCGGCCTCATCGAAGGTCTCGTAAAGCGCATTAAGGAAGAGTACGGCGCCCCCATGACCGTGATCGGGACGGGCGGTCTCGCCACGCTCTTTTACAAGCAGACCCCGGCGATCGATTATATCGACCCGGACCTCACGATCCGCGGCCTCGTGCTCATCCACGCGCGCAACGCGACGACCAAGCCGTCCGTTTAGACTTGATGGACGCTTCGCGCCTCAATCCAGAGCTTGTGTTCCTGCCCCTTGGCGGCGCGGGCGAGATCGGCATGAATTTCAACGCCTACGGTTTCGGTCCGCCCGACGACCGGGAATGGATCGTCGTCGATTGCGGCGTGTTGTTCGGGCGTGAAGGGCCGACGCCCGGGATCGATCTGATCATGCCGGACATCCGCTTCCTCGCGGAGCTGAAGGAGAACGTCCGCGCGATCGTGCTGACGCACGCGCATGAAGATCACATCGGTGCGGTTCCATTTTTGTGGCCGGAGCTCGAGTGCCCGGTCTACGCGACGCCCTTCACGGCGCGCCTGCTGGAGGACAAGCTTTTCGAAGCGGGGCTGCAGGATCGTCTCAAGCCGAAGATCGTGCAGTTGGGCGGCAAGCTGAAGCTGGGGCCTTTCGAGGTCACACTGGTGTCGATCACGCATTCGATTCTCGAACCCAACGCGCTTGCTATCACCACGCCGCTCGGCACCGTCGTCCATACCGGCGACTGGAAGCTCGATCCCGATCCCTTGCTGGGCGAAGTCACGGACGAGAACGCGCTCCGCGCGCTCGGCGACAAAGGCGTGCTGGCGATGGTCTGCGATTCGACCAATGCGCTGGTGCCCGGCGAGTCGGGCTCGGAAGCGCGTGTCGAGCGAAGCCTCGAAGACCTGATCGGCTCGCTCAAAGGTCGTGTCGCGGTGACGGCGTTCGCCTCCAATGCAGCGCGGCTCAACAGCATCGCGCGCGCGGCCCGCAAGCATGGGAGGCAGGTAGCGCTTGTCGGGCGCGCCATGCACCGCATCGTCAGCGCCGCTCGCGAAACCGGCTACTTAACGGAGTTTCCTGCGACGGTAGATGAGGCCGACGCGGCGCAGCTGCCGCCATCGCGCGTGCTCTATCTCTGCACCGGGAGCCAGGGCGAACCGCGCGCGGCGCTGGCGCGCATCGCGGCCGGCGATCATCCCAACGTCAATCTCGGACCGGGCGACAGCGTGATCTTCTCCTCGCGCATCATTCCCGGAAACGAGCTCGCGATTTTCGACATCCAGAACAAGCTCGCCGCGCTCGGCGTCGAGGTGCTGACGGAGCGCGATCATTTCGTGCATGTCTCCGGCCATCCGGCGCGCGAGGAGCTGGCGCAGATGTATCGCTGGGTCAGGCCGCGCATCGCAGTGCCGGTGCATGGCGAAATCCGTCACATGACCGAGCATGCACGCCTCGCGAAGTCGCTGCAGGTGCCCGAGGCCGTCGTCATAGGCAATGGCCAGATGCTCAGGCTGGCGCCGGGCCGCGCCGAAATCATCGACGAAACGCCTTCGGGCCGCGTCTATCTCGACGGCCGCGTGCTGGTGGACGAGAGCCATGATCATATGCGCGAGCGGCGCGCCATGAGCTTCGCCGGCGTCATCGCCATCACGCTGGCGCTCGATGCCAAGGGCAGGGTGGCCGGCGAGCCGTCCACATTGCTCGAGGGCATTCCCGACGCGATCCATGCGACCGTCCAGGCCGCCGTCGACGAAGCCGTGCGCCGTCACAATCCGAAGAAGCAGAGCGAGGACGTCTTCCTCGAGAATGTCCGCCGTGCGGCAAGGCGCGCCGCGCAGGAGGCCTGGGGCAAGAAGCCCGTGACCCGCGTCCAGGCCATCCGGGTTTGAACGGCTGCTGCGGGCGATCTAGATAGGTTCCTGCGAAACAGGGAGAGATGGATGATCGGGCGGCTCAATCACGTGGCCATCGCCACCAGGGACATCGCCAAGGCGGCAAAGGTCTATCGCGACACGTTGGGTGCCAGGGTCTCCGATCCCGTGCCGCAGCCGGACCACGGCGTGACCACCGTCTTCGTGGAGCTCCCGAACACCAAGATCGAGCTCCTGGAGCCCCTGGGCGAGAACTCGCCGATCGCGAAGTTCCTCGAGAAGAACCCCGGCGGCGGTATGCACCATGTCTGCTATGAGGTGGACGACATCTATAAGGCCCGCGACCGGATGAAGGCCGAGGGCGCCACCATCACGGGCACGGGCGAGCCCCGCATCGGCGCCCACGGCAAGCCGGTGATCTTCCTCCACCCCAAGGATTTCGTCGGCACGCTGGTCGAGCTCGAGCAGGCCTGATGCACTGGACGGTCCTCGCAGGCGCTTTCGCGATCCTCTGGTACCTGGCGCTGCAGATCGTGCTGCCCCTGGGCAACCGGACGGCCCAGGAGACCGGCGAGGCGATAGTTGCCGGCGCGGAGCCGGGCGCGCCCGTACGGCCGCGGCTGGCCCTGAAATTTGCCATAGCGACCGGTACGGCCTTCGCCCTCTGGCTGGTCCTCTATGGGCTGGTGCTGCTGAAGGTCCTGGATATTTGATTTTGGGCGCGTCCGCCGAACGCAGCGGCCGCCGCCCGGAAGGCTCCAGACATGCGAAAGGCCGGTTTCCCGGCCTTTTGCTGGTTCTCTCCCCGAACCTGGCCGCTCTGTAGGCGGGTAAGCACGACTCGTATAGGGGAACAGCGACGGATTGTCACGCAATTTCCGCGTCAACATTGCGCATTTCGCGCATGAATATTCCCTCACAGCATCTTACCCCGTGTTTTCTTGACTCTCATGCCGCACCCACGAACCTTCGGGTTGCGGCGCGCATTCCCATGTCTGCGAAGAGGCATGCGTGACGCCCGCGGAGCCCGCGGGCAAGTGAGGGTGGTATGCGTGCTTCTGCAGTGATCCTGGCAGTGGTCCTGGGGCTGGCGGCCGTCCCGGCCAATGCCACGCCATGGCGCATCACCAAGGATCATTGGACGGCGGCCGACGAGAAAGGCTTCGGTGATTTCCTCCAGGCGCTGGGTGACAGTGATTGCAGCTCATCGGAAAGCTGTCTGCGCAACGCCGCCAATCCCTACCGCGACACCGATCAGCGCTTCCTCGACATCGACGTCGACTGCGCGAAGTTTCCCTATCTCCTGCGCGCCTATTATGCGTGGAAGAACGGTCTGCCGTTCAGCTATGTCGACGGCATCAGCGGCAAGGGCGGCGATCTGCGCTACACCAAGACGCCCAACCATCCGACCGGCCGTCACGACATCATCGACCATGGCGGCGGCATCGACGGTGCTGCGGCGGTCCGCGGGGTTATCGCAAGCGTCTATTCCGGCACCTATCGCAGCGATGTGCGCGACACCAAGGGTGTGCTGTCGGATTTCTATTCCCCGGCGCTGAAGCCCGGCTCCATCCGTCCCGGCACGATCGTCTACGACATCAACGGCCATGTCGGCATCGTCTACAAGGTCGATGATGCAGGTCGCGTCTACTACATGGATGCGCATCCCGATTTCTCGGTGTCGCGCAGCGTCTACGGCGCGCAGTTCGGCCAGAGCCCGGCGCGGCTCGGCGGCGGTTTCAAGAACTGGCGCCCGTTCCGGCTCGTCAATGCGCATCAGGACGGCCAGGGCCATTTGATCGGCGGGCATATGGTGTTCGCGCAGAACGACCAGATCCCCGACTATTCGCTCGTCCAGTACAACGGCACAGAGAACAACACGACCGAGGATCCGACCAAGTCGCGCTTCGTCTACAACGGCGCGGAGCTCGGCTTCTACGAATACGCCCGCGTGGCGATCTCCGGCGGCAAGATGGATTACAATCCCATCTATGAGCTCAAGGTGACGATGCAGACGCTTTGCAACGACTTGAACGACCGCGCACAATTTGTCGATCAGGCGATTGCGGAGCAGTTCCCGTCGAAGCCGCATCCCGCGCGCCTGCCGGACAACATCTACGGCTCAAACGACAGCCAGTGGGAAAACTACTCCACGCCGTCGCGCGATGCCCGCATCAAGGCGGCCTTCGTGCAGTTCTACAAGGACATGGCGGAGATGATCGATCTCTACCACAAGCGCGATCCGCGCATCGTCTACGACGGCAATTTCCTGAAGCAGGATATGGAAAAGGTCTACGACACGCAGTCGAAGGCGTGCACGATCACTTATCTCAGCTCCAACAAGCATCCGGTGCCGATGACCTTCGACGACATGGTGCATCGCCTGTACAAGATGT
>DATKON010000187.1:0-30895 GCA_035524575.1 Rhizomicrobium sp.
CCCTGCGAGCCCGCCTGCCGCAGAGGCCGTGTCGAGAAAGAGCCGGTGGCGATCTGCCGCCTCAAGCGCGTCGCGGCCGACAACAAGGACGTGGCCGAGATCAGGGACCGCCTGCCCGTCCCGGCGCATGAGAAGAACGGCAAGCGCATCGCGCTGATCGGCGCCGGCCCCGCCTCGCTCACCGTGGCGCGCGATCTTCTCCCGCTGGGCTATGAGGTCGTGCTCTACGACCAGGACAAGCTCGCGGGCGGGATGATGCGCACGCAGATCCCGAAATTCCGCCTGCCCGAAAGCGTGCTCGACGAAGAGTGCGATTACATCCTGGGTCTCCAGCCGGAATTGCGGCTCGGCCAGAAAGTCGACAGCCTGAAGGCGATCCTCGCCGAGAATTACGATGCGATCTTCGTCGGCTGCGGCGCGCCGCGCGGTCGCGATCTCGACATTCCGGGCCGCAAGGAAGCAGCCGCCAACATCCATATCGGCATCGACTGGCTGTCGAGCGTCTCCTTCGGACACACCACCAAGATCGGCAAGCGCGTGATCGTGCTCGGCGGCGGCAACACCGCGATGGATTGCTGCCGCACCTCGCGGCGTCTCGGCGGCGAAAAGGTCGACGTCGTCGTGCGGTCGGGCTTCGAAGAGATGAAAGCGTCTCCCTGGGAAAAGGAAGACGCGATGCATGAGGACATCCCGATCCACAATTACCTCGTGCCGAAGGAATTCCTGCACAAGGCCGGCAAGCTGACCGGCGTCGCCTTCGAGAAGGTCAAGGCCGTGCGCGACGCCAAGGGCAAGCGCGATCTGGTTCCGACGGGCGAGCCGGCGGTGATCATGGAATGCGACGACGTGCTCGTCGCCGTCGGTCAGGAAAACGCCTTCCCCTGGATCGAGCGCGACATCGGCCTCGAATTCGACCGCTGGGACATGCCGAAGGTCGATCCCGTCACCATGCAGTCGACCAATCCGAAAGTCTTTTTCGGCGGCGACGCAGCGTTCGGCCCCAAGAACATCATCTGGGCCGTGGCGCACGGCCATGAAGCGGCGGTGTCGATCGATCTTCTGTGCAACGGCCAGGACGTGACGAAGCGGCTGCCGCCGCACGTCAACCTGCTGTCGCAGAAGATGGGCATCCACGAGTGGAGCTACGACAACGACGTCTCGCTCGATCTGCGCTTCAAGGTCCCGCATGCGCCGAAAGAGAAGACGCTGAAGGATGTGCGCCTCGAGGTGGAGCTCGGCTTCACGCCGGAGCTGGGCTTCCACGAAGCGCAGCGCTGCCTCAACTGCGACATCGAGACGGTGTTCGCGACGAGCCTCTGCATCGAGTGCGACGCCTGCGTCGACATCTGCCCGATGGACTGCATCACCTTCACGCCGAACGCGGAGGAATCCGAGCTGCGGCAGCATCTGACGGCGCCGGCGCCGAACGTCACACAGGATCTCTACGTCTCCGACACGCTCAAGATGACGGGCCGCGTGATGGTGAAGGACGAGGACATGTGCCTTCACTGCGGGCTTTGCGCCGAACGCTGCCCCACCGGCGCCTGGGACATGAAGAAGTTCTATCTCGAGACTGCACAGGCCGGATCATGCCAAGCCCGATAACCGCGACGAACGATTTCGTCGTCAAATTCGCGAACGTCAACGGTTCGGGCTCGGCCAGCGCCAACGAGCTGTTCGCCAAATGCATCCTGCGCTCGGGTGTGCCCGTCGCGTCGCGCAACATCTTTCCGTCGAACATTCAGGGGCTGCCCACTTGGTACGAAGTGCGCGTCTCCGGCGAAGGCTGGCTCGGCCGCCGCGGCGGCGTCGATCTCATGGTGGCGATGAACCCGCAGACCTGGGACAAGGATGTCGCATCCATCGATCCGGGCGGCTATCTGCTGCACGATTCGACCAAGCCCCTGCCGCCGTCGAAATTCCGCGAGGATGTGAACGCGATTCCCATCCCGCTGACGGATATCTGCAATCGCACCTACTCGGATCCTCGCCAGCGCCAGCTGTTCAAGAACGTGATGTATGTCGGCGCGCTGGCCTCTCTGCTCGGCATTGCGCCGGTGGTCGTCGAAGAGGCGATCGCGGCGCAATTCGAAGGCAAGGAGAAGCTGATCGGCGCCAATGTCCAGGCCTTCCGGCTCGGCTACGATTATGCGGCGGAGCATCTCGCCGGCGCCTGCGGGCTCAACGTCGTCAAGAGCGACGAGGTCGGCGACCGCATCTTCATCGGCGGCAATGACGCGGCGGCGCTCGGCTGCGTCTATGGCGGCGCCACGGTGGCCGCCTGGTATCCGATCACGCCATCGACATCGCTCGCGGAAGCCTTCGGCGCGCATTGCCGCAAATTCCGCGTCGATCCCGAGACGAAGAAGAACAAGTTCGCCATCGTGCAGGCGGAAGACGAGATCGCCGCCATCGGCATGGTGATCGGCGCCGGCTGGAACGGCGCGCGCGCCTTCACGGCGACGTCGGGTCCGGGCATTTCGCTGATGCAGGAATTCTTCGGTCTCGCCTATTTCGCGGAAATCCCGGCCGTCGTGTTCGACATCCAGCGCGGAGGACCCTCGACGGGCATGCCCACGCGCACGCAGCAATCCGACATCCTGATCGCCGCCTATGCGAGCCACGGCGACACCAAGCACATCCTTCTGTTCCCGAAAGATCCGCGCGAGTCGTTCGAATTCGCCGCAGAGGCTTTCGATCTCGCCGAGCGGCTGCAGACGCCGATCTTCGTGATGATGGATCTCGATATCGGCATGAACGACTGGCTGGTCGAACCGCTGACATGGGACGACTCCCGCGTCTACGACCGCGGCAAGATCATGACGGCGGAAGAGCTCGAAGCCGGCAAGACCTTCGGCCGCTATCTCGATGTCGACGGCGACGCCATTCCCTATCGCACGCTGCCGGGCACGCATCCGAGCAAAGGCGCCTATTTCACGCGCGGCACGAGCCGCGACCGCTTCGCGAAATACAGCGAAGAAGGTCCCGTCTACGTCGACAACATGCAGCGGCTCCTGCGCAAGATCGAGACCGCCAAGACGCTGGTGCCGAAACCGTTGCGCCGCGACGCCAGGGAGAAGACGAAGTTCGGCGCCCTCTTTTACGGCTCGACGACCGTCGCCATGGAAGAGGCGCTGGCGGCGCTGGAGGAAAACGGCCTTCACCTCGACACGCTGCGTGTCCGCGCCTTCCCGTTCGCGGAAGAGGTCGTCGAATTCATCCACGCGCATGAACAGGTCTTCATCGTCGAGCAGAACCGCGACGCCCAGCTTCAGAAGCTGCTGGTCAACGAATGCGCGATCGATCCCGCACGCTTCATCTCCATTCTCCACTATGACGGCACGCCGATCACGGCGCGCTTCATCACGAACGCGATCGCCGAGCGGATGACGCTGGCGCGCAAAGAGGCCGCAGAATGACCTACATCACCAAACCGAAGCTGCGCCATCCGGGCATCCCGACGAACGCGCTGGGCTTCACGCATCGCGACTACGAAGGTTCGATCTCGACCTTGTGCGCCGGCTGTGGGCACGACTCGATCAGCTCTGCGCTGATCCAGGCCTGTTTCGAGCTGGCCATCGAGCCGCATCGCGTGGCGAAGCTGTCGGGCATCGGCTGCTCGTCGAAGACGCCGGACTATCTCCTGGGCCAGAGCCACGGCTTCAACAGCGTGCACGGCCGCATGCCGTCGGTGCTGACGGGCGCCAATCTCGCCAATCGCGATCTCATCTATCTCGGCGTTTCCGGCGACGGCGATTCCGCCTCCATCGGCCTCGGCCAGTTCGCGCATTGCATCCGCCGCGGCATCAACATGGTCTATATCTGCGAGAACAACGGCGTCTACGGCCTCACCAAGGGCCAGTTCTCCGCGACCGCCGACAAAGGCTCGAAAAGCAAGACCGCCGTCAATTCCGACAGCCCCATCGATATGGTGGGCCTCGCCCTGATCCTGGGAGCCACCTTCGTGGCGCGCAGCTTTTCCGGCGACAAGAAGCAGCTCGTGCCGCTGCTCAAAGCCGCCGTTGCCCATCGCGGCTCGGCCTTCATCGACATCGTCTCGCCTTGCGTGCAGTTCAACAACAACCCGCAGTCGACGAAGTCCTATGAATTCGTCCGCGAGCACAATGATGCGGTCAACCGTCTCGATTTCATCGAGCCGCGCGCGGAGATCAAGGCCGACTATGAGCCCGGCACGGTGACGACCATCGAGCAGCACGACGGCTCGATCTTGAAGCTCTCCAAGCTCGATCCCGCCTACGACCCGCACGACAAGGCAAAGGCGATGGCCTATCTCCAGGACCGCCACGCCAAGGGCGAAGTGGTGACGGGCCTTCTCTACATCGAGGACGACGCCGAAGACCTGCATCACCATCTCAACACCGTGGACACGCCGCTCAATCGTTTGAGCGAGAAAGAGCTCTGCCCCGGCTCCGCAAAGCTCGCGGCGTTTAACGACGAATATCGGTGAGACGGTTCGCTGCCGCTGCGTTGCTGATCCTGTTCACGGATCAAGCGGAAGCGCTCACAATCGGCGACAGATCTTGTGCCGACGCGGAAGTCGTCGCCAGTATAAAGAATCAGACGTGGGAACGACACGTCGTCACGAACGATCCTCAGCTCGTGGTAACGGACGTCCTGTTCTATTCTACGTTGGACGTGGAACACGTTAAGTCTGGCCCGCTTTCGACGGGCAGCTTGACGGTAACTGGTGTTGCGCACACGTTGATTGATGCTTCCCATAAGCACATACGATTCTTCCTCAAAAAGATTCGTAGAGCTGATTGGGAAATAGCGATCTGTCCGACTCATTGAGCGAGTGCATGCCCGGCCCCACCTCCCACACCTACTTCTCCCAGCGCCTGCGCCTCCACTATGTCGACTGGGGCCATGAAAAGGCGCCGCCGATGCTGCTCATCCATGGCGGGCGGGATCATTGCCGCAACTGGGACTGGGTCGCCGAGCGCTTGCGCGACCGCTATCACATCATCGCGCCGGACCTGCGCGGCCACGGCGACAGCCAGTGGGCGGAAGGCGCCAATTACAGCGAGATCAACTACGTCTACGACATGGCGCAGCTCGTTCATCAACGCGCCGACGCACCGGTCACGATCATCGCCCATTCGCTGGGCGGCTCGATCGCGCTTCTCTATGCGGGGCTTTTTCCCGAGACGGTAAAGAAGGTCGTCGCCATTGAAGGGCTCGGGCCATCGCCCGACATGCTGAAGCGCCTCAAGGAAATGCCCATCGAGGCGCGCGTGCGGAAATGGATCACCGACCGCCGCGAGATGACGGCGCGCTCCCCGCGCAAATACACCTCCGTCGACGATGCCGTCGCGCGCATGCGGGAAGAGAACAAGCGCCTCAGCGACGCGCAGGCGCGCCATCTGACGGTTCACGGCCTTCTGCAGAACGAGGACGGCACCTATTCCTGGAAGTTCGACAATTTCGTGCGCATCGGCGGCGGCCCATGGGGACTCGGCGTCGAAGACCAGCGGCACATCTGGGAGTGCATCGCCTGCCCTGTCTTGCTCGTGCGCGGCGCCGAATCATGGGCCTCCGATCCGGCGGTCGACGGCCGAATCCGTCACTTCCGCAACGCGCGCCTCGTCAACGTCGAAGGCGCCGCGCACTGGGTGCACCACGACCGCCTGGACCTCTTCATGGATGCCGTGAACGCCTTCCTGTCCGAATGACGGTTCCTCACAACAAACTTGGGGCCGGCGACGCAACCAACGGCGCTTGTCGCGATTAAAGTCCGTGTGAGCGGATGGAACGATTTCGGCGGGGCGCTACGGCCATGGTGCACGTAGCAGCCGCCGCCTCGGACCGATGGGATGCCGTCGTTGTCGGAAGCGGCGCCGGCGGAAGCTCGATCGCCTTCCAGCTGGCGAAACGCGGCGCGCAGGTCCTCGTCGTGGAGCGCGGCGATTTCCTCAAAACCGACAACGACGCCCCCGACGCGCCGATCGGAAAATATCTCTATGACGTGTGGCCGGATCAGTGCAACGGCCAGGTTGGCGGACTAACGAAATTCTTCGGCGCCGCACTTTATCGTCTGCGCGAGAGCGATTTCCGCGCCGTGCAGCACGAGAACGGCATGTCGCCGGCGTGGCCCGTAAGTTACTCCGACCTTGCGCCCTACTACGATCGCGCCGAGGAACTTTATCGCGTGCACGGCGACTGGGCCGGCGATCCCAGCGAGCCGCCGCATGCCTCATCGTATCCCTTTCCGCCGATACCGCATCATCCCGTCGTGGCGGAGATGGCGGAGCGGCTGACGCGCGCCGGAATAGCCGTCTCGTCAATTCCGCTTGCGCTGGATTACGGTCCCGGGGGCCGGTGCACGCTGTGCCCCACCTGCGATGCGCATTATTGCCGGCGCGACGCCAAGATGGATGCCGAAATCGCGGCGCTCCGACCGGCGCTCGCGACCAAAAAGGTGCAGCTGCTGACGCGCACAGAATGCCTGAAAGTCGAAACCAGCCCGGATGGTCGGCGCGCCACAGCCGTGGTCGTCCGCAATCAGGACGGCGTCCGGCGCATCACCGCCGACGCGGTGGTGCTGTCGGCCGGCATTCCCGAGACCGCCGCCATCCTCAGGCGATCGCGGACTGATCGTCACGCAGCAGGTCTCGGCAATGCGGGCGGCGCGCTGGGCCGATACCATTCGGGTCACTCCGTCGGTCATGTGTTTCCGCTGGTCAGCGCGCGCAAGCTCCGCGACGTCCATTCCAAGACGATGGCCATCAACGCCTTTCATGAGGACGCGGATGGCCCGCTGGGAATCATCCAGGCGGTCGGGCGGATGCCGTTCTGGCGACAGGCGCCGCCATTCCTGCGTCCGATCATCCGTTTCATCGGCGAGCGCAGCCTCGCCTTCTTCTATGCGACCGAGGCGCTGCCGACATGGCACTCCGGCGTCGTCTTTCAGGGCGACGAGATCGTTGCGAAAATCGAGCCGACGCACAATCTCACGACCTTCGCCAAATTGCGCGGCGTGGCCGTCGAGGCATTCCGGCGCGCCGGCTATCCGGTGGTCGCCCGCGCCCGCGCGCCCTATCTCTGGCACGATGCCGGGACCGCGTGCTTTGGCGCGGATCCCGCTTCGTCCGTCTGCGATCCCGACTGCCAGGTGCACGGTGTTTCGGGACTATACGTCGTGGACCAGTCGATCCTGCCCTCCGCCGGCTGCGTGAACACGACGCTGACGGTGATCGCGCTGGCGCTGCGCGCCGGCGACCACATCGCACGGGCCATGCGCGAGCAGGATATGGCGCAGCGTTCAGCCCGTCGGCGTCCAGAGGACGTCGTCGATCTTGCGCGCACCGGTTGACAGCATCACCAGGCGATCGAAGCCCAGCGCTACGCCGCTCGCATCGGGCATTATCGCGAGCGCTTCGAGAAAATCTTCGTCGATCGGATAGCGTTCGCCATAGACGCGGTCCTTTTCGTCCATCTCCGCGACGAAGCGTTTGTGCTGTTCCACCGCATCCGTCAATTCGCCGAAGCCGTTGGCAAGCTCGACGCCGCAGGCATAGAGCTCGAAGCGCTCGACCACGCGCGGATCGTGCGCCGCGGCGCGCGCCAGCGCCGCCTCGCAGCGGGGATACTCGTAAAGGATCGTGGGTCTTCCGATGCCGAGCATGGGCTCGACCGCGGACACGAGGATCTTGCTGAAGATGTCCGCCCAGTTGTCGTTGTCGGCGATCGGATGGCCGGCTTTGACCGCGGCGCGGGCCAGCGCCTCGCGCGAGCCCATGCCTTCGGACGACAGCGTCGCCAGAAGATCGACATGTGCATGGCGGCTGAAGGCTTCCGCCACGGAAAGCCGTTCGGCCTGCGCATAGGGATCACAGTCGCGCCCGCGAAAGGACAAGGTGCGAATGCCTGCCGTCTCGGCCGCGCATCCGAGCACCGAAAGACAATCGTCGATCACGGAGTCATAGGCCTCGCCGGCGCGATACCATTCGAGCATCGTGAACTCGGGGGCATGGAGCACGCCGCGCTCGCGATTGCGGAAGACGCGCGCGAACTCGAAGATGCGACGCTCCCCTGCGGCCAGGAGCTTCTTGGCGGCAAATTCGGGCGAGGTATGAAGATAGAACTGTGTCCGCGCGCCGCCCGTGGCGATCCAGTCTGTCTGGAACGCATGCAGATGCGCCTCGTTGCCGGGCGACGCGACAAGCGCGCCGCATTCGACCTCGACGAAGTCCCGCTGGTCGAAATAGTCGCGGATCGCCCGCTTGATACGGCCGCGTGCGAGCAGCATTCCGCGCCGATCGGCATGGATATGCGGTGCCCACCAGGGCGACGGCTTGTCGGTCATGTCGTATCGGCTCCCCCTGCCGGTGACGCCCTTTGGGCCCCCTTGGCCCGGCCATGCGCCACTGCTATGACCCCCGCCAAAGTTTCGAGGTGCGTGCAATGGTTTCGGTGATGGCGAGCACGGTCCGCAAGGGCAATGTGATCGAATTGAACGGCAAGCTTTATGTGGTCCTTACCGCGGAGAACATCCATCCGGGAAAGGGCACGCCCGTAACCCAGCTCGAAATGCGGCGCATCTCCGACGGCGTCAAGATCAACGAGCGCTACAAGACGACGGACAGCCTCGAGAAGGCCTTCATCGAGGAGCGCACCTACAATTACCTTTATCATGACGGCAATCACTACGTGTTCATGGACCCCGAGACCTTCGATCAGATCTCGGTCGGGGAGGACGTGATCGCCGACAGGGCGCCTTATCTTCAAGAGAACATGGAGGTCAGGCTTTCGACGCACAACGGCACGCCGATCTCTATCGAGCTGCCGGCGCGGGTTACGCTGGAAATCGTCGAGACGGAACCTGTCGTCAAAGGCCAGACCGCGTCGGGCTCCTTCAAACCCGCCAAGCTTTCCAACGGCGTGCGCACCATGGTGCCAACGCATATCGTTCCCGGCACGCGCGTCGTCGTGCTTACGGAAGACGGGTCCTACGTCGAACGCGCCAAGGACTAGAGCCTGAAATTCGCCAGATAGATGATCGCAAACGCGATCGCGACCAGCCCCAGGCTGATGGCGAGAACGTAGCGCACGCGGCCGGGCGCTTCGCCCTGGCGTGCGCGCGTCGTTTCGATTTCGTTGGGCTCCTGGTGGCCGCGGACAGGCGGATAGGCTTTTGTTTCGTTTTGGGTCGCCATGAAACGGTAACGCGCCGATCCGTCGGCGGTGCCTTGTCGCAGTTCAGGAGGGAGGGAGGTTGAGCGGACACCCAGTTCGGGGTGTCGAAGGGGCTGGGGCGTACCGGACCGGACATCCGCTCGGGTTTAAGAACGCGACACTTGCTAACCAGTTCCAAATTTTTGCGGGATTCTCGCCAAGAGGTTCAAAAATCCGGACATTATCCACAACTACAACTAGAAATTGTTGAATGGCTCAGACCGCAGCCCGCCGGTTGAGGGGGTGGAAGAACAGCGCCTGGCCGACGGTGGCTTGGACAGCCTCCGGCAAGAAGGGCTTGGCGATGAGGTAGGTCGGCTCCGGACGCTCGCCGGTGAGGAGTTTTTCCGGATAGGCGGTCACGAAGATAACCGGGATATCGAAGCCCTCGAGGATCTTGCTGACGGCGTCGAGACCCGAGCCGCCTTCGCCCAGATTGATGTCTGCCAGGATCAGGCCCGGCTTCTTTTTCAATGCCAGCTCAACGGCTTGGTCGCTGGTCGCCGCGGTGGCCACGACTTCGTGGCCGAGCTCGGTGATGAGATTCTCGAGATCGAGCGCGATGATCGGCTCGTCCTCGATGATCAGCACGCGCGAAGCGAGCTCGGTTTCGATGGAGTGTTGCGCCTCGATAATCGCCCGTTCGACGTTCTCCGGCACCATGCCGAGAATGGCCCCGGCTTCGTCCAGGCTGAAGGATTCCACGGCGGTCAGAAGCAATGCCGCGCGCTGCTCGCCCGAGAGCGCCAGAAGTCGGCTCTCCGGGCCTTTGGAACCTTCGGCCAATCCCGCCGTCGCTTCGAGACCGCCCCCCGCCGTCGACCAGATCCTGTGGAAAAGATGATACAGGGACACCCGCGGCGGAAGGTCGTCATCCAGGGCCTGCTCGCCGGCCAAAAGAGCCGTGAGTGCTGCGCGGACATAGGCGTCGCCGCTTTCCTGCGAGCCTGTTAGCGCCCTGGCGTACCGCCGCAGATAGGGCAGATGCGGTGCAAGCGCACGCGACATACTCATGGGCAATGCTCCTTCGACGATCTGTGTGAATTCACTACAAAGAAACAACTGCACCGCAAAAAAGTTCCCCGCTCAGGAACTTTTCCGCTGCCCCCACGTTTGCCCTAGCACGGTACCCGAGACAGTGCTCGCCGGGTTCCGGAGGGCGTACTCGCGCAGAACTTAGCCTACAAACGTAGGTGCAGAGAGGCAGGGCTGGGACTTGAATTCGGTGAGCAACGAGCAAAAAGGCGACCGGGAGAAAAACCGGGTCATCCGTGTGCGGCAACGCGCTATCGGGCGCGAACTCCGTCGCATGTACGACAATGTCGTCAAAGAACCCGTGCCCGACGACTTTCTGAACCTGCTTCAGAAGATCGACGATCACGAGGAAACAACTGCCGACGAGCCGGAGGAGCGGTGACAGTCACGCAACCCGGACCGGCGAAACCGCCCCGCACCAAGAACGATCCGGACGGAGAGTTCAAAGCGGGTCTGCTGGAACTCATTCCTTTTCTTCGCGCATTTGCGCGCTCGCTGTGCGGCAATCCCGACATCGCTGACGATCTCGCGCAGGAGACGCTGGTCAAGGCGTGGCAGTCGCGAAGCACATTCGCGCCGGGCACCAATCTCAAAGCCTGGCTATTCACGATCCTGCGCAATCAGTTTTATTCCGATCGCCGCAGGGCCTGGCGGCAGGCGCCCTGGGATCAGGATGCTGCCGAACGTATTCCCGGTGCATCGGAAGAACAGGCTTGGGCAGCGGAATTGTCGGATACGGCGCGCGCGCTTTCGTCATTGTCGGACGAGCAACGCGAAGCCCTGATCCTCGTAGGTGCGGGTGGATTTTCCTACGAGGCCGCCGCGCAAATCTGCAATTGCGCAGTTGGGACGGTGAAAAGCCGCGTGGCACGCGCTCGCAAAACTCTCATCAGCATTCTCGAAGGCAGCGAGCCGCTTGCTGCTGCAGGCAACGACACAACCGATCCGACAGTCGATATCATGGCACAACTCGACCGCCTGGCGCCCGGTGCAGCTACAGCCTCAAAGGGGAAGCTCAAGAAAAGTGCTTCGGAGTAGCGGCCGGTCACTGAGACTCCGGCTGCTGCTTTGGGTCAGTCTTGTCCTGCTTCCGCCAGCGCTTCTCAGCATCGCGCAGGGCATCGCCAATGCGCGGCGCGACGTCGCGGATTTGCACGAGCATTTGATCTCCACCGCGCGTACCGCGGCAGCGCCGGCCGAAAACATCCTCGCGTCCGCGCGCGATGTCGCGCGTGCGCTCTCGCAATTGCCGCAAGTTCGCGATGGCACGGCGGAATGCGGCGCCGATCTGGCGAGCGCGATGCGCGGCATTTCGTTCTTCAGCAACATGGCGCGCACGAATGTGCATGGTCGGATCGTCTGCGCGGCGTTGCAGAACAGCATTGGCATCGATGCGAGCCGACTTCCCGCCTGGGGCCTGGCGCAAACCCAGGACGAATTCGTCGTATCCGGTCTGGCGCACAGTCCCGTTCAGCATCGCCCGATCGTTCTGGGACTTCTCCCTATCCGCGATCAGACCGGTCGCTTCGACGGCACTCTCGATGTCGCGATCGACGTGGGCTGGCTCAGCGGCATCCTGAAATCGAGCCGGCTTCCCGCCGGCTCCGTCATGGCGATCTTCGATCGTGACGGCAATATGATCGCGTCCACCAATCCGGCCATCGCCGGCACAATCTTCGCGCATCGCAAGCCCGCGGACGGCGAAGCAACAGTGCGCACCGCCGAAGACAAGAGCGGCATGGCATGGACCTATGCGACGGCGACGCTGCTGGCGCCCAATGTCTATGTCGGATTCGCGATGCCCGACACGAAGCTCTTCGGCGAGGCCTACCGCCGCGCGGCCATCGACTTCTTCCTGCCGCTTCTCATGATCCTTCTGACCTCGCTCGCCATCTGGATCGTGACCGATCGCCAGCTGACACGCTGGATCATCTACCTGAAGCGCGTCGCCGCCGCCTATCGCAGCGGGCATTACGCCTTCCGGCCCTCGCTGGACGAAGCGCCGAGCGAACTGAAGCTCCTGGGCGACGCCATGTCGGACATGGCCGAGGCGGTGTCCGACCGGGACCGTTCGCTGCGCGAGGCGGTCGCACAGAAGAGTCTCCTGATCAAGGAGATTCACCACCGCGTGAAGAACAATCTCCAGGTTGTGATGAGCCTTTTGAGCCTTCAGGCCAATCGCCTGAAGGATTTCGCCGCGCAGGAGGCGTTGCGCGACACGCGCGCGCGCATCAATGCGCTCGCCCTCGTCCATCGCATCCTCTACGAAATCGACGACGAGAACACCATCGATGTCCAGAAGCTCCTGGAACAGCTGGCCGAGCAGACAAGCGAAGGCTTCAGCGGCGAGCGCGATATCGTGGTGACGACGGATATCGTGCCGCGCTTCGTGCACAGCGATATGGCGATCATCCTGTCGCTGTTCGCCGTCGAGGCGATCACCAACGCCTTCAAACACGGCTTTCCCGACTATCGTTCCGGCGAGATCCGCCTCGTACTCGACGAGGCGGCCGGCGGCATGCTTCGCCTCGCAGTCGAGGACAATGGCATCGGATTTAACGAGACGGACATGCGGGCCAGCCTCGGATCGCGGCTCATCCGGACGTTCGGCCAGCAGATCGGCGGCAAGGCCGAGATCCGCTCGACGGTGGGCAAAGGCACCACGATCGAGATCGTCTTCCCCGATCCCGCGGCCCCGAAAATGCGGAAGCCCGACTGCGCCGCCTGACGCCGTCTAAATGTGGATTGCGTGACCGAGCGCCTTCAGCGCGGATTCGTGGAAGGCTTCGCTCAGAGTCGGATGGACATGGATAGTGCCGGCGACGTCTTCGAGCCTCGCGCCCATCTCGAGCGCGTGCGCAAACTCCGCCGACAGCTCCGAGACGTGCTGCCCGACGGCCTGGATGCCGAGGACGCGGTGATCGTCGGCGCGCGCCAACACGCGCACGAAGCCTTCCCCCGCATCCATGCTGAGCGCGCGGCCATTGGCGGCGAACGGGAACTGCGCGACGATCACGTCGTTCTTCGGCGCTTCATCGGGCAGAAGGCCGGCGCAGACGATCTCAGGCTCGGTGAAGCAGACGGCCGCAATCGAGACCGGATTGAAGCGGCGCTTGTGACCCGCAATGATCTCGGCGACCATCTCGCCCTGCGCGCTTGCCTTGTGCGCCAGCATCGGCTCACCGACGAGATCGCCGATGGCCCAGACATTCTTCATCGAGGTGCGACACTGATCGTCGACCTTGACGAAGCGGCCCGCCATATCGACCGCCATGTTCTCGAGTCCCCAGCCTTCCGTATTCGGCTTGCGGCCGACGGTGACGAGGATTTTGTCCGCCGGCAGTTCAAGCGTCGATCCATCTTTGGTCTCGATCGCCAGCGACGCCTCACCTTTTTTCTCGACAAGCGTTTTGGCCTTCGCGCCGAGATGGAGCGTCACGCCGTGCTTCGCCAGCCATTTGTGCACCGGCTCCGTCAGCTGCGTGTCGTAGAGCGGCAGGATCCGGTCCAGCGCTTCGACGACGGCCACTTCGCTACCCATCTTGCGGAAGGCGATGCCGAGCTCGAGACCGATATAGCCTGCGCCGACGACGACAAGCTTCTTCGGCAATGTCTCAAGCGACAACGCTTCCGTCGACGAGATCACCGGACCGCCGAACGGCAGATGCGGCAGCGACACCGGCAAGGATCCGTTGGCGAGGATGACGTGCTCGGCCGTGATGGTGATCTTGCCGTCCTTCGTCGCGACCGTGCAGGTCTTGGCATCGGAGAATTCCGCCCAGCCCGGCACGACACGCACTTTCGCACGTTTTAGCAAGGCGCCGACGCCCGTGTTGAGCTTGCGGACAACGCCGTCTTTCCACTCGACGGTCTTCGCCATGTCGAGCACGGGCGAGGATTTGAGCGTGATGCCGTTGAGGCCGGTTGAAGCGGCTTTCGCCATCGCCTCGAACTCGGCGGCGACATGGATCATGGCTTTGGAGGGAATGCAGCCGCGGATCAGACAGGTGCCGCCGAGTTTGTCGGATTCGACGATGGTCGTGTCGAGACCGAGCTGGCCGGCGCGGATAGCGGCCACATAGCCGCCGGGACCACCGCCAATAACGAGGACTTTGGTGTTGATGCGTTCAGACATGATTGGTCCATCAATGCAGCGGTGAATAGTGAGTGGTGCGTAGTTAGTGGAATACAGGGTTCACCACGCACCACTGACTACTGATTACTCACCACTCGCTACTTTCTCAATCCATGAACAGCGTCGCGGGATGCTCCAGGAGGCCTTTCAGCTTCTGGATAAATTCCGCCGCGTCGTAGCCGTCGACCACGCGATGATCGAACGAAGAGGACAGGTTCATCATCTTGCGCACGACGATCTGGCCGTCCTGCACGACAGGCCGCTCGACAATGGCGTTGGGGCCGATGATGGCGACTTCGGGATGATTGATGACCGGCGTCGTCACGAGCCCGCCCAGGGGGCCGAGGCTCGTGATCGTAACGGTCGAGCCCGACAATTCGTCTTTGGTCGCCTTGTTTTCGCGCGCGGCCGCGGCGACACGCGCCACTTCCGCGGCGCTGTCCCAAATGTCTCGCGCTTCGGCGTGCCGCACGACCGGCACGATCAGTCCGTTCGCGGTTTGCGTCGCGATGCCGATATGGACGGCATGGGAGCGATGCACCACGCCCGCTTCGTCGTCGAAGCGCGCATTGATCTGCGGATAGTGCGGGAGAAGCTTCACGAGGCCGCGCATCAGGAACGGCAGCAGAGTCAGCTTCGGCTGCTCAGGCCTTCTGATCGCGTTCAAATGCGCGCGCAGGGACTCCAACTCCGTCATATCGATCTCTTCGACATAGGCGAAGTGCGGAATGCGGCGCTTCGATTCCTGCATCTTCTCGGCGATCTTGCGCCTGAGACCGATGACCTTGATCTCATCGACGCCGTCGCGTTTCGCATAGGTACGGATCGGCGAAGGAATGCCGCCAGCCCCACCGCCGCCGGCCAGAGCATAGGCATCGAGATCGGCGTGGCTGATGCGGCCCGCCGGACCCGTTCCGGGTACGAATTGCAGCTTGATGCCGAGCTCGTCCGCGCGCGCGCGCACCGACGGCGAAGCCAGCGGCTTGGTGCCAGGCACCCGCGCCACCGTTGCAGGGCGCGTTTCCGTCTTCGCGGCAGCTTGCTTTTTCGGCTCTTCGGCTTTGGCAAGCGGTGCTTTTGCCGGCTCAGCGGGCGCGGGCTTCGGTGCGGCTTTTGCGGCGGCCTCGTGTCCGTTGGCCTTCACATTGCCGGCGCCTTCGATCTCGAGCTCGACCAGCGGCGCGCCGACGGCGGCCATGTCGCCCGGGTTGCCGTTGAGCGAGATCACCTTGCCGGAAACCGGCGACGTCATCTCGACGGTCGCCTTGTCGGTCATCACATCGACGAGGTTCTGGTCCTCATGCACGTGGTCGCCGACAGCGACGTGCCAGGCGACGATTTCCGCTTCGGCGGTGCCTTCGCCGACATCGGGAAGCTTGAAGACGTAACGGCCCATATCAACCCTCCACCGCACGCTTCATCGCGGCCGCGACTCGGCCCGGCCCCGGAAAGTACTGCCATTCGAAGGCGTGCGGATAGGGCGTGTCCCATCCGGCCACTCGTTCGATCGGCGCCTCGAGATGATAGAAGCAGTTCTCCTGCACCAGCGCCGAAAGCTCCGCGCCGTAGCCGCTGGTGCGGGTGGCTTCGTGCACTATCACGCAGCGGCCCGTCTTCTCGACAGAGTTCACGATCGTATCGATGTCGAGTGGTACCAGTGTCCTCAGATCGATCACTTCCGCATCGATGCCGCTGTCTTCGGCCGCGGCGAGCGCGACATGAACCATCGTGCCGTAAGCGAGAACGGTCACGGCCTCGCCGGCGCGGACGATCTCGGCCACGCCCAGCGGCACTTTGTAGTGGCCGTCTGGAACGTCGCTGGCGGGATGCTTCGACCAGGGCAGCACGGGCTTGTCGTGGTGGCCGTCGAACGGGCCGTTATAGATGCGCTTGGGCTCGAGGAAGATCACCGGATCATCGTCTTCGATGGCGCTGATGAGAAGACCTTTCGCGTCATACGGCGTCGACGGGATCACTGTCTTGATGCCGGCGACATGCGTGAATAGCGCTTCGGGGCTTTGGCTGTGCGTCTGCCCGCCGAAGATGCCGCCGCCGTAAGGCGTGCGCAGCGTGATCGGCGCATTGAAATCCCCCGCCGAGCGATAGCGCAGCCGCGCCGCTTCCGAGACGATCTGGTCGAATGCGGGATAGATGTAATCGGCGAACTGGATTTCGACGCACGGTCTGAGGCCATAGGCGCCCATGCCGATGGCGATCGCTACGATGCCACCTTCGCCGATCGGCGTGTCGAAGCAGCGTGTGACTCCGTATTTTTTCTGCAGGCCTTCCGTCGCCCGGAAAACGCCACCGAAATAGCCGACATCCTCGCCGAACACGAGCACGTTGGGATCCTTCGCCAGCATCACATCCATCGCCGAGTTGAGCGCCTGGATCATGTTCATCGTCGCCATGATCAGACTCCCATTTCCTGACGCTGGCGGCGCAGGTTCCAAGGCATCTCGCGGAACACATCCTCGAACATCGTCTTGGCGCTCGGAAGCTGCCCCTGCCCGAGCGTGCCGTGCGCTTCGGCTTCCTTGTTCACGGCACGGACCTCCTCGACGACGTCCTTATGCAGTTCTTCGTGTTCTTTCTCAGTCCAGACGCCGAGCCCGATCAGATGCGTCTTGAGGCGTTTGATGGGATCGCCGAGCGGCCATTCGATCGGTTCTTCCGAGGGCCGATAGCGGCTCGGATCGTCGCTCGTGGAATGTCCTTCCATCCGATAGGTGTAGAGTTCGATCAGCGTCGCGCCGAGATTGGCGCGCGCGCGTTCCGCCGCCCACTGCGTCGCCGCATAGACTGCGAGGAAATCATTGCCGTCGACGCGCAGGCCCGGGAGGCCATAACCGATGGCGCGCGATGCAAAGGTCGACTGTTCGCCGCCGGCGATGCCCTGGAAACTCGAGATCGCCCATTGATTGTTGACGACGTTGAGGATCACCGGCGCGCGATAGACCGACGCAAACGTCAGCGCGTGATGGAAATCGCCTTCCGCCGTTGAGCCTTCGCCGATCCAGGTCGAAGCGATGCGCGTGTCGCCTTTGTAGGCCGACGCCATCGCCCAGCCGACGGCCTGGCTGAACTGGGTGCCGAGATTGCCGGAGATGGAGAAAAATCCCTTTTCTTTGCTTGAGTACATGATCGGCAGCTGTCGGCCTTTGAGCGGGTCCTTCTCGTTCGAATAGACTTGGCACATCATGTCGAAGAGCGGATAGCCGCGCAGAAGCAGAAGACCCTGCTGACGATAGCTCGGGAAGCACATGTCGTTTTCGTCGAGCGCAGAGCCCTGTGCGATTGCCACCGCTTCTTCGCCGGTACACTTCATATAGAACGACGTCTTGCCCTGACGCTGTGCGCGATACATGCGGTCGTCATAGGCGCGCACCAGCATCATGAGACGAAGTCCACGCTTCAGCGTGTCGGGCGCAAGCTTCGGATTCCACTGACCGACAGCATTGCCGTCGTTGTCGAGCACGCGGATGAGCGCATATGCGAGGTCGCTGATCTCGCGCGGCCGCGCGCCGATATCGGGCCGCCTCACCGAGCCGGCTTCCGGAATCTGCAGATCGCTGAAATCGGGTTTGTCGCCAGGCCGGTGGGCGGGCTCGGGAATATGCAGGCTGAGGCGCTGTTCGTTTTTCATGGAAAATCGTTCCAAATATTCCCCGTTGGAACCGCTGATATCTGTCTGTCGCGGAGGCCGTCAAGGATGCGCCGCGGCATGAAAAGGCACGCAACAAAGGCGCTGTTTTTACTCTGCCTGCGACAGGAGATAAGCGGCGACAGGGTATCGATGACAGGAAAAGCGCCAAGCTTCAAACCGCGCCCGTGAGCCCCGCATAAACGCCGAAACCCGCGGTCACGAAGCAGACCGCGCCGACGACGAAGGCATAGACGCCTTTGAGCCGATAAGGCTCGGGCAGCGCCCGGATCGCGAGCGCGTAAAGAAAGCCCAGGACGATCGGAAGAAGCAGCGCGTTCAGCACCTGTACGCCGACGCTGAGCTTGACGAGGTCGGCGCCGGACGCGACCAGCACGCCGGCCGCGATCAGGCAGACCGTGAAGATGCCGTAGAACCAGGGCGCCTCGCGCGGATGATCCGTCAGGGAGCGGCGATAGCCCGCGACTTCGCCGACGCCCCACGCCGCCGTCAGCGAGACCACGATCGTCGCCACGATAGCCGCGCCGCTCAAACCGACGGCAAAAACAAGCCGCCCGACATCGTTGCCAAGAAACGGCGTGATCGCGTCGGAGATCTGCTTCACGGTGTTGAGCGGCGCATTGGGATTGGTCCGGCCGATCGTTGCGGCCGTTGAGATCAGCACGCCGATCATGACCATCTGCGCGATGACCGCGCCGCCGGCGGTTTCCCAGCGCAGCACGCGAAGATCGCGCGGCCCCAGCTGCTTTTCGACCACCGCGGACTGCTGGTAGAAGATCATCCACGGCATGATCACCGCACCGATATTGGCAGTCGCGAGATACAGATAGCCGGGGTCGGACAGCGGCATGCGCGTCATGCCCGCCAAAAGCCCGCGCGGATCGGGATTGGCGCGCCAGGCAATCCAGATGAAGAGCAGCTCCAGCGCGCCGAAGATCATCGCGATCCGCTCGACCGAGCGATACGAGCCTGTCCAGACCATGACCACGAGCCCTGTGATGACCAGCAACACCGTCGTCCAGGCCGGAACGCCAAACATCTGACCAACGCCAGCAAGGCCGCTCAGCTCCGAGATCAGTGCGCCGATGCAGGCAACCGCAAGTGTCGACACCGACAGCCACGCCCAGCCGCGTCCAAAGCGCTCGCGGATAAGTTCGCCATGCCCGCGGCTTGTGACGGCGCCGAGGCGGACAGTCAGCTCCTGCACGACGAACAGGACCGGGATCAGGAGGAACTGGAGAAGCAGCAGCTGGTAACCGCGCTGGGCGCCGCTCTGGGCAGCGGTGATGATCGAGCCCGCATCGGTGTCGGCCAGCATGACGACAATGCCCGTGCCGGTCACTGCGAGGATGCGGCCGAACGATAATTTCGTCAGGGCGGCGGACTGAACGCTCACTCGGATTCCCTCTTCTGCCGCGGGGATAAACGCCCGTCCGGTCCAGGGCGTTGACGTAAAGCAAGTTGCGAATGATTTGCAAGTGCGGCCTGTGGATGAGCCGCCTCAGTGAAGGCCGGGCCGCTCTCGACCAGAGAGGCGCATGGCCGCTGCCGGGACTAACCCAAATGGGCGCTTCACCGATAATTCAGAGAAATTGACGCAAATTTGTGCAATTCGGCGAAGGGGCGTGTTCCTTGATCTTGCAGGACTCCGAACGGCACGTGGCGTCCGAGTCCGCCGCCGACGCGCGCGTCGAGGACCGCGTCAAGAGGCTTCAATGCGAGGCCCTGAACGGCGCCGTACCGAGTGCCGCGGCCAATTTGCCGGCCCTCATCGCGTTCGCTCTCGTTATCCGAAATGAGGTGGGCGCTGTCCCGCTCGCCTTCTGGGTCGGCACAGCGACCGTGGTTCTGGGCGCGTTGGTCGCTTTCATGAGGGATGCGATTCCGGCGCGCTTCAAGATTGCCGACCCCGCCGAGCGTCTCCTCGTCCACGCATCTTTCGCGGCACTCATCGGTGCGCTTTGGGGCGGAGGAGCACTGGCCTTCGGGGCCCAGCTCGGCGAAGGCAAGATGATGGTCTTCGCGATCATGGTGCTGGCCTGCAATGCCGCCTGCATCAGCGGCATCGGTCCCTATCTTCCCGCCTTTTTCGGCTATTGCCTCGCCTCGACGATCCCGCTCGCGATCGTTCTCTTCCGGCGCCCCGAAGTCGAGGCCCATATGATGGCGCTGCTTGTGCCGCTCTACGTGCTGGTCATCGGCGTCAACGCGCGCGCCTACAACCGGCAGGTCGTGACGGCGTTCCGCCTGCAGGCGCAGAACGAGACCCTCGCGGAGAACCTGACCCGCGCCAACGTCGCCACCGCCGAAGCCAAGCGCTCGAAGTGGAACACGCTCGCGCATTTGAGCCACGAATTGCGCACGCCCTTGAACGCCATCATGGGCTTTTCACAGATGATGCGCGATCAGATCTTCGGTCCGATATCGGATCGCTACCGCGACTATTCCGTCCACATCCACGACAGCGGGCGCCATCTTCTCGACCTGGTCGACACGATCCTCGATGTCTCGCGCGCGGAAGCGGGCGAACTGGCTATCGACGACAACGAGATCGCGCCCATGGCGCTCGTCGAGGAATGCCTCGCGAAGATCAGAGAGTCCGCGTCGGCGAAGCATCTGACCCTTGAGACACGATCGGAAACGTTTCTGCCGCTCGTCATCGCGGACCGGATAAAGCTGCGGCAGGCGCTTCTCAATCTTTTGACCAACGCGGTCAAATACACGCGCGAAGGCGGACGCATCCAGGTCACGGTCGCCTGCCAGAACAACGGCCTGGCCATAGCGATCGCCGACAACGGCGTCGGCATCGCACCGGAAAACATTGAGAAGTGTCTGGAACCGTTCGTGCGCGTCGACAATCCGCTGATTGCGACGTCCGAAGGCGCCGGCCTCGGCCTGCCGCTTGCGCGGCGTCTGACCGAAGCCCATGGCGGAACGTTCGAGTTCACGAGCGCGCTGGGCCGCGGCACGACCGCGACGGTGCGCCTGCCGGCGACGCGCTGCGTCTGGCGGCACCGCGATCGCAAGCAGGCTTAACAAGCCATTAGGCCCGATCCACATGCGTCTTCAGGCCGGCAGCCAAGCCGTCGAAGACGGCGCGGCAGCGCGGCGTCGAACGCAAATCTTCATGCATGGCAAGCCACAGGCCCAGTCTGAGCGCAAAGGCCGCCGGCATCACGCGCTTCAACTCCGGCTCCCGTCGCGCCAGCGCCATCTGGCAGATGCCGATGCCGAATCCGGCTCTGATCGCCATCAACTGGCCGATATCGCTATCGGTCCTGAAGGCAAAGCGGAATTGTTCGAAGCCGGGGACGCGTTCGCGCATGCTGCGGATCTGCGGCGTTTCGCGATCGAATCCGATCAGCGTGTGCTGCTGAAGCTCCTTGAGAGTGCGCGGCATGCCTGCGCGTTCGAGATAGTGGCGATGCGCATGAAGGCCGAGCGTGATCGTGCCGAGCCGCTTGACGACGAGCGCTTGTTGCACAGGTTCCGCATTGCGCACGGCGATATCGGCATCGCGCCGCAGGAGATTGTCGACCACATTCGACAGCACGAGCTCGATTTCGAGCTCGGGATGTTGCTCGCGCAGTGATTTGAGGATCGGGGGGAGAACTTCCGCACCCATGATTTCGCTGGCGGTGATGCGAACCGTGCCGCGGACGGCTCGCCCCTGCCCGGATGCAAGACGCATGGCTGCAGCGGTCGTAGCCGCGAGCGTTTCGGCATAGGGTTTGAGTTCGAGCGCGCCTTCGGTGGGGGCCAGCCCGTGGCGCGAGCGTGTGAACAGCTCGAAGCCGACGGCCTGTTCGAGCGCTTCGATGTGGCGCGTGAGTGTCGGCTGCGTGAGCGCCAGCGATCGCGCCGCGCCGGACAGCGATCCCTCCTCGAGGACGGCGAGAAAGCTGCGATAGAGGTTCCAGTCCGGCGCGTTCATCTATTTGAGTATAGATGCCCCACTTATTTATGCAATTTCGTGGATCGGCCGAATTCTCCAGAATGGCCTCGTTCGAAATCATGGTGTTTCCTATGACGAACGACCAAACGGCTGTGGTTCTTGGGGCGAGCGGCGGCATCGGTGGCGAGGTGGCGCGGCGCCTCGTGGCGCGGGGCTGGACGGTGCATGCGCTTCATCGCGATCCGAGGCGCATCGCGCAAAAGGATTCGCGGCTGATCTGGCATCGCGGCGATGCGATGAAGGCCGCCGATGTTGCTGCCGCGGCGCGCGGCGTGTCCGTCATCGTCCATGCGGTCAACCCGCCGGGCTATCGCAATTGGGGCAAGCTCGTCCTGCCGATGATCGACAACACGATCGCAGCGGCGCGCGGCCATGGCGCGCGGATCGTCCTGCCGGGCACGGTCTACAATTTCGGACCCGATGCGTTTCCGAGCCTGCGCGAGGACTCCCCGCAAAATCCGGTTACGCGCAAGGGACGCATCCGCGTCGAGATGGAGCGCCGTTTGCGCGCGGCGGCGGATGCCGGCACGCCCGTTCTCATCGTTCGCGCCGGCGACTTCTTCGGTCCCAATGCGGCCAACAACTGGTTTTCGCAAGGCCTGGTGACGCCGAAAAAAACCGTGGCGGCCATCACCTATCCGGGCCGGCGCGGCATCGGCCATCAATGGGCCTATCTTCCCGATGTGGCGGAAACGATGGTGCAGCTTCTTCAGAAGCCCGCGGCGCTCGAGTCTTTCGCGATGTTTCACATGGACGGACACTGGGACGCAGACGGCACGGAGATGATCGGGGCGATCCGCAGAGCCGTAGCCAATCCGAAGCTCAAAGTCCGCAAGATGCCATGGATGCTGATGCGGATGCTGTCGCCCTTCGTGCCAGTGTTCCGCGAGTTGCTGGAGATGCGCTATCTCTGGACGCTGCCGATCCGGATGGACAATGCACGCCTGAAGAGGGCGCTGGGTGCGGAGCCGCATACCCCGCTCGACGTCGCCGTACACGAGACGCTGGTCGGCCTGGGGTGTTTGGCGAAGTAGGGTTTGAATTGGAGCCGGCGTTTTCGCGAAGACGATCCGCGAAGCGGGTTGGTTGCGGGGCTAGGATTTGAACCTAGGACCTTCAGGTTATGAGCCTGACGAGCTACCGGGCTGCTCCACCCCGCGACACCACTTGGGAAGAAGACTTCCCGTCCGGCGAAAGGTGGGCGGGTATAGGACAGTCGGACGCGCCTGTCTACCCCCGGCCCCGTCTCTTTCGGCGCGGCGTTTTCCTTGTAGTTTCAGTGGCTTGTACGGGTGTCGGCGCGGGCTCGCCAACATAGGCCGAGAGCTGCTCTGCCAGATGGTCATAAAGAAGCCGAACCCGGCGGCTGGCCCGAAGGTCCTCATGCATGACGAGCCACATTTCGAGCGCATACCGGAAGGCGTCCACCAGCACCGGCACGAGATCGGAATCGCGCGCCGCAACACGTTTCTGGCAACCGCCAATGCCGAAACCGGAACGCAAGGCAGCGAGCTGGGCATGATCGCTGTCGCTGCGGAAGGCAAAGAGATCGCGGGTGATCGGAAGTCCCGTCTGGCGGACAGTGCGGACGGCCGCAGCATCGGCATCGAAACCGATGATCGTATGGCTGCGCGCGAGATCCTCGATCGAACTGGGCATTCCGTGGCAGGCGATATAGCGGCGGTGGGCAAAAAGCCCCACCGGCACGGTTCCGATCTTTTTTGCCAGCAATGCGCTTTGCGTCGGCCGCGCCATGCGCACGGCGATGTCGGCATCACGGCGCAACAGATCCTGGTTGAGATTGGACAGCGAAAGCTCGATGACGATTTTCGGATGCAGCTCCCGGAATGCCGCCAGGATCGGCGGCAGCACTTCCACACCCACCACTTCGCTGGCCGTGAGGCGCACGCTGCCTTCGGGTTCGTCCAGCGCGCCCGACGCGGCGCGCAGCAGCGCCGACGCCGCCGACGCCATCGCTTCCGCATGCGGCTGCAGCTGCAGCGCCGCGCGCGTCGGCAGAAGACCGGCCTGCGAGCGCGTGAACAAAGTTTGTCCAAGCGACGCCTCAAGCTCCTGGACGTGCCGCCCGAGGGTCGGCTGGGTGAGATCGAGCGCGCGGGCTGCGGCCGAAAGGCTTCCCTGCCGCAGCACGGCGAGAAACGAACGGTAGAGATCCCAGCCGGGCGGGGCGCCTGCCATACGATTTTGTATAGCAACTAGCCGGCTTTCTGCAATTCCCGTTTAGACAGTGAGCCTCCATCATTCCGGTGTCGAACCACCGGAGACTTCCATGAGCGATTATCCCACGACCGGTGCCACAGGCGGCGTGCGAGCCCTGCTGCGCCTCGAAGGACTGATGCTGTTTACGGCGGCGCTCCTCATCTATGCGCATAGCGGCGCATCCTGGCGGCTGTTTTTCGCGCTGATCCTCGTGCCGGACCTGACCTTCATTGCCTTCATCTTCGGCCCGCGCATCGGCGCCATCGCCTACAACGCCATGCATTCGACGGCGGGACCGATCGCGCTTGCGCTCGCGTCGCCGCTGTTGCCGGAGAGCGCGACGCCGTTGGTTGCCATCGCGCTCATCTGGTTCGCCCATATCGGCTTCGATCGCGCGCTCGGCTACGGCCTCAAATATGCGACCGGTTTTTCCGACACGCATTTGGGCGCAATGGGAAAATCCCGCAAACAATTTGCGTAAGTCACTGACGAGTTGTGGGCAGCGACTGGCGCCCGCTGCCGGCTACTACTCACGATTCACTTACCATTCGCCACGCATCGACGAGACCCGACGAGGAGGACACATCGCATGTTCATCGGACATTACGGACCCGCGCTCGGCGCCAAGGCCGCCGTCCGGCAAGTCCCACTCTGGATTCTGTTCATCGCTGTGCAATGGATGGATGTCGTCTGGTCCATCCTCGTGCTCCTCGGAATCGAAAAAGTCCGCATCGTGCCCGGACTGATGGAAGGAAGCGCGCTCGATCTTTATTACATGCCCTATACGCACGGTCTCGCCGGCGCGCTCGCGCTGTCGGTCTTTCTGGGCGCCGTCGTAGCGACCCTCATGCACGAGAACAGGCGCGCCGTGTTTTTCATCGTCGGATTTTGCGTTTTCTCGCACTGGCTGCTCGATCTCGTCGTGCACAGGCCCGATCTCTGGATCTATGACGGCGTGAAAGTCGGATTTGGATTGTGGCGCTGGATCTGGATCAGCCTGCCGCTCGAGCTTATATCGCTCCTCATCGGCGCCTGGTTCTATGCGCGCACCGTTCCGGCGCGGACCTACGGGAATGTCGTGTTCTGGGTGTTCATTGCCTTGATGGCAGGCTTGGAAATTTATGCGGCCTTCGGTCCGGAGCCTGTTTCGCCTCAGGCCGAAGCCCGGACCGCTCTCTTCGCCTATGGTGTTCTGGCCCTGGTCGCCGGCCTGGTGGACCTGACGCGCGAGCCCACGTTGCAAATCCGCACGGCGCTGTCCAAATAGGAGTTTCCAATTCGGGAGCGCATCTCCGTGAAACTCGTAACCGTGACTGCCTTGGCTGTTCTCTGCGCGCAAGGCGCCTTCGCCGCCGATCCTTCCCCGATCGGCCGCTGGCGTACCATCGACAACAAAACGGGCGAGCAGACCGGCCTGATCGAGATCGTCCAGTCGGGCGACGAACTCACTGGCCGCATCATCAAAATTATTCCGAAGCCTGGCGATCCCACCGATCCCGTTTGCAAGAAATGCGAGGGCCCGGAAAAGAACCAGCGCATCATGGGCATGATGATCCTGAAAGGGTTCAAGCGCGACGGCGACGAGTGGGACGGCGGCACAATCCTCGATCCGCGCTCCGGCAACGTCTACAGCTCCGAACTGCGCCTTGACGACGGCGGCAAAAAGCTTCTCGTGCGCGGCTATATCGGCATTTCGCTGATCGGCCGCACGGCGACATGGATCAGAGACGAATAGCGCTCAGCTTTTCTTGGCGTAAAAGCGACACCA
Organism: Rhizomicrobium sp.; assembly: GCA_035524575.1. Classification (GTDB taxonomy): domain Bacteria; phylum Pseudomonadota; class Alphaproteobacteria; order Micropepsales; family Micropepsaceae; genus Rhizomicrobium. The sequence continues at coordinate 25,973 of DATKON010000187.1, forward strand.
GCCGTTGGGGCTGATGGTGCCGTCGACGAGTGTGCATGACGAGGGCGCTTTGAAGAGCGCGCAATTGGCGCAATCAGAGCCGTCCTTGGCCGGCGTCTCCTGATAGCCGGCGGCTTTCTGCGCCATCTTGGCTTCGGCATCCGTGCTCGCCAGCACGGCCGCGCCTGCAAGGCAGACTGCAGCGCCCCGAAACAGCTGACGTCGCGAGAAGTCTTTGATTTCGCTCGACATAGAAGCCCTCCACAAAAAGTTCGCGCACCTGCCGCGCGGCGGCCGATCAAATGGAGCATAGTCCCGGCGCCGGGCGATTGTCTCAGATCAATGTGTGCGGCCGCGGTCCAAATAAAGCTGCGTATCAGCACTTTGATGGGGGGCGTCGATGCTCAATGGCTTTCTTCGTGCAATCACGGTACGGCAGCTTGTATTCGGCGCGATGCTGGCGGCCCTGATCGCGCCCGGCACCGCCCATGCAGTTCCCAGCTTTGCGCGTCAGACGGGCCTCGCCTGCGAAGCCTGTCATACGGTTTTCCCGCAGTTGACGCCGTTCGGCCGCTCCTTCAAGGCCGGCGGTTATACGCTCTTCAATACGAAAAAAGTCTCCGACATCGATCTTTTGAAGCAGAGCACGCTGTCCTTGAGCGATCTGCCGCCCATTTCCATCATGCTGATCGGCTCGGAGAGCTTCGCGGCCAAGGCCAACGACGCGAATTCGAGCAAGACCTCGACCGATTTCCCGCAACAGCTCAGCATCTTCTACGCCGGGCGCATTTCGGACAATCTCGGAGCCTATGTGCAGGCCACCTATGACGACCAGAGCGGCACGTTCGGCATGGACAATACGGACATACGCTTCGCCGATGTCGTGCAGCTGGAAGGCCACAACGTCGTCTACGGCCTGAGTCTCAACAACAATCCGACCGTGCAGGATCTCTGGAACAGCACGCCCGCCTGGGGCCAGCCGTTCCTGACCTCGCCCGTGGTGCAGACACCCGCGGCTACCCCGCAGATCGAGGGCCTGATGGCGCAGGTCGTCGCTGGTCTCAGCGCATACACCTTCATCGACCAGTCGATCTATGCCGAAGCGGGCGTCTATCGCTCGGCATTGCAGGGCGCCTCCGTCGCCAACAACGGCGATACGACCAACAACATCATTTCCGGTGTCGCGCCCTACTGGCGGCTCGCCTATGAAGACGACTGGGGCAAGAATTCGTGGGAGGTCGGGACATTTGGCCTTGCTGCGTCGCTTGAGAATCCGACGACGCCGGCCGGCAACGCGATCAACCTTTCGCTCCAGAATGCGCCGACCGATCACTTCCTCGATGTCGGCGCAGATTCCCAATATCAATATATCGATGACGATATGCAGGTGACGGTGACGGCGCGCTGGACGCACGAGAAGCAGCATCTGGGTGCAAGCCTCGCCGCCATGAATGCGGACAACCTGTCCGACAGCACCAATCTGGAAAGCCTTGTGGGGAGCTATTATTGGCGCAGGCGGTTCGGCGCCACGATCGGATTCTTCAATCTCTCGGGCTCGACGGACGCAACCTATATCGGCAGCGCCAACGGCAAGCCTGACAGCAGCTGGGGCAATTTCGAGATCGATTACGTGCCCTGGCTGAACGTCAAGGTCGGCCTGCAATACACCGCCTATTTCAAATTCAATGGCGCCACGTCGAATTATGACGGCGCCGGCCGTAATGCCTCAGACAACAATATGCTGTTTGGCTATCTCTGGATCGCCTACTAGGGAGCGGATCATGCAAGCAAAGTGGACCTGGTTGTTCCTGCCGCTTCTCGGCCTCGCAGCGTCGGGCGCACTGGCGCAGGACCAGGGAGTCTCGGCCGAGACGATCCGCAAGGTGACAACCGTCTGCCAGACCTGTCACGGGCCCCAGGGCAACAGCGCATCGGGAACGTTTCCGCGCCTGAACGGACAGCAGGCCAAATACATCGTCGCGCAGCTGAAGAATTTTCGCGAGCACAGTCGCAGCGATCCCCATGCGATGGCATATATGTGGGGCATGGCCGCGCAGCTCGACGATGCGCTGGTCGCGGACATAGCCAAATATTACGCATCGCAGAAGCCCACCCTGCCGCAGACCGGCGGCGCGCTCGCGGCGCAGGGCAAGACGATCTATTTCAACGGCGTCGAGGCGGATCACGTGCCGCCGTGTCAGGCTTGCCATGGCGATCACGGGGAAGGCGGCGACGAGGCGCCGCGCATCGCCGGCCAGCACGCGGATTATCTGAAGCATCAGCTCGAGGCGTTCCGTGCGCGTCTGCGCGAGAACGAAGTCATGCACGCGAACACCAGGGACATGACCGACCAGGAGATCGATGCGGTCGTCTCCTATCTCGCCAACGATTGAGTGGGATCGTTATCGCGCCGGCGCGCGAGCCGTGGCGACGGCGGATGGCGGAACGCCGGTGAGCAGAATTTTCTGCGCATCCCAGACTCCGGGCGTGCCCTCGCGGACCTCGTCCTTGAGGAAGAGCCTGATCGTCACGTCGGTGCCCGGACTGATCGCGCCGCCATAACCTGCTCGAACGATCCGGAAGTACTGAAAGCCGTGATCGACGGTGAGACGCGCCGCCCCGACGAGAACGGTTCTCGTCGCTTCGGCGGGGCTCAGTCCGGCTGTTTGACGGCCGCGGACGACCGCGGTGTGATCTGCAGCAAGCGGCGGTGCGTGCGAGGCGCAGCCCGCCATGCCGCCGACTAAAAGGATCGCGCTTATCGTCCTGCGGTATCGCGCCATGGCTGTCCCCCCGCTTCTGCGGCGATCCTAGCGCCAGCAATTGGGGGCGGACAAGAAACGGCACACACGAAGCCGCAGCTCCGCGCGCACCGAAATCCGGCCATGCCCTTAGGCGTTTTCGTCCACTTCGCTCGGCAGGAAGTGCAGCAGCAGGTGATAGGATTCCCCCAGCACCAGACCAAAGAACAGATGCAGCGCCAGCGTGTAGATGGCGATCGACATGCCCCCCGCTACACCCGCCGCGAACATCGGCATGCCGGCCGAAGGCAGGAACGCGATCATCATTACAAGCCACGCAAGGGCGCCGAATGTCAGGCCGCGCAGCCAATGCGGTCCCGGCAGATGGGGGCTGAAGGCCGCAAAACCTGCGCCCCACAGACCGACACCGATGACAAAGTGCAGTCCCCAGCCAAGTACAGGCTGGTTCTGCGTGCCTGCAGAAGTCTGCAGAATGTCGATCAGATTGAAGTTGGGCATGAAACCCAGCGCCTGCTGGGCGAAAAGGACGATCGAGACAAAGATTGTGGCAATGAAGCCGGCTTCGAGTCCTTTGGTGACGTCTCCCATGGTGTCCTCCCGGAAAGACTAGTCGGATTCTGCGCCTTCACACGATTTTGATCAACACAGGCGCAATGTTGCTGCAATGCAGCGCGGAGGAAGCCGCAGTTTCTCTGAAGACTTCACGATCCTGAGTTGCATCATGACGCGGTGCGCGCAAGAACCCGCCTTCGCCGCCACCGTCGGAAGCCGAGAATCACCGCGACGATCGCCGCCACGAATGCCACAGACGCACCGATGACGACAGCGAGCAGGTTGCGCGTCGGATCGATCACGACGACCTTGCCGATCTCGCCGTAGAATCCGTTGAACTTCCAAGCGTCGCCGGAAGCGCGATCACATCCGCCTTGCCGAGCGCGAGCGGATGTTCGTCGGGATGGTAAGTCGTCTCCCAGTCATAGACGTCGCCGGCCCTGTTCGTCTCGATATGGCCGCCAAGAACGGCGGCGACGGGCTTGTCGCGGACGAAGTCGGCGCTGCGATCAGCTCTTGGCCGCGTAAAAGCGGCACCACCCCTTGGCGCTGATCTTGCCCGCAACCAGCCCGCACGCAGCGGGTGGCTCGAAGTGACTGCAATTCGAGCACATCTGCTTACCCTTGGGCATGTCCTGATAGCCGGCGGCCTTTTGCGGCATGAGCGCGAGCGCCGGCGTCGAAGTTTCCGCAAGCAGCGCGGCGGCTCCCACAGCTACGGCGGCACTGCGAAACAGCTGGCGGCGTGAGAATCTCGCGCGCACCGCAGTCGGATGTTCATCTTGCATCGGAATTTCGTCTCCAGTTTTCGGCGCACCGTGCAGGAGCGCGAGCGCGCGTTTTCCGATGTTCTTCAAACGGAGCCGCCATTCGTTGCGTTCCGGCACGCCGCATGCGGCAGAAATCCACAAAACAAATGTGTGCGGTCGTCCGTGCATCTGCGCGTCTGCGCGAAGGCCACGACTTGGGCCATGTCTTCCCGGGATCTGAAAACGACAAAGCCCCGCGGCGCTTTCGCGTGCGGGGCTCTGCTCGTTGGCGTGTGATGGCGGGTTATTTCTGAAAAACGTTCTTGATAGACCTGGCGGCGACCGACTCTCCCGCGGCTTAAGCCGCAGTACCATGGGCGCAGGAGGCTTTAACGGCCGAGTTCGGAATGGGATCGGGTGGAATTCCTCCGCTATGACCACCAGGTCGATAAAGAACGTTTTTCTAAGACACTCAGATTGATCGTGTGCGTGTATGCCTGGCCTTGTTTCCAGACATGGAACGGTGCTTGGCGATCAAGCCAATCGAGCGATTAGGACCAGTAAGCTCAACGCATTGCTGCGCTTACACACCTGGCCTATCGACGTGGTCGTCTTCCACGGCTCTCGAGCGAAACCTGGTTTTGAGGTGAGTTTCCCGCTTAGATGCTTTCAGCGGTTATCTCGTCCGTACATAGCTACCCGGCAATGCGGCTGGCGCCACAACCGGTCCACCAGAGGTACGTCCATTCCGGTCCTCTCGTACTAGGAACGGGTCCTCTCAAGTTTCGAACACCCACGGCAGATAGGGACCGAACTGTCTCACGACGTTCTAAACCCAGCTCACGTACCACTTTAAATGGCGAACAGCCATACCCTTGGGA
>DATKON010000188.1:0-30154 GCA_035524575.1 Rhizomicrobium sp.
CCGCCGCCACGTCGAGCCTGTTTTCCAGCGCGAAGCTCATAATCCGAGCATCGGATCGTAGAGGCCGTGAAAGCTCGCTCCTTCGCCGCGCTCTTCGAGCCACGCTTTGTAGTTTTCCGGCACGTATGACTCAGCCACCCAGTTCCGCAGGGGACGCCCGCGCGCATCGCCACGCGCGAAGACGAGAAAGAGCTTCAGCCAGCGCTGATGGCGTTTGGGCAGATGAAGGTACGGCCAGCGCGCGAAATGGGCTTGCGCTGCGTCAAACGCACTCCAGCCTTGCGTGTGCACGATATAGAGCGCCGCCGCGAAGCTCGTGCGGTCCTGGCCGCCGGAGCATTTGAGCAAGACCGGTTGCGGCAACTGATCGAACGCATCGAGAAGGGCCAACAGCATCTTTCGGGTCGGCAGCCGTTTCGAGCTCAACATTACGTCGCGATGGGCAACGCCGACCCGTTCCGTGATTTTCTTTTCGTTACGCCACCAACGCCAATGGGGATTGGGACCTCTCAGATTGACGAGTGCACGAATGCGGTGGCGACGCAGGAAAAGCGCGAGGAAGCCCGCGTAAGCCTGCGAAGACCGTGCGGCCCTTCCGGGATCGATCCAGTGGAAGTTGTAGAAGATGTCGGGAAGCGAACGCATCGGCTAGCGCACCAGCGCCTTCTCCATACGCACGAGCGGCACACTGACGCCGGTCGGAGTCGCTTCGCGGAAATGCTCGACTTCGTGGTAGTCACAGGCGCGATAAAGCGGCAATCCCGCCATGGTCGCCACGAGTGTGGCCTGTCTGAAGCCGCGCGCGCGCGCTTCCTTCTCGCTTTCCGAAAGGACGAACCGCCCAAGGCCGCGCCGCGTATGATCGGGATGGGTGTACATGGCGCGCATGCGGGCCGGTTCGGAGGCGGGATCGAGGGCTGCCGCGTCGCGACCGGCTGTATGATCGCCGCCAAACAGCGTGGCCCGCGCGCTCCAGCCGCCTGACGCCACGATGCGGCCTTCGGCCTCGACGACAAGATAGGTGCCATCCTCGATCAGCTGACGATCAAGCCCCATGACGGAAAACGAAGCTGCGACCTCTTCGCACGACAGATAAGGCTTGAGCAGAGCAGCGATCGCCACCTGCATCAGGCATTCCAGGGCCGGCGCGTCGCGCGCCTCGGCACGTCGCCACGTGTAGCGCGAATCGAGGATCATGGTCGGAAGCCAGCATAGCCCGCGGCTGCGGCACTTTGCTAACCGGCGAAGGCGAATCCGAAGATCGGCTGCAACTGCAGCCGGCGCACCGTGATGAGACCGACGGATAGGCTCGCGAGCAGGGCGCCTGGCACATAGGTGAAGCCCGGGAGCATCGGCGAAAACAGGAGTGGGGCAGCAGCCGTCAGCAGCGACAGTTCGAAGCGGTCGAAGCGACGCTGGCGGAAGAGAAAGGCGCACGCGACGGCCAGCACCGGCACGTCATAGTAAAGGATGTAAGGCGTCGCGAGCAGGACTGCGACGACGAGCAAGGCCGCCTTGAGCTCGAAGGCCGTATTGCGGCTGCGCCAGCAGAATGCAGTCGCGAACGCCACGGCGGCACTTACCAGACCCTGCATCGCCCAGGCGGCGACGGCCGGCGCGCCAGCCATGCGCATGACGCCGTATATGCTCTGCAGCTTGTTCCAGCCGAGATCGCTGCGCACGAGATGCGTATCTGCAGCGTGCGACATGGCGCGCAGGAAGGCGCTATAGGTTTCGAAGCCGAAGATTGCGCTGGCAAGACCGTTCCAGAACAGCGCGCCCGCAACGGCCCAACCGAACACGCGCCAATAGCCGCCGGCGGCCAGGGCAAGCGGAATAAGGATGCCCAATTGCGGCTTATATGTCAGGAAGCCCAGCATCAGCCCACTCAGCGCCGGCCGTTTCTCCATCTGAAGCAGTGCCATGCCGAGGACGGCGGCGGTGAGAAAGCCGTTCTGGCCGAGCATGAATTCGATGAGCACCCAGGGCATCGCGCAGGCGACCATGAAGGCGACGGCGCGATCGGCAATCGCAGCCACTGCTGCGGCGTACAGGATCAGCGTGATGACGCACCACGCGACGTAAGCGGGTACGTAAGCCAGTTGCGCGGGTAGGATCACGACCAAGAGGAAGAGCGGCGGATAGGACCAGCCGAGCACCTGCTGATACGAGTGGCCGATAGCAGCCAGTTCGGCGGCGTGCTCGCGCTGCGCGTCATAGGCTGCAAGCACCGCGCCTTTCAGCGCCAGATGCGCTGCGACCCAGAACACGACGAAGTCGCTGACGACGGGATGGCCATCCGGATCGATGATCCAGAGATGCTGCAGATAACCGTGCCACAGCATTATCGCGTAGACGATCACGAAACACAGCGACGCCGCGAAGACGCGCCGGTCCATCGCCGCGGAAGTCGCGAGAGAATTTGCGGGCGCACGATCCTGATCCATGGCGGCGAAGGAGATATCCCCGCGGCCAGCCTAGTCGTGTGCACGTAAAGGGAGCTTTAAGGACGACGTTCGGATTGCTATGGCGGCAAGCAGCTTCGCGAGGGCGAAGCCGCCTGCCATTCCAGTCAGTAGCAGTAGCCGTAATAATAGGCGTAGTAGTCGCAGTAATACGGATCGCCGTAGTAGCCGTAATAGTAGGGGTAGGGATAACCGTAATAGCCCCATCCCGACCAGCCGGGTCCGTACCAGCGGCCATGCCAATAGCCGCCGTGCCAGCCGCCGCCGCCATGCCAAGCGCCGCCGCCGTGCCAGCCGCCGCCGCCGTGCCAGCCGCCGCCGCCATGCCAGCCACCGCCGCCGTGCCAGCCACCGCCGCCGTGATGCTGGGCTGCGGCCGGCGTGATCGCCAGTGCGAGTCCCGCCGATCCGATCGCCGCGGCGACGGCCGTTCCTTTGATCAGTGCAATGATTTTTTGCGAAAGCTCCAGCATTGCGACCTCCTGTCGATTGCTTCGCTTTGCGCCCTCCAGACTCCAACATGCCGAAGAATTCGGCCGATGCAAAGCAATAACGGTCCGAGATGGTGTTGCGGGGAGCCAATCGCGCGATCGCAATCGGCGCGCCGTGCCGTCGAAATGCTGATCGATGAATGAAATTTCAGATTGAGAAAGGGACGGCGAGCCGCGGGGAAAGCGGCGCGCCGTCTACGATGTCACTCAGTAGCAGTAGCCGTAATAATAATCCCAATAGTCGCAGCCATCGTAATAGCCATAGTCGTACGGATAGCCGTAGATCGCCCAACCGTCCCAATCAGGGCCGTACCACTGGCCGTGCCAATAGCCGCCACGGAAGTGGCCATGCCCGCCATGTGCGTAGCCGCTGTAACCGCCTCCATGGAAACCGCCGGCGTACCCGCTGCCGCGAAAGTCGCCACCCATTGCCCCACCGTGGAAACCACCACCATGAAACCCGCGGCCGTGGAAGCCACCGCCACCGCCGTGAAAGCCCCCGCCACCGCCGTGAAAGCCACCGCCATGATGCTGCGCCAATGCAGGGGAGGTCGTCAGTGCAACGCCGCCGACGCTGGCTGCGCCGAGCGCGCCGGCCAGCGCCGCGCCTCTGGCCAGAGTCTTGAACTTGTCCGGAAGCCTTAGCATTCGTTTTCTCCTGTTCTTCGTCCCTCCCATTTCGCTCTCAAGCCCACGCGTTATGTGTGGCCGGCGAATGGCATTCGCCAGTCCTGAAGAAGGCAACTGTCGCCAACTGTCGCTGTTAGAAGCGAACCGACAGATTTATCGCGCCGAATTGATCGGAATGGTGCTGCGTGGTGAATTCCCGCGTGCGGAACACATGCGTGAAACTCAGCCGGAATGCTCGAAAGGTCAGCGCCGCGCCCAATTGCATGTCGCCGACATAGGGAATCTTGGTGACGTGCCGGCTATCCTGCCAGGTATTGCCGTCCAGGAAGATATTACGCGCAATCGCACGACCGTCGACGCCGGCAAAAACATACGCGCCGATAGCACCTGTGGCCTTGAAAAAATTGGATCCGGGTAGACTGGGTTCGATGCGCACGGGACCGTAATCGTCCGGCAGGTTGAGGCCGAAGCGCGCCATCGCCCCCGCGTTCACATAGTCGTAGACATTGCCGACGGCAGCGCCCACATGCGGATCGACGTCCAGCGAAAAACCAAGAACTTTCCAGCTCGAGAACTTCCACGTCTTTTCGTCCATCAGGACGAGCGCCGGCTCGTTGCTCAGCTGATACGACCAGCCTTGCGGGATCGTATCGTGGATGATCCGGTGGACGAATTTCTGCGACTTTTCCGCCAGTGAATCAGGGCCGACGACGCCGAGATCGAGTTCGGCCTGATCGAGTTGCCGCACGGTTCCATCGCCGAGGTCCGGCGACTCGTTGATTACGCCGAGGCCCAGATAAAGGAAGCCGGCATAAGGTCTGTCGGAGGGATCGGGATTGGGCAAATGGAGATTGGACGGCGTGTAGATGTTTTGTCCGATCGAATAGCTCGTCCGCACTTCACCTTCCTGTCCGAAGAACGGAAGCCACCGTGCCGTGTGCGTGGCCCAATCCCAACTTTGCTCGGGCCGCGTCGTCCAGGCGATCTGCACCCCGTTCGTGTAGTCGCGGTCGGTGTGGTAGAAAATATCGTTCTCGAACAGGATGCTGAGCGTTCCGCCTTCCTCGTCGCCAGCCTCGTTTGCGCACGCAGGCATTGCATAAACAAATGCTGCGAATGTGCATGCGAGCACCATAGTGCTCGAACGTTTCGAATTGTGCATGGTGACGCCCCCACTCAAAGCCGCCAGAGAATGGCTAACGCGTCATCGTGCCGGCGGTTGCACGCAAGGAAGCGTGCCTGCACCGGCTGTAGGGTCAAGCCTTATTCCATGCCCGTCATGCGCTATTGCCACCGCTTGTGCGAATGCCGGGCGCTGGTATTGTGCGGCCTCAACGGCATTCCGATTTTTCGAAATCAGACAACAGTTTCAAATGCTTGCGCGCGAGGACGCCCCATGAACATCCATGAATACCAGGCCAAAGACGTGCTGCGCGGATTCGGCGTGCCGGTACCGCGTGGCATCCCCGCTTTCACCGTCGACGAAGCGGTGGCGGCGGCCGAGAAGCTCGGCGGCCCGGTGTGGGTGGTCAAAGCGCAAATCCATGCCGGCGGTCGCGGCAAAGGCGGCGGCGTCAAGGTCGTCAAATCGCTCGACGACGTGCGCAAGGAAGCGACGCGCATGCTCGGCATGACGCTCGTCACACATCAGACCGGACCGCATGGTCGTGTCGTGCGTCGGCTTTACATCGAAGACGGCTCGGCGATCGATCGCGAGCTCTATCTGTCCGCGCTGGTCGATCGCGGCACGAGCCGCATCGCTTTCATCGCCTCGACCGAAGGCGGCATGGACATCGAAGAAGTCGCGAAGCACACGCCGGAAAAGATCGTCACGTTTCAGATTGAGCCGGCTGCCGGCTATCAGCCCTATGTCGGGCGCGATGTCGCCGCGGCGCTGAAGCTCTCGGGCGAGCAAGCCAAACAATGCGGCCAGGTCGTCGAAGGCATCTATAACGCCTTCATCGCAAAGGACATGAGCCTGCTCGAGATCAACCCGCTGGTCGTCACCAAGGATGGCAAAGTCATCTGTCTCGATGCCAAGATCAATTTCGACGACAATTCCCTCTTCCGGCACAAGGACGTCGCAGGCCTTCGCGATCCGGACGAAGAAGACCCGATGGAGCGGGAGGCCAGCAAGTACGATCTTTCCTACATCAAGCTCGACGGCACCATCGGCTGCATGGTCAACGGCGCGGGCCTTGCCATGGCGACGATGGACATCATCAAGCTCTACGGCGAAGAGCCGGCGAACTTCCTGGATGTCGGTGGCGGCGCGTCGAAGGAGAAAGTGACGGCGGCGTTCAAGATCATCGTCTCCGATCCGAACGTGAAAGGCATTCTCGTCAACATTTTCGGCGGCATCATGAAATGCGACATCATCGCGGAGGGCATCGTCGCCGCCGCCCGCGAGATTTCGCTGTCGGTGCCGCTGGTCGTCCGCCTCGAAGGCACGAACGTCGAGCTCGGCAAGGAGATCCTCGCGAAATCGGGCCTGCCGATCGTGTCGGGCAACGACCTCGCCGACGCGGCACAGAAGATCGTGGCGGCGGTGAAGGCGAAGAAATAGGTCGGTGGGCGGCAGATCATGAGCGGTGAATGCGAAGTCTGCATTCCGCCGGCTACTCACCAGCTACTATTCGCCTTACACTGACACGATGATTCCGCAGATCGAAACCGAACGCCTTGTCCTGCGTGCCTGGAAAGCCGAGGACTTCGAGGCTTATGCGCGTTTCATGGCCGACCCGGAGGTCACTCGCTATCTGACAGGCGAGCCCATGGCGCGCAACGACGCTTGGCGCAACATGGCGATGGTTGTCGGGCACTGGGCCTTGCGCGGTTACGGTATGTGGGCGGTCGAGCGGAAATCCGACCATGCCTTCCTTGGCCGCGTGGGCATGTGGAATCCGGAAGGTTGGCCGGCGCTTGAAGTGGGCTGGACCATCGGGCGCGAATATTGGGGGCAGGGCTACGCAAGCGAGGCAGGCCACGTCGCGCTCGAATATGCGTTCATGACGCAAGACGTCGACAGCATGATTTCTGTCATCGATGTGCGCAATATGGCGAGCCAGAAAGTGGCGCAACGTCTCGGCGAGACCCGCGGCGAACGTCGCGAGATCACGCACAACCATAAGACATTCACGGTCGACATCTGGGAAATCTCCCGCGAGGCGTGGCGCGCGCGCCGCTGATGCGGGACACCGCTGCCGAAGCGTTCTCCGATGCGGCGCGCTATCGCGAGCGCGATCTGCGAATCTTTCTCGCCACCCGATTTCTTTCGACCATTGCGATGATGGTGCAGTCCGTCGCCGTCGGCTGGCAGGTCTACGACATCGCGCGCGATCCGTTGTCGCTGGGACTCGTCGGCCTCGCCGAATTCGTGCCGATGTTTCTCCTGGTTCTGCCTGCTGGCGATATCGTCGACCGCTTCGACCCCAGACAGGTTCTTGCGATCAGCCTGGCTGCGGAAGGCTTGTGCGGCGTGCTTCTGTTCGCCCTTTCGTTCTTTCATTTTCACATTCTGGGGGCGTTTTACGTCGTGCTCGTGCTCTTCGGCGCGGCGCGCGGATTTTCGGGGCCGTCCGGCCAATCATTGCTGCCCTTCCTGGTACCGCCCGGAATCCTGCCGCGTGCCATTGCCTGGAGCTCGTCGTCGTTTCAGGTCGCGGTGATCGCCGGACCCGCGATCGGGGGCTTTCTCTACGCTCTGGGACCGGAGGCTGCTTACGCGCTCTGCGCAGCGGCATTTCTCGGTGCCGGCATGGGTGTCGCGATCCTTGGTGGGCGGCGCAGCGACCCGAGGCGCAAGCGTGCATTATCAACGAGCGAGCGCGTGCTCGAGGGAATTACGTTCGTGCGCCGACGGCCCATTATTCTTGGCGCCATTTCGTTGGACCTCTTCGCCGTGCTGCTGGGCGGCGCCACGGCGCTTCTTCCCGTTTTCGCGCGAGACATCCTTCACACCGGCCCGGTCGGGCTTGGTTTCCTCAGAAGCGCATCTGCCGTCGGTGCGGCCGGCATGGCCTTTGCGCTCGCCCGGCGTCCGCTCACGCGCAGCGCGGGCGTGAAGATGTTTTCGGCCGTAGCGGTGTTTGGTGCAGCTACGATCGTCTTCGCACTATCGCGCAATTTTGCCCTCACCTTCGCCGCACTAGCGGTGCTGGGCGCTTCCGACATGATCAGTGTCTATGTGCGGGGTGCGCTGATCCAGTTCGCCACGCCCGATCCAATGCGCGGCCGCGTCAGCGCCGTCAATATGCTGTTCATCGGCGCGTCGAACGAGCTCGGCGAGTTCGAGTCTGGGCTGACGGCGCAATGGTTCGGCACGGTCCCGGCTGTTATCTTCGGAGGGATCGGGACGCTGCTGGTCGTGGCGATCTGGATGTGGCTTTTCCCGCCGCTTCGCAACGTCGATCGTCTTCAGGACGCATCGGCGCAGTAGCGCTCAGCGCTGGTACGTCGCCGTCAGCGTCGCGTTGGCGATGGCATGGACTTTCAGATATGGCTCGATCGCTTCACCGGTCGCATTCGTGCCGACATCGAGCGTCGCCGTCGGCATCGCCCACACCGTGAATTGATAATGATGCGTGCCCGAGCCTTCCGGCGGGCAGGCGCCGTCATATTCCTTGCGGCCGAAATCGTTGCGGCCGGCGTCGGCGCCTTGAGGCAGCGCGCCGCCGCGCGCGAGGCTATGGGTCGTGGCAGGGAGGTTGTAGACGATCCAGTGCCACCAGCCCTGGCCGCCATGCGCGTCCGGGTCGAAGAGCGTGACAGCGAAGCTTTTGGCGCTGGCCGGAGCGCCGGCCCATGCGAGTGCCGGCGCGACATTGCCGCCGCCGCATTGCGAGAAGACCTGCGCGGGCGCCAGCGAGGCGCCGGGTGCGACATCGGGGCTCGTCAGCTCCATCGCCGACGCCCCCTGACAGGAGTTCCCCAGCGTCGCAGCCAACGCCGCAGCAGCCATTACGCATTTCACCATACCAATTCCTCCCGAATGCCGTATGTGTAAGGGCGATCTTGCGCCTCATCGCCCCAGAACGTAAGCCTTGGGCGCTTTTTGGAACGCGGGACCCATGCGGAAAGTATATGACAGCGCTGAAGCCGCACTGAACGGGCTGCTCTTCGACGGCATGACGGTCATGTCGGGCGGCTTCGGCCTTTGCGGCATTCCGGAAAACCTGATCCTCGCCTTGCGGGATTCCGGCGTGAAGGGACTGACGGTCGTCTCCAACAACGCGGGCGTCGACGATTTCGGTCTCGGACTTCTGCTGCAGACGCGGCAAATCAAAAAAATGATCTCGTCCTATGTGGGCGAGAACGAGACTTTCGAGAAGCAATATCTTTCGGGCGAACTCGAACTCGAATTCAATCCGCAAGGCACGCTCGCAGAGCGCATTCGCGCAGGCGGGGCCGGCATTCCCGGATTCTTTACGAAGACGGGCGTCGGCACGCTGATTGCCGAAGGCAAAGAGCACAAGGTGTTCGACGGCGAGACCTATATTCTCGAGCGCGGATTGAAGGCCGATCTTTCCATCGTCAAGGCGTGGAAAGGCGATCATGAAGGCAATCTCGTCTTCCGCGCGACGGCCCGGAACTTCAATCCAATGATGGCGACGGCGGGCAAGACGACGGTCGCCGAAGTCGAGGAATTGGTGCCGACGGGGACGCTCAATCCCGATCACATCCACACGCCCGGCATTTTCGTGCAGCGGATCGTTCAGGGTCCGCGCTATGAGAAACGGATCGAGAAAAAGACGGTGAGGACCTGATGGCCTGGACCAGAGAAGACATGGCGCAACGCGCCGCCGGGGAATTGCACGACGGCTTTTACGTAAATCTCGGCATCGGGATTCCGACTCTCGTGGCGAACTACATTCCCGAAGGCATGGATGTGACGCTCCAGTCGGAGAACGGCATGCTGGGGATGGGGCCATTCCCGATGGAGAACGAAGTCGATCCCGATCTGATCAATGCCGGCAAACAGACCGTCACGGCATTGCCGAAGACGTCATATTTCTCCTCCGCCGACAGCTTTGGAATGATCCGGGGCGGGCATATCGATCTTTCGATCCTTGGCGCGATGGAAGTGTCCGAGAAAGGCGATCTCGCCAACTGGATGGTGCCGGGCAAGCTCGTCAAAGGCATGGGCGGTGCGATGGATCTGGTCGCCGGTGTCAAGCGCTGCGTTGTCATCATGGACCACACCGACAAGGCCGGTCGTCCGAAGCTTCTGAAGAGCTGCACCTTGCCGCTGACCGGAGTCGCCTGCATCGATCGCGTCATCACCAATCTTGGAATCTTCGATGTGACGAAGGACGGTCTGAAGCTCGTCGAGCTTGCGACTGGCGTCACGCGAGACGAAGTCGCCTCCAAGACCGAAGCCAGGCTCATCAGCTAATCATTTTCGGCGCAATTCTCACGCGCCATTTCAGGGGACAGGGGAATGGCGTTTGCCGTGTTTAAGGGTTGGACCACGGAGCAGAAGCACGTGGTCGCCGCGAGCTTTCTCGGCTGGACGCTTGACGCATTCGACTATTTTCTTCTTGTTCTGGTCCTGACGGACATCGCCAAGGAGTTCAATGTCTCCGTCCATATATTGAGCTGGGCCACATTTCTCACGCTCGCCATGCGGCCGCTCGGTGCCTTTATCTTCGGCCGTCTGGCCGACCGTTTTGGGCGACGGCCGGTCATGATGATCAACGTGCTGGCTTATGCCGGCCTGGCGTTCGCATCGGCATTTGCGCCCACCCTGATCGTCTTTTTCATTTTGCGGGCGCTGTTCGGCGTGGCGATGGGAGGAGAATGGGGCGTCGGCGCGTCTCTGACGATGGAGTCGATTCCGAGCCATGCGCGAGGCATCGTCTCCGGATTTTTGCAGGCCGGCTATCCGTGCGGATTCTTTCTGGCGTCGTTGGCATACTGGCTCGTATTCCCGCTATATGGCTGGCGCGGTCTCTTCGCGCTCGGCATAGTACCGGCGCTTCTTGTGTTTTACATCCGCCGAACCGTGCCGGAGTCGCCGGCTTGGTCGAAAGAAACTGCGGTCTCGTCCAAGGTTCTTCTGTCGCTTCGGCGGCACTGGCGACTGGCGATTTATGCCACGCTTCTGATGACCTGCTTCAACTTCTACAGCCACGGAACGCAGGACATCTACACAACCTTTCTGAAGGTGGACCACCTTTTCGATATCAGCACCGTCACGATGATTCAGCTGACGATGAATGTCGGCGCGGTCGTGGGTGCGCTCGTGCTCGGAGCATTGTCTCAACGGTGGGGACGCCGGCGCACCATCATTGCGGGCACGCTAGCTTCTCTACTCGTGGTGCCGTTCTGGGCCTACGGTGCAGCGCCCGCTTCGCTTGCCGTTGGGGCGTTTCTCATGCAGCTCCTCGTGCAGGGCTGCTGGGGGATTATCCCCGCGCATCTGAACGAGCTATCGCCCGCGGATATGCGAGCGACCTTCCCGGGTGTCGTTTATCAACTGGGCAATCTGCTTGCGGCCGTCAACCTGCCACTTCAAACCGAAATGGCGCGGGACCTTGGCAGCTACGCCATCTCCATGGCGATCGTGGCCTCGGGCGCCGCCATTGGCATTGCGCTGTTCACCTTCGCCGGCAGTGAAGCCAAGGATGTCGACATGCAGCTTGAAGCGGCGAGAGGCGCTCAGGCGCGGACGTAGATATCCACGCGATCGGGCTCGCCATTGTCGGTCGCCCCACCCATCGCCTTGGTGATGATCTTGTTCGACGGCACGCCGTTGTCGATCAGGAGCTGGCGGATGGCGAGCGCGCGCTTGAGTGCGATGCGCTTCGCGTCCGATCCCTTGTCGCCGGGAGCGCCGCCGAAGGCCTCGAGCTGTATTTGCGTGGCGCCCGCTTCCAGCGCGGAGTTGAGATCGCCAGCGAGCAGCTTGATGCCGTCCATCTGCGAAGGCTGCGGGTCGGTCGAGTTGTGCTCGAAGAGAATGGCGCCTCGCTTAGCGAGGCCGGCATTGGCCTGATCCGCCTTTGCAGGCTTGGCTGACGCTGTTGCCGGAGGCTCATTCGACGCCGTCCGCGGCGCAGCACTTTGCGCGGGCGGTGCCGGCGGCTCGTCGTCTCCGAAGCTGAAACCCAGCCCGCCGGATTGCGGCTCCGAAGGCGCGGACGCCGCTGCGGTCTCGTTGTGGCGCGAGCGCTTGTTGTGCCTGGCTGGAGGCGGCACGGGGGGCGTCGTGTCCGGCGCCGGCGTGGTCTCTGCTGCAGGCGCCGGAGCGCTGTCGGCCGCGGGCGCTGGCGACGTCGTCATTTCGGCCGGGGTGGCGGCGGCCACGTCTTTCGGGGCCGCGGGCTTCTTGTGATGATGCGGCTTGTGCACGCGATAGGTTCCGGCCGATGCAGGCCAACCCGGCACAGCCGACGGATTCACGATCACATCTTCGCCCGGATACATTTGCGCCGCCGCAGGCAAGGCGAGCAAAGCCGCCGACGCGACCGTCAGTAGACAGAGTGTTCGTTTCGTAGACATTGGAATTTCGACCCAGCAATCCTACCGCGACAATAGTCGCGGGCGCGGGCGCGCTCAACCGATCCTTTATCGGCTGGCCTTCAGAAGTTTCAGGAGCTGTGGGTGCAGGGTCTCGTTTGCGGCAAGGATATGCCCGGCCTCCAGCGCGCGCCCCCCGCCGTCCAGATCGGTGACAACGCCGCCCGCCTCGCGGATGAGAAGGATACCCGCCGCAACATCCCAGGGAAGAAGTCCGCGCTCCCAGAAGCCGTCAAAGCGGCCTGCCGCCACATAGGCGAGGTCCAACGACGCCGCGCCGAAGCGCCGCACGCCGGAGGTCGCGCCCATCACCTCGGCGAGTTCCTTGAGATACTCTTCGTGGCCGAGCTTGCCGAGGAACGGAATGCCGGTGGCAATGAGCGCCTCGGGCAGCGTTTTCCGCCCGGCGACGCGCAGGCGCTTCTCGTTCAGATAGGCGCCATGGGCCTTTTCGGCCGTGAACATTTCGTCCGTGACCGGATTATAAACCACTGCGCTGACCAGCTGGCCCTCGCGTTCGAGTCCGATCGAGATGGCGAAGTGCGGAATGGAGTGCAGGAAATTGGTGGTGCCGTCGAGCGGATCGATGATGAATCGGTGCGACTTGTCGGGCCCTTCGATCTGTCCGCTTTCTTCGACAAGGAAGCCGTAGCCCGGCCGCGCGCGCTGAAGCTCCTCGATCAGAATTTTTTCGGTGCGCTGGTCGGCGGAGGAGACGAAGTCCGCCGGTCCCTTCATCGACACCTGCAAATTTTCCAGCTCGCCGAAATCGCGGATGAGCCTTCGCCCTGCTTTGCGCGCGGCGGTCGTCATGACGTTCAGGGCTGGCGAAAGATAGGGCATCTCTATTCCGCGCGGCGCACGTAGGAACCGTCTTCCGTCGAGACAACGATTTTCGTGCCTGCATTGATGAAGGGTGGCACCTGGATCTTCATGCCGTTCTCGAGCACTGCACCCTTGTAGGATGGCGCGGCCGTGCCACCCTTCAACACAGCATCCGCTTCGACCACTTCGAGCGTCACGTGCGGCGGCAGCTTGATGCCGATGGGACGGCCTTCATATGTCTGCACGAGCACTTTCATGCCGTCCTGCAGGAACTCGGCCTGATCGCCCACGAAATCGCGCTGGATTTCGATCTGGTCGTAGGTGTCCAGGTCCATGAAGGTCAACGCATCGCCGCTCGCATAGAGGAACTGGAAGTCCTTCTTCTCGAGATAGACTTCCTCGACCGCCTCGTCGGAGCGAAAGCGCTGGTTGAGCTTGGTGCCGGTGATGATGTTCTTGAGCTCGACCTGGTTGTAGGCGCCGCCTTTGCCCGGCTTCACGGCCTGCGTCTTTACGGCCATCCAGAGCCCGCCTTCGTGCTGAATGAGCTTGCCCGGGCTGATTTCGTTGCCTGCGATTTTGGCCATGCTGAGCGCGCTCCCTTCGGGCGCGGTAAAAATTCAGTGGTCGATGTCAAAAGAACGCGCGGGTTCTAGCAGGGTGAGGCGCGCAAAGGCAATTCTGGCTCAGAATAGCGCGTTGAAAGCCTTAACTGCGGCGGCCGGGCCATTTGGATGCGACCATATGCCCGCTGACACCGCCAGGAAATCCGCGCCCGCTTCGACCAGCGGTTTCGCGTTCTCGACAGTAATCCCGCCGATCGCCACTTGCGGCACGACCATCATCTCCGCCCACCAACGCAGTATCTCGATATCGGCGCGTGTCTTGGGTTCCTTTGTCGTGGTCGGGAAAAAGGCGCCGAAGGCGACGTAATCCGCGCCCGCTTCCGCCGCCTCGATGGCGAGATGGCGAGAGTCATGGCAGGTCACACCGACGATCGCATTGGGGCCAACTGCGGCACGGGCTTCGCGGTATGTCGCATCTTCCTGGCCGATATGAACACCATCGGTGCGCAGCTCTGCTGCGAGGTCGGGCCGGTCGTTGATGAGGAATGCAACGCCGCGCGCCTGCGCGATGGGCATGAGAATTTCTGTGGCGCGACGCACGTCGTCGTCCGAAACGTCCTTCAGGCGCAATTGCAGTGAGGCGACATCGCCCGCGCCGAGCGCCGCCCGCAGCGTATCGGCAAAGGATCTGGGTTCGAGGCGCTGCGGCGTGATGAGATAAAGGCGGCAGTGTTCGTTCACGCCACGGTCTTGAGCGTTGGCTTTTCGAGATCCGGTTTCCATTTGCCCACGGCGGCCAGGCCGTTCATCTCCGCCCTATGCGCGAAGGCGCGCTGGGCGGCGCCAACGTTCTCAGCTTTGCCTTTCCAGGCCGATTGCGGCGCGGCCTGCAGCGCGCGGCCATAGGAGAAGGTGAGCGGCCAGGGCAGATTGCCGAGTGCGTTCATCGCATTCAGATGCGCGGTTGCTTCTTCGTCGGATTGTCCGCCCGACAGGAAGGCGATCCCCGGCACGGCCGCCGGCACGCAGCGCTTCAGGATCGTCACGGTTTTTTCGGCGACTTCCTGGATGCCGGCCTGCTTTGGACATTTCTTGCCGGCGATGACCATATTGGGCTTTAAAACCATGCCTTCGAGCACGACGCGCTGGTTGAAGAGCTCGTGGAAGACTTCCTTGAGCACCCACTCGGTGACGCGCGCGCAGGTGTCGATGTCGTGGTCGCCGTCCATGAGCACTTCGGGCTCTACGATCGGAACGATGTCGTTTTCCTGCGCCAGCGCCGCATAGCGAGCCAGCGCATGAGCGTTGGTGGTGATGCAGGTGAAGGTCGGGATGCCGGCGGCGATGTCGATCACCGCGCGCCATTTGGCGAAACGTGCGCCGAGCTTGCGATATTCGACGAAGCGCTCGCGCAGACCGTCAAGACCTTCCGTGATTGCTTCGCCGGGACAGAATGCGAGCGGCTTTGCACCCGTGTCGACCTTGATGCCGGGAATCGCGCCTGCTTCTTCGATCAGCTTGACGAGCGGTGTGCCGTCTTTGGCTTTCTGACGGATGGTCTCGTCATAGAGGATCACGCCGGAGATGCGGTTCTTCATCGCGTCCGTCGTGCGGAACAAAAGCTCGCGATAGTCGCGGCGATTGTCTTCCGTCGATTCGACGCCGATCTTGTCGAAGCGCTTCTTGATCGTGGACGAACTTTCGTCGGCGGCGAGGATGCCTTTGCCCGGAGCTACCATCGCGCGTGCGATGCGATTGAGTTCCCCGATATCCATTTTTCAGTCCCCCTTTGACTGCTTCAGGGCTTTGACGCCCGGCAGTTCCTGTCCTTCCAACCACTCCAAGAATGCCCCGCCGGCGGTCGAGACATAAGAAAAATCGTCGGCCACGCCCGCGTGGTTTAGCGCCGCAACCGTATCGCCGCCGCCGGCGACTGACAAAAGTTTGCCGGCCTTCGTGCGCGCGGCGACGGCCTTCGCTGCTGCAACCGTCCCGCGGTCGAAAGGTTCCATTTCGAAGGCGCCGAACGGTCCGTTCCAGACAACGGTTGCCATCTTGTCGAGCTCTTTCGTGAACGCCGCGATGGTCTGCGGACCCACATCGAGGATCATCTCATCGGCCGCAACGTCCTTGACGGGGATCGTGCGCGACGGCGCCAGCGCGCGGAATTCCTTCGCCACGACGACATCGGTGGGCAGGATCACCGGATTCTTCCCGGCCGCTTTCAGGATGGCTTTCGCGGTTTCGATTTGGTCGCGCTCGCAAAGCGACTTGCCGATCTCATAGCCTTGCGCGGCGAGAAACGTATTCGCCATGCCGCCGCCGATCGCCAGCGCGTCGACCCGCTTCACCAGATTTTCGAGCAGTGCGATCTTGGTCGACACCTTGGCGCCGCCGACGACAGCAAGAAGCGGGCGCTTCGGATTCTCAAGCGCGTTGGCGAGATGGACGAGCTCAGCTTCCATCGAGCGGCCCGCGGCAGACGGTAGAAGATGAGCCAGGGCTTCCGTCGTCGCATGAGCCCGATGGGCCGCGGAGAACGCGTCATTGACAAAGATGTCGCCGAGCTTCGCGATCTGCCTCGCGAAATCCATGTCGTTCTTCTCTTCGCCGGCATGAAAGCGCGTGTTCTCGAGGAGAAGCACATCGCCGTCATTCAGCTTCGCGACGGAGGCATCTGCGACAGAGCCGACGCAATCCTCGGCGAAAGCGACAGGGCGGCCGATCTCCTTCGCGAGCGCCGCCGCAACCGGCTTCAGCGACATCGACGGCACGATCTTTCCTTTCGGCCGGTCAAAATGCGACAACACGATAACGCGCGCGCCCTTATCCGAGAGCTCCTTGATCGTCGGCGCCTGACGCTCGATCCGGAGCATGTCACCGATCACGCCGTCCTTCATGGGAACGTTCAAGTCCGCGCGCACGAGCACGCGTTTGCCTTTGACGGCGATCTCATCCAGCGTCCGGAAGTCACGCATGGCTCAGATGAGCTTGCCCATGGCGGTGGCCGTGTCGGCCATGCGGTTGGAGAAACCCCATTCATTGTCGTACCACGAGAGCACGCGCACGAAATTCCCGCCCAGGACTTTCGTCTGGTCGACTGCGAAGCTCGATGAGAAGGGATTGTGGTTGAAGTCGACCGAGACGAGCGGCGCGGTCACGATGTCGAGAATGCCTTTGAGCGGGCCGGCCGCCGCAGCCTTCATCGCATTGTTCACCTCCTCGACGCTGGTTTGGCGTTTCGCGGTGAACTTGAAATCGATGACCGACACGTTCGGCGTCGGCACGCGCAGGCTGACGCCGTCGAGCTTGCCCTTCAGCTCCGGCATCACAAGGCCGACGGCTTTCGCGGCACCCGTCGAGGTCGGGATGATCGACACCGCCGCGGCGCGGGCGCGATAGAGATCCTTGTGCAGCTGGTCGAGCGAGGGCTGGTCGTTCGTGTAGCTGTGTACGGTGGTCATGAACCCCGTCTCGATGCCGATGGCGTCGTGCAGCACTTTCACGACCGGCGCGAGGCAGTTCGTCGTGCAGGACGCGTTCGAGACGACGATATGGTCCTTCGTCAGCTTGTCGTGGTTGACGCCATAGACGACCGTCAGATCGGCGCCGTCGGCAGGTGCGGAAACCAGCACGCGCTTGGCGCCGGCCTGGAGGTGCGCGGAGGCCTTTTCCTTCGACGTGAAGATGCCCGTGCATTCGAAGGCGATGTCGACGCCCAATTGCTTGTGCGGAAGCTCGGCCGGATTCTTGATGGCGGTGACGAGTATCTTCTGGCCGTCGACGATCATGTGCTCGCCGTCGACGACGACGTTGCCGGGGAAGCGACCATGCGTCGAGTCGTAGCGCAGCAGATGTGCGTTCGTTTCGACAGGCCCAAGATCGTTGATGCCGACAACCGTGATGTCCTTGCGGCCCGTTTCCAGGATCGCGCGCAGCACGAGACGCCCGATACGACCGAAACCGTTGATTGCGACGCGAATGGCCATGGTGTGCTCCTAACGCTTTGTCTTGAGAAGGGAACGTGCGGCGTCTGCCGCGGCTTCCGCCGTGATGCCGAAATGCTTGTAGAGATCCTTGGCGGGCGCGCTCGCGCCAAATCCTTTCATGCCGATGAAGCGGCCGTGCTCGCCCAAATAGCGCTCCCAACCGAAGGAGATTGCCGCTTCGATGGCGACCTTAACAGTTCCAGGCCCCAGCATGCTTTCACGATAGGTTTCAGTTTGTGCGTCGAACAATTCCCAGCACGGCATGGAGACCACGCGGGCGCCGATGCCGTCCCTTTTCAAAAGTTCGCGCGCAGCGACGGCAATTTCGACTTCCGAGCCGGTGGCGAGGAGCGTAACTTTTGCCTCGCCCTCGGCCGGAAGAAGTTCATAGGCGCCTTTGGCCGACAGGTTTTCGTCGGTGTGCGTTGTTCTGAGCGTCGGCACATTCTGGCGCGTGAGCGCAAGGATGCTGGGCCGGTCCGGCGTCGCCAGCGCGACATTCCAGCATTCGGCGGTCTCGACCGCGTCCGCCGGCCGGAAAACCATCAGATTGGGGATCGCGCGCAACGCCGCCAAGTGCTCGACGGGTTGATGGGTCGGTCCGTCTTCGCCGAGGCCGATCGAATCATGAGTCATGACGTGGATCGCCCGTACGCCCATCAGCGCGGCGAGTCGGATTGCCGGCCGTGCGTAGTCCGAGAACACGAGGAAGGTGCCGGAATAGGGGATGACACCGCCATGCAGCGCCATGCCGTTCATGGCCGCGGCCATGCCGTGCTCGCGGACGCCGTAATGGACGAAGCGGCCCGAATAGTCGCCGGGTGCGATGGCCTTCATGGCTTTGGTGCGGGTGTTGTTGGAGCCGGTGAGATCCGCCGAACCACCAATCGTCTTTTCGACATTGGCATTGACGATCTCGAGCACGGCTTCCGAAGCCTTGCGCGTCGCCATGGACAGCTTTTCGCTGCTGACCTTCTTCTTGAATTCGTTGAGTGCAAGCGAGAGGCCGGATGGAATCTCGGCTTGCAAGGCGCCGTAGTACGACTTCAGCGTCTCTGCGGGCACGGCATTGCGCCGTTCGCGCCAAGCGTCGCGCACGGCGAGACCTCGCGCGCCGATGGAGCGCCATGTTGCGAGGATATCGTCGGGAATGACGAACGACGCATGTGGCCAGCCGAGCTTCTCGCGCGCGCCGGCAACCTCTTCGGCGCCGAGCGCTTCCCCATGCGCCTTGGAGGTCCCCGCGCGCGTCGGCGCGCCAAATCCAATGGTCGTCCGGCAGGCAATCAGGACGGGCCTGTCGCTCGTCTGCGCTGATTTCAGGGCTTCCGCCACCGCCACCGCGTCGTGTCCGTCGCAGGCGAACGTGCTCCAGCCCATCGCTTCGAAGCGCTTGCGCGTGTCCGTCGAATCGGCGAGCGAAGTGGGGCCGTCGATCGAAATGTGATTGTCGTCGAAGAGGACGATGAGTCGGCTGAGCTTTAGGTGACCTGCAAGGCTCGCGGCCTCCTGGCTCACGCCTTCCATCAGATCGCCGTCTCCCGCGATCACATAAGTCCGGTGATCCACAAGCGCATCGCCGAAGCGAGCGTTCAGGATCCGCTCTGCGAGCGCCATGCCGACGGCGGTGGCGATACCCTGGCCAAGCGGGCCGGTGGTGGTCTCGACGCCCGGAAGATGGCCGTACTCAGGGTGGCCGGCGCAGGGGCTGCCCAGCTGCCGGAACCTGCGGATGTCGTCGAGCGACGGCTCCGCATAACCGGTTAAAAACAGCAATGAATAAAGGAGCATAGAACCGTGTCCGGCCGACAGCACGAAGCGGTCGCGGTCGGGCCAGTGGGGGTCGGTCGGATCGAATTTCAGGAACTGCGAAAACAGGACCGTCGCCGCGTCGGCCATACCCATGGGCATGCCCGGATGACCGCATCCGGCAGCCTGGACTGCATCCATCGAAAGCGCGCGGATTGCGTTCGCCAGCCGGCGCGTTTCCGCCTGGTTGAAAACAAGCGGCGCGGCGTCAGCGTTTTTCATAAGACGTTTGGTCCCGGAAGGCGCTGGAGGCCATAGCGAGGGGGGCTCTCCTGCGTCAAGACTGATCTCTTGGAACGTTCTTTAAGGCCGATCTTTCGTTGACCCTATTTCCCTGAAAAGCCTAAGGTCCAGCGCGTTTCGGCAAAGAGGTTCGGATGGCCGAGCTTGACCAGATGGCGGCCCAGTTGATGGCCGCGCTCGACCGGCTGGAGAGCCTGACCGTGCCCCTTGCCGAGGTTAAAGCGCGGGCCGAGCAGAACACCGCCGAGATCGAACTCCTCAAGCGGGAGCGCGAGCAGCTGCTGGGCCGGATCGCCGAGCTCGAAGAAGAGGCGCGCGCCATCGTGGGCGTGACCGACGAGGTCGAAGGCCGCCTCGATGAAGCCATTTCCGAAATCCGGGCCGCCCTGGCGCGATAAACCGTCCCGCCTGCCCGGCTAAGCGAATAACAAAGGAGATCGTCCTTGCCTCTCGTCAACGTTATGGTCAACAGCCGTGCTTACACGATCGCCTGCGACGACGGCGAAGAAGAGCATCTGCGCGATCTCGCCAAGCATGTCGACACCAAGGTGCGCGAGCTCCTCGAAACGGTGGGGCAGGTCGGCGATGCGCGGCTGCTTCTGATGGCTGCGCTTCTGATCACGGACGACTATTTCGATGCCGTCCATCGCCTGGAAGCACGTGCAAAGGATTTTGACGCGCTGTCCGGAGCGCATGCCGACGCGAAGATGAAACTGGGCACCGTCGAGTCCCGCGCCGCGCAATCGCTGGAACAGGCGACCAAGCGCATCAACGATATTGCGGCGCGTCTCCTCGAAGCCTAGAGTCATTCTTGGACGGGTACTGCTCCGCGCGTCAGGTATGCGATGCCCAGGGGCCTTAATGGTACTCACCGGGAGCTGTCCCTGTCCGGGGCCGTGGTTTCGGACATATGGCGCCCACCTGCACTTGCAGGCCCGTGAGGATCCAAATCCAACGGCGGTTGCGGTCCCGCCCGCTTCATTGAATAGATGCTCCCCACATGATGATCTCGAAAGCGAAGCTCAGAGCGGCTGCACGCGAACGCCGTGCGCAATTGGCGGAGGACTTGCCGGACTTTGCGAAAAGGGTCGCAAGCCATGCCGTCAGGCTACCGCTGACCCGACGCACTCCGGTTGCCAGCTATTGGCCGCTGCGCGATGAAGCCGATCCGGGCACTCTCGCGGCGACGCTGGCAGAATTCGGCCATCCGATACTTTTGCCGCGCGTGATGGGGAAGGACCAGCCTCTGTCCTTCCGCCTCTGGCGGCAAACCGATGAAACGGAAGTGAGCGCGTTCGGCGTGCCCGAGCCGCTGGCCTCCGCGCCCGAGATGGTTCCGGCCGCGGTGCTGGTTCCGCTGCTGGCGTTCGACGCCAGCGGGGTGCGTCTCGGCTATGGCGGGGGCTATTACGATCGCACGCTGGCCGCGTTGCGCGCGCAAGGCCGCATCATCGTCATCGGCATCGCCTATTCGGGTCAGGAAAAAGTGGGACTGCCCACGGCGCCGCATGACGAGAAGCTCGACATGGTGCTCACGGAAAAAGGTTTGCGCCGCTTTCCGCAGCGCTAGGTCACCAGACCCCCGGAACGAGTCTGTAGCGCACGTGCACCGCATAGTCGTCATAGCCGGCGAGGTTGTTCCTGAGCATGCGTTCCTCGATCGGAATGCGGAGCATCAACAACACGACGAACAGCGGCGCCACGGCCAATCCGAGCCACGATCCGAACAGGAACGGCAGTCCGAAGAAATAGAAGAGCCCGCCCGCATACATGGGATGGCGCACGACGCGGTAAGGACCGGTCGTGGCCACTTTCTGATTGCGCTCCTCCTGCATCTTCACCACCGGCGCGGCAAAAGAATTGGCGCGAAAGACGAGCACGTTCGTCACGAAGAAGAGGCTCGAGACGATGAAGCCCGCATAGTTCAGCGCGCGCGGCATGTGCGAGATCCCCCAGCGGCGGTCGAGCGCCATCAGCACCAGCCAGCCGAGGAAGCCGACATAGAACAGCGCCATCACGATCTTGTCGCGGGAGGCCTGCTTCTTCTCGAAGCCGCCTGAGAGCCGCTCGCGCAGCAGCGCGGGGTCGCGAACGAGAAGCCAGATGCAGGTTGCGGTGCCGCCCACCGCCATCTGGACGATGTAGGCCCAGCCGCCCCACCAGTCGAAGGTGCCCGCTGGCCAGAACAGCAGAGCCCCTAGGAAGACGCAAAAGAAGGTAAGCTCCCATATCACACGCCAGATCATGGTCTACCTCCCCGGCTTGTGGGGCGCCACCCCGACTGTGTTAAGACACTCCGTATGCATATGCTTTTCATCGGTGACGTCATTGGACGACCTGGCCGCGAAGTGGTTTCCGCCGAACTGCCGAAACTGAAGGAAACGCTCGCGCTCGATTTCGTCGTCGTCAATGGCGAAAATATCGCCGGCGGCTTCGGCATCACGCGCGCCACGGCGAACGAGATGTTTGCGGCAGGAGCGGATGTTATCACGACGGGCAATCACTGGCTCGATCAGCGCGAGATCCTGAGTTTCATCAATGATGACGATCGCATCCTGCGCCCGCGCAACTATCCGCCCGGCACGCCCGGCAAAGGCGCAAGCCTCATCGAAACACGCAAAGGCGCACGCGTGCTTGTGATCAATGTCATGGGGCGCGTCTTCATGGAAGCGCTCGACGATCCGTTTGCCGCGGTCGAAGCGGAGCTTTCCGCGTGCCCTCTGGGCGAAGGCGCCGATGCCGTTCTTGTCGACATGCACGCCGAGGCGACGTCGGAGAAAATGGGCATGGGCCATTTCTGCGATGGCCGCGCCAGTCTTGTCGTCGGTTCGCATTCCCATGTTCCGACGGCGGATGCGCAGATTCTTCCCGGCGGCACTGCCTATCAAACCGACGCGGGCGCCTGCGCCGACTATGACTCCGTCATCGGCATGGAGAAGTTCGAACCTCTGCAGCGCTTCACCAAGAAGATCTCGACCACGCGCTTCACGCCGGCGACGGGACCCGCAACGCTTTGCGGCGTATTCGTGGTGACGAACGCGAATGGCCTTGCCGCACGGATCGAGCCGGTGCGCGTCGGCGGCCGGCTCAAGCAGTCAATTCCGGTCCTCTAAGCCCGCTACCTCCGAGGTAATGGAACAGGGGCGGGGCTTGGCTTATCCTTGCGCCCATGAACATTCAGCAGCGTCCCGTCGGCGAGCATCTGCGGGCCTGGCGGCAGCGCCGCCGCAAAAGCCAGCTCGATCTTGCCTGCCAGGCCGACATCTCGACGCGGCATCTGAGCTTCGTGGAGACGGGCCGCGCGCTGCCGAGCCGCGAGATGATCCTGCATCTTGCCGAAGAGCTGGAGATCCCCATGCGCGAACGCAATCTCCTGCTGGTGTCGGCCGGCTATGCGCCGATGTTTCCGGAGCGTCCGCTCGACGATCCGGCAATGAGGGCGGCGCGCGTGGCCATCGATCTCATGCTGGAAGGTCAGAAACCTTATCCCGCTTTCGCGATCGATCGGCATTGGCAGACGGTGGCGACGAACGCAGCCCTGCCGATCATATATGAAGGCGTGGCCGAACATCTCCTTGAGCCGCCGGTGAACGGCATGCGCCTGACGCTGCATCCGGACGGCATGGCATCGCGCATCGTCAACATCGCCGAATGGCGCGAGCACATGCTGAGCCGTCTGAAGCAGCAGGTGGAAATCACGGCCGATCCGGTGCTCATCGATCTGCTGGCGGAAGTCAGCGAATACCCCGCGCCGGAAACGCCAGCGCCGTCGCGCGCGCCTAGCGATCCGCCCATCATCATGCCGTTCAAGATCCGGACGAGCGCCGGCGTTCTGTCGCTTTTCACGACGACCATGGTGTTCGGCTCGCCTGTCGATATCACGCTGTCCGAGCTGGCCATCGAATGCTGCTTCGCCGCCGATGCCGAAACCGACGCGATCGTGCGGCGCCTCTCGCAGTCCTGAACCCGAAATTCTTGCTGTCGTTACCTCGCGCGTAATCGATATCCTTCCCCGGCCGCTCCATCTTTGGCTTGCACAAAGGGAGCTTTGTCATGAACGCGAAAGAATTCGTCGAACGCTACGTCGCCGTCTGGAACGAACCCGACGAACGCGCGCGGCACGCCCGAGTCGCGGAGCTCTGGGCCCAGGACGGCGCACATTTCACCCATTGGTCCGAGGCGCATGGCCATGAGGCCATTGCCGCGAGGATCGCGAGCGTCTTCGACCGCTATGTCGGCGGGGGCGGCTTCAATTTCCGGGCCCTGAACGGCGTCGAGGCCCATCACAGCACGGTGAAGTTCTACTGGGCGTTGATGCCGAGGGACGGCGGCATGGCGCGCTCGGTGGGCTCCGATTTCATCGTGCTCGACGACGCCGGCCGTATTCGCGCCGACTATCAGTTCATTGAGCCGTGACGGCGCGGGGCCGCTATGCGTTGCCCGGATCGCGTTTCGTTCCTATATCGCCGAAGCAGTCCTCTTGAAGCGAGCAAGCATGGTTCCTTTCGAACTTCGCGCCATCGATCACGTGGTTCTGCGTATCGCCGATCTTTCGAAGAGCCTGGCCTTCTACGGCGACGTACTTGGTTGTTCGATCGACAACCGCCAGGACGCGATCGGTCTGGTCCAACTCCGGGCCGGTCGCTCGCTCATTGATCTGATCCCGCTCGACGGAGCGCTCGGGCGGATCGGCGGCGCGGCCGCCGGCAAGGAGGGCCGCAATGTGGATCATTTCGCGCTGCAGATCGCGCCGTTCGACGAGTCGGCCATCAGGTCCCATCTCGCCGGCTATGGCGTCGAAATCGTCCAGGCCGGTCAGCGTTACGGCGCCGAAGGCAATGGACCCTCGATCTACGTAACCGACCCGGACGGCAATGTGGTCGAGCTTAAGGGCCCGCCGGACAAGGCCTCGCCGCCCAAGGCTTGAACTGATCCCGCCGGCCCGGCTATCAGGACCGCCGTTCTGAAGCCCAAGAAGCGTTAGCCATGGCCGGTCATTCCCAGTTCAAAAACATCATGTTCCGCAAGGGGCGCCAGGATAAGGAGCGCTCCAAGCTCTTCTCCAAGCTCGCCCGCGAGATCACCGTGGCCGCCAAGCATGGCTTGCCCGACCCCGCGCACAACCCGCGGCTGCGCTCGGCGATCCTGGCCGCGCGCGAAGAGAACATGCCGAAGGACAACATCGAGCGCGCCATCAAGAAAGCTGCGGGCGGCGATGCGGAAAACATCGAGGAGGTGCGCTACGAAGGCTACGGCCCAGGCGGCACGGCCTTCATCATCGAAGCCCTGACCGACAACCGCAATCGCACCGCCGCCGATATCCGTGCGGCGTTCTCGAAATTCGGCGGCGCCCTGGGGGAGACGAATTCGGTCGCCTTTCTCTTCAGCCATGTCGGCTCGATTGTCTATCCGAAGGCGAAGGGCAGCGATGACGCGATGCTGGAAGCCGCGATCGAAGCGGGGGCCGACGAATGCGTCTCAAGCGATGAGGGTCACGAGTTCCTCTGCCGTATCGAAGATTACGGCAGTGTGCGCGATGCGCTCGAAGCGAAGTTCGGCCAGCCGCAATCGGCATCGATCATCTGGCGGGCGCAGAACAACGTATCGGTGAATGACGAAGCGGGCGAAACGCTGGTCAAGCTCATCGACGCGCTCGACGACCACGACGACGTGCAGCACGTCTACGGCAACTACGAACTCTCCGACTCGCTGATGGACAAGCTGGCGGGCTAAGCCACGGCGACTTCAAATTTTTGACCGGACGCGCTCAAAACAGTCCACCCGGCGCCAGCGCAACACTCAGCGTGAGGCAGACCGCATTGTTCGAGGCTGCGTGCGCCGAACTGCCGTTGTATTTCATGTAGTCGACATACTGGACCGCGAGTCGCGCGTTGTACGACATATCGGTTGTGCCCCAAGGGACGAACTGAAGCTCCGCCATTACGCCGTCGCTGTTCGGATGGCCGTTCGGTGACGCCCACCAGCGCGCGGGATCGCCCGTGCCGGTCGTCGAGAAATACTGCAGTCCCGGCGTGACCATCGAATGGATGGTGTAGGCCACGTTCACCTGGATCTGGGTCAGTCCGTCCGACGTCGGCCCGCCGCGAAAGAGACGGCGGCTAGCCTGCAGATCCTCGTGCTCGTGCAGATAAAGCGCATGGACGGCGAGCGCGTCCGAACTGGAACCTTCGCTGGACGGTGTCCATTCGTAGGTGAAGTCGAACGCCCTGTCCTCAATATGATTCCAGCCGGCGATCTCGATGGAATAGGGATAGGCGTGGGCCGAGAGGCCGTAAGTGCCAAGCTCGATATAATGCTCGCCGCCCGAGAACTGGTGTTGCAGGGCGACGCGCCAATATGGCGCTGTACCACGGAGCTGATCGGTGCCGAGCACGGCGCCCGCGCCGACCATGTTCAGCGCATTGCGACCCATGGCGCTATAGCCATCCGCCTCGATGTAGACCGTGTCATCCCACAGTGCATAGGCGCCGGCGCCGAGCGCGAAGCCTCCGATCATATCCGTCAGGGGTTCACCCTGGGCCACCTTCGACATTCTCGATTGAATGAAGGGAGAGGTCCAAAGAGGACTCGGGTCCCACAGATCTGCCTCCGACGGTGCGTTGTTGATCGTCGCGCCGGCCACGAGAGACGTACCGAACACACGGAAGTCGCGCGCGGAGCGAAGATCGAGATTCCCCCATTTGATTGCCGAATAATCGGGCTGGTAGGAGATCGAGGCCACGGCGCCGAAGTTGTCGAATACTTTGCCGGCATAATAGCCGTCGACCTGATCGACCGAGAAATAGTCGTTGGGCGGAAATCCAGCTCGCTCGGCGTTGAGATTGTCGGACGAATTGCGCGTGAAGGATATCTCCGCAAACACCGAGATCGGCAGTGGATGGGACTGCCCGTCCGTGGCCGTGAAGCCGTGCAGTTTGAACTCCCGTCCCGCCTGGTTAAGGCGCGGCCCGTACGTGTCGATGTGGCAGGCCGAGCATGGCTGGTTCGTCTGCAGCGAAAAGCTCGGAAGCGCCGCGGCGCACTGCGGCAGCAGGACTGTCAGCCCAACGAGCAGCACGAGTAACTGCGACTGCAGTCTGCGGAATAAGGTGCACGCCGACGACATTGTGCGCCTCCCGATGCGCCGGTCCGCGAAGCAATCGGCAGGCCGCGCCTGAAAGATCAGCGCCAGCGGGGTTTTTCGTGGTTAATCGCGTCGGCGTATTTGGCGCCAGTCCCGATTTGGCGCGGACCGCGAGAAGGCAGTTCCGGGCGCTGCAACCCATTTTGGGACCGGGGCTTCGAGCTCTCTGCATTTTCCTCGACGGACCACAGGCAGCGGGACTTTGCCGCTTGGCAGCGGACGGAAATCGCGCAGTATTGCGGGGTCTCTGCTCGAGGGCGCGTTGCGCATTCTCAACATCACCGCCATGGCACTGGCGCTCGGCATTATCCTGGCGACATCCGCCGTCGCGGACGACATGGCGCGCTGGAAATCCCACGCCGTGTCCGTTGAGATTGTGCGCGACGACTGGGGCATTGCGCATGTCCACGGCAAGACCGATGCCGATGCCGTGTTCGGAGCTATCTACGCTCAATGCGAAGACGATTTCCGCCGCGTCGAAGAAAACTATCTAACGGCCCTCGGCTTGCGTGCGGCCGCCGAGGGCGAAACGCAGATCTGGCAGGATCTCCGCCAGCGCCTCGTCATCGAGCCTGATACGTTGAAGGCCGATTACGCGAAAAGCCCTGATTGGCTGAAGCGGTTGATGGACTCCTGGGCGGACGGGATGAACTTCTATCTCGCCACGCATCCGAACGTGAAGCCGCGCGTGATTACCCATTACGAACCCTGGATGGCGCTGTCCTTTACGGAAGGCAGCATCGGCGGGGACATCGAGCGCGCCTCGCTTCCCGATCTCGCCCAATTTTACGGCCGTGTGAAGCTCGGCTTGGCGCGCGACAATCTGCATGAAGATACCGGTTCAAACGGTATTGCTATCGCTCCTAAGGATTCCGCGGACGGTCACGCGCTGCTCCTGATCAATCCGCACGTAACGTTTTTTTTCCGCGCGGAACTCCAGATGACTAGCGAGGAAGGGCTGAATGCCTATGGCGCGTCGACGTGGGGTCAGTTCTTTATCTACCAGGGTTTTAATCCCGCCATCGGCTGGATGCACACGACGAGCTACATCGATACCACCGACAAATTCGCGGAGACGGTGGTCGCGAAAGATGGAAAATACTTCTACCGTTACGGCAGCGAACTCCGCCCCGTCGACACCAAACCGATTACCATCGCCTGGCGCGACAACAGTGGACGCATGAGGTCGCGGACCTTCGCGGCGTATTACACCATCCACGGGCCGGTTGTCGGCGCGGAAGGGGGCAAGTGGATCAGCATCTCGCTGATGAACAGGCCCATCGAGGCGCTGGAACAGTCCTTCCTGCGCACCAAGGCGCATGATCTTGCGTCGTTCATGAAAGTCGCGGCGCTGCGCGCCAATTCCTCCAACGACACGGTCTTCGCAGACACCAAAGGCGAGATTGCTTTCCTGGTACCGCAATTCGTGCCCAAGCGCGACGACAGCTTCGATTATGCGAAACCGGTCGACGGTTCCGATCCGCACAGCAGCTGGCAGGGACCGACGCCGCTCGATGATCTGCCGCACGTGCTCAATCCTTCGACCGGCTGGCTGTTCAACACCAATGACTGGCCTTACTCCGTCGCCGGTCCTGACAGTCCGAAGCCTCAGGATTTCCCGCGCTACCTCGCGGGCGCCGGAGAAAACATGCGCGGCCTTCATGTCTCCCAGCTTCTGGCGACGCGCCACAGTCTGAAGCTTGAAGATCTCGAACGGGTCGCGTTCGATCCTTTCCTGCCGGGCTTCGCGCGGCTAATCCCAGGGCTCGTCAAGGCCTATGACGCAACCTCCGCAGCCGATCCGCTGAGGGCGGGCCTGCAAGAACAGGTCGCACTTCTGAGGAGCTGGGACTATTGCTGGTCGGATCATTCGCTGGCGACCACGCTCGCGGTCAATTGGGGCGACACGCTCTGGACGGTCGCGTTTCCGGCCGGTCGCTCGCCAAATATCGCCGCCTTCGATGCCCTCGACCGCCTAAGCGCGCGAGACAAGCTCGAGGCGCTCGCAAGAGTTTCCAATCAATTGCAGAAGGACTTCGGCACCTGGCGCGTGGCGTGGGGCGCGTTCAATCGCTATCAGCGCGTGAGCGATGACATCGGCGAACTTCATTTCAGCGACGACGAGCCGAGCATTCCCGTGCCTTTCGTCTATTCGCGCTGGGGCTCGCTCGCATCCTCCGCCGCCAGGCGTTATCCCAACACCCGGCGCTATTACGGGGCGTCCGGCAACAGTTTTGTGGCGGTCGTGGATTTCGGCCCGAAGATCCGCGCCATGGCCGTCATCACGGGCGGCGAAAGCGGTGACCCGAAATCGCCGCATTTCAACGATCAGGCGCTGCGATATGTGCGCGGCGAATTACGACCTGTCTATTTTTATCCGTCTGATCTCGCAGGTCACATCGAACGTGATTATCATCCGGGCGATTAGCAATATTTGTCCTGTCGTCAAAGGCCGTGACTGTTGCGTAAATTTCTTTTCACATTGGCGTTGGGCGCGATCGCAACCTTCGGTGCGCAAGCCGCATCGCGCGAGTTCCTGTCCGGCTATGTCGGCACGGTACCGCCGAATACCGAAGACCAGGCCAAGACCTATTTCGATCGGCCGGAGGTGCGAAAGCTTCTCGCCGCGCTCGAAACCGGCGGCATCGCCGAGACGGCCGCGGCCAATATGCTCGCGGGCACCGACACCCATCTTGCCGATCTCGAACGGCTGCATCTGGTTCGCGATGCCAATGGCACGGTGCGCCTCGGTTTTCCGTATTTCACGGCCGGCGATATGGCGGTGATCCATGCGGTTGCGGAGAAATACGTGCCGAGCCTCGTCGCCGCCTACAAGGCGCGCGAACCGGAACTCGATACGATCCTTGCGCGCTATCCGGTCGCGAGCGTCGACAAGAAACGGCTCGCTTTCGTGCTGCTGGCCGGTTTCAGCCTCAACTGGGATGCGCTCGATCAGTTGACGGACAAGAAATACCGGCAACCTTTTGTGATCGAAGGCGACGGGTGGCATTATGGCTTCTGGGCGTCGGAAATGGTGTCCGATTATTCCTACAAGGGCTTCTACTGGGGCAGCAGCAGTTTCCCCGCGGACAACATCAACCTGACGCCGCCGCTCGATTTCACCTTCTCGTCTTTCGGCGATCCCGAAAGCGATCCGCGTATGAGCTTTCCCGATCTGCTTGCCATGCCGGAAGACCAGATGACGCTGCCCGTTCGGGCCGCGGCGGAGAAGCTCGGATTGCGCGACGATAATGCGTTGGGACTCGACCTCAAGGATGTCATCGGCCTGTCGCGCGCGCACGACTTCGGCGCGATCCTGTTTGCGCTGCGCAACGGGGCGCAGACCGAGGCCAATATCTGCGCGGCCGTTGCTGGCGAAGATGCGACGGATTGCGACGGCGAATTGGGGCTCCTTCAGACAGCCGGATATGCGAAAGCATCGGACGACGGCAACTGGTTCCTCCTCGTTCCC
>DATKON010000189.1:0-27519 GCA_035524575.1 Rhizomicrobium sp.
GCGTACATCTGTTCTTCGCGCGGGAGACACGCGCGAGTGGGAAGAAGACGCCAAGCGATGCCGCCGGCCCTGGAATCACGAGATTGTCTGCCAGCCTCGACGGTGCTCGAGCGCCTTCTGGCGACGCTCCCTGAGGATCGCGTGTCCGTCGGCTGGCTGCACGGCGAGTTGCGGGAGCATTCCTTTGAGCTCCTCGCCTTCGTCATGGCGCTGATCGGCGTGCTGCCGGGAGCTTCGGTGATGATCGGGCTTTTGATGTTCGTGCCGGCGATCGGCATGATGTTCTCCGCCGGTGTCTCGCTGCCGAATCTCGTTGCCGAACGCTCCATCTCGAGGCGTCAGGCGAGCTTCGTGCTCGGCCGCGCCATTCCGCTCCTGAAGTCGTGGGAAAGCGCGGAACGCATGCCGCATGGCGACATCTGGAAATTTGCGCGGCCGCTGGTCGGCGTTCTGATGCTGCTTTTGGCCTTCACGCTGCTGATCCCGGTGCCGCTCAGCAATGTCGTGCCGGCGCTGGCGATTGCGGGCCTTGCGCTTGCGTCCTTCGAGGGAAATCTGCTGCTTCTCGCCGTCGCGATCGCGGCGGCCATGGGCTCGCTCGCGCTGACCGCCGCCACCGTCGTGCTGGCGTCGCAGGCCTTCGCAAGCTTCGGCATTTAAGCGAATTTGCGGATTTCGGTCCGTGTACGGATTGTCCGGGCGCATGGCCGCCGCCCGGGGCGGCTCCACAATCTTGCCCCATTCGACTCCTAAGAGCCTTCCCGAAAGCCCGTGTGCGCGAGGGGATTGGGCCGCACGGCACGAAAACCGGAACGGGGCATGTTAGAGCGGAAATGGCTTACCGCGGCAGCGATCGCGCTTGGGCTCGGCCTGGCGCTTGCGGCCCGCGCCCAATATTCCGAGCCGGGCAACGAGCTATCGATCGATCGCGTCGGCTATATTCAGCCCGGCACCTATATGGCCGGCGACACGGTCAGCTTCGAAATCGTGCCGGCCGGTGGCAATTATCTTCTCAGGTTCAAGGGTGCGCCCGAGGTCTTCGTTCTTTACGCGGATCACGGATCATTGGGCGGACGGATTTTGAAATATGATTCCGGCGAGACCGCGATGAATGTTGCGGGCTGGGGCGGGGTCACACTTTACACCGACCAGGCCCCGCAAGGTCTGCCCGCCGTGAGGACGGGCGACGCGCTGCCGCCAAACCCGCCCGCGGTCTCGACACAGGACATGCAGACCGCGGCCGGCGACGAGGCCGAACGTCTGGCCTATGTCCGGCGCCTCAACGTGCAATTCTCGGCCGACTGGAATGCACTCAACGACAATTCGACGGCGCGCGCCTTCGCCTTCGACACGATGGAGAACACCGCGCGCGGCATCGAGCGTTTTACCGGCGGCAGCAGCCAGCGCGAGGCCTTCGCCAAGCGCGTCTCGAGCGTCACCATCGTGCAGAGCTCTCGGCCGACGCTCGGACTGAGCGGGCGGACACTGGTCGTGTCGTTCAATCCCGGCCTCGGCTTCGCGGGCCGCGCATCTTCGCGGGCCATCGCGCGCGCGCTTGGAAACATCCTGTCGCATTAACGACCAAGCCGTGCCAACATCCCCGTCTCGATTTCCGCAAGAAGGGGCGCGTATATGCTCGAGTCGGCCGCAAAAAGAAGCGCCTGGCGTGCGCTCGTGGCCGTAACGGCGATCGAAGGGGCGGCCATCGCCTGGTCCTTTCACGCCGCGAGCTGGCAGAAGATCCTGCATTACGTGTTTACGCCGCCGGGAATTCCGGCAAGCTGGGCGGCGGCGGCGGGCGTGACTGTCCTCTACATCGCCTACGCGATGCGTTCGCTCTCCTTCATGCGTACCTATGCCTTTGTGCCCCGGCGATGGCGCGAAGCGATCGGGCTCAGACTGTTCGCGGTGCCGATGGCCTTGGTCACGGGCTTCTTCGAGGAAGCCTTTTTCCGCCGCTTCATCATGGACTGGTTCGCGCAGCACGGCGCCGGCGCGGCAGAGCAGGTCGGCGTGTCGGCGGTCAGCTTCGGTCTCGTGCACGGCGTGTGGGCGTTGTTCGGCGGATTCCGTGCGGGTCTCGGCGCCACGATCTCGACGGC
The DNA here is from genome assembly GCA_035524575.1 of Rhizomicrobium sp. Taxonomy (GTDB): domain Bacteria; phylum Pseudomonadota; class Alphaproteobacteria; order Micropepsales; family Micropepsaceae; genus Rhizomicrobium. The sequence continues at coordinate 2,103 of DATKON010000189.1, forward strand.
CGTGCTGGGCGCGATGCTCGCCGGCACCTATCTTCTCGGCGAACGTGCGCTTCTGCCGTGCGCCGCCTCGCACATCGCGATCAATCTCGTGCTGGAGCCGTGGCTGATCCTCGCCGCAACATCCGGACGCTGGGGCGCGGCCGGCGCGTCTTAGGCGTGTGCGGAATTCCGTGATCCAGCCGCGACAACAGGCAATTTTTTCGCGCCGCGCGCGATGCGGATTCGAATTTTGTCTGACGCCGCCGCAGCTTGCTTCGATCGCGCCGGTGCGCGTCGTGACAGAAACACGCAAATATCACGGTAACAGATCCGGAAGCCACAGCGGTTCGCGGCAACAAAAAACCCGGTCGCTGAAAGAGCTCCGGGCGCAGCAGTTCGTTATGACGAAAACGATATGCTTTTTGATCAAAATGTCAAGCGAAATCGACCTCGCCGGCGCGCCGCGCGCTACGGCGTGAAGCCTTCAGGCGCAAGCTCGAAATGCTCGAACTGAAACCCCGGCGCGACGGTGCAGCCGACGAGCGTGTAGGCGCCGAGCGATCTCGCGCTCTGCCACGCATTGGGCGGCACGACGATTTGCGGCGCCTGACCGTTCGCGATGTCGTTGCCGAGCACGAGAGTCTTCACGACGCCGTTTTCCGCGATGCGCAAGGCGAGCGGCGCGCCCCGATACCAGTGCCAGAGTTCGGCGGCATCGATCCGGTGCCAGCGCGATTCCTCCTGCGCCTTCAGAAGAAAATAGATCGCCGTCGAACGCGCCCGCTGCGACGCGCTGTCGGCGTCCCGGAATGTTTCGCGAAAGTGCCCGCCTTCGGGATGCGGCTTGAGACCCAGCTGCGCGATCAGCTGCTCCGCTTCCCCGCTCATGCGCCGCGCCGCAACGCTTCGCGCCAGCTCATCTCCGGCGGTGCGTAGTCTGCGAGATACGGATTGGAGGCGCCGCGCCCGACCAGCGTCCTGATCCCGAGCGCGATCGAGCGCGCATCGTCGAGCGCATCATGTCTGCGTCCCTCGAATGACGCGCCGGCCGCCCGCGCAATATCGCAGGCGTGCAGGCCGCGCGTGTCGATGCCCTGCTCGACCAGCCACGGAACAATGTTCGTATACGGAGGAAGCGCCGGCATCTCCTTCAGACCATAAAGCGCGGCATTGTCGGTCAACACGAGATCGTCGCGGCCGAAGGCGAAGATCGGGGCGCCACCGGCAAATGCCACGAAGGCGCGGAAGGCCTCCGCAAAATCGACGCCCCGTTCGGCCACCGCCCGATTGGTCACGCCGGTCAGCGACTCAAGATAGGGCGACAACGTAGGGTTGAGGCGCGGTTTGATCAGCTGGTTGAAGGACGCCAGCTCCTCGAAGGTCGTGGCCTCGATCTTTGCGGCGCCGATCTGGACCACCTCGCGAAACTCGCCCGGCCTCAGCCAGCGGTGCTCCATCGATCCCGGCCAGGCCGTGAACTCCAGATCGAAAACGACGGTACAACGCATGGTTGAATATCTGTGGATGAGGAACGGGGAGGCTGTCGAATCAGTTTATTCTCCGGATTTAAGACATTCTTAACGTCAAAGACCGAGCGTAGGGCCAAATTTCCTCTGGAGGGTTTCCATGTCTGCCAGGCTGCGTATGACCCCGGCCCCAGAAGCGCCGGAGGCTCGGCCAGTAGACCTCCCTGAGACCCCAAACCCCGCCCACGCCTATCTCTCGCGCCTGGCGGCCCTGCATGACGAAGCCGCCGAGACGGCCCACCTCGCCAACCTTCTCGGCCGCGCGCCCTGGACCGCGGGTCTCCTGGGCCTCGGGGGCCTCGGTACGGCGCTGGTCTGCGCCCGGAGCGTCTCCTCCTTCGCCCTGGCTGCCTGGTTAATGCTGGTCACCTTCGCCGTCGCCGCGATCGGCCGCAGCTACGGCAAGGCCATCGAAGAGCCGTTCGACCGGGCGGCGCTCAAGACCTTCGCCCGCGACCTCTCGGCCATCCTGCTCTATGCCGGCGCCGCCTGGGGCGCGGGACTGTTCCTGGCCCTCCCGGCCGATCTGAGCCTTGGCGGCGCCATCGCCTTTACAGCCACCATCGGCGCCCTGATCGTGGGGATCCTGAGGGCCCGTGACATGGCGTTCAGCTTCCTCGTTCCCGCAACAGCCGTAGGCGCTTTCTCGAGCCTGATGCGCGATGCAAGCCTGACCGACGCGCTCGGAATTCTGGCGGGCGGCTTGCTCGTCGCGGCAGCCGCGACGCTTCTTGAGCGCCTCCTGACAGCGGCGTCACGCACAGAGCTCGGCTGAAGCTTTCGCTTTCCGTGAGGTCGCTTCCGGCAGTATTGTCCCGCGCCATGCGGCGCCCGCGCCTATAGGTGACCATGATTCCCGAGCAACGCGCGGAAACGGCGTCCTTCGCCGCCGTGGCCGATCCATTCGATACTGAAGCCGCCGAACGCATCGCCGCGGCGACCGCTCTCCTGAAATCCCAGCCGACCGGCCTGAAGCAATTCTTCAGCGCCTTCTTCCAGGGCGCCTCGCCGGAAGACACATGCCATTTCGCGCCGGAGGCGCTCGCCGGTCTCGCGGAGTGGATTTACGCGCAGACCGCCACGCGCAAGCCCGGCGAGTCGCTGGTCATTCTGACGGAATCGCCGGTGGAGCCGCGCAACGAGACCATCCTCGTCGCCGTCACGGATGACATGCCGTTCCTGCTCGACTCGCTGATCGGCGAGATGAGCGCGCGCGGTGGACGCATCCACGCGCTCTTCCATCCCATCATGACCGTCACCCGCGATGCGGGCGGCAAGCGCGGCGACAAAGGCGCGGCGGGACGCGAAAGCGTCATCATGCTCGCGATCGATCCGATCATCGAACCGGAGCTGCGCGAGGAAACGGCGGAAGGTGTCCGCAATGTCTATCGCCAGGTGCGGCTTGCCGTGCGCGACTGGCACAAGATGCGCGAGCGCCTGCATGAGACGGTCGCGAACCTGAAGCGCACGCCGCCACCCGGCGACCGCGAAAGGGCGCAGGAAAGCATCGCCTTCCTCGAATGGCTCGGCGCCAATCATTTCACGTTCCTCGGCAGTCGCGACTATGCCTACGAGAACGGCGAAGAGGCGCGGCTGACGCCGATCGACGAATCGGGCCTCGGCGTGCTTTCGGATACGGGCGCGCGGGTCGTGCGCCGCTACGAAGGCGAAACGAAGCTCTCGCGCGAGGCTCGGGAATTCCTGCAAGCGGCCGAGCCGCTGATCATCACCAAGTCCAATGAGCGCAGCCTCATCCACCGCCGCGTGCACATGGACTATGTCGGCGTCAGGCTGTTCGATGCGCGCGGGAAGCTGACGGGCGAGCGTCGTTTCGTCGGACTCTTCACCTCCGGCGCCTATAGCCGGCGTCCGGGCGACATCCCGCTGCTGCGTCAGAAATTCCATCATGTGCTGGAGCGTGCCGGCCTTCCGTCGGACAGCCATGACGGGAAGGCGCTCGCGCATATCCTCGATACCTATCCGCGCGACGAGATGTTCCAGGTCAACGAAGACGAGCTCTTCGCGACCACGCTCGGCATCCTGCGGCTCGGCGAGCGGCCGAAGGTGCGCGTGTTCCTGCGCTTCGACCGTTTCGACCGCTTCGTGTCGGCCTTCGTCTTCATGCCGCGCGACCGCTACACGACGGAAGTGCGCGAGAAGGTCCACGCCATCCTCGCCAAAGCCTTCAACGGCCGGCGCTCCGCCTCCAATCCCACCATCGACGACAGCCTGCTCGCCCGCATCCACTACATCATCGGCCGCAATGACGGCCCGCGTCCCGAGGTGGACGTCGTGGCGCTGGAATCGCAGATCCGCGACGCCATTCGCACCTGGGATGACGGATTTGCCGATGCCCTGATGGCAAGCAAGGGCGACGAGGAAGGCACGCGCCTCTTCCGCCGTTATGCGGCGGCGTTCCCGCCGCGCTATCGCGATGTGTTTTCGCCGGACGAAGCGGTCCGCGATCTCGACGAGCTGCTGACGCTGGCGCATCGCAAAGGACGGCCCGTCAAGGCGCGCGCCTATCGCTCGGAAGGCGACGAGCGCGGCTTCCTGCGGCTTAAGCTTTATGTCGTGGGCTCGGTGCTGCCATTGTCCGCGTCGCTGCCGGTGTTCGAAAATCTCGGCTTCCGTGTCATCGCCGAAGACAGCTACGCCATCGTGTTGCCGTCCGAGAGCGGGCCGCCCACGACGGCCGCCGTGCTCGACTTCCTGATGGAGCGCGCCGATCAGAGCGCCGTGTCGCTGTCCGAGATCAAGGCGCCGCTCGAAGAGGCCTTCCACGCGGTGGTCTCGGGCGATGCGGAAAGCGACGGCTTCAATCGCCTCGTGGTCGGCGCCGATCTCGGCTGGCGCGAAGTCAGCGTGCTGCGCGGCATCGCGAAATATCTGCGCCAGACCGGCATCGCCTTCAGCCAGGATTACATGGAACTCGCGCTGGCGCGCAATCCGGACATCGCGAAGCTGCTGCTCGATCTTTTCCTCGCCCGCACGACGCCGGAGCTCGACGATCGCGACGCGCGCGTGAAGACGGTCAGCGAGAAGATCGATGCGGCGCTCAATGACGTACCCAGCCTCGACGACGACCGCATCATCCGCCGCTTTCGCAACATCATCGAGTCGATGCTGCGCACCAACTACCATCAGGTCGATGCGAACGGCGCGCCGTCGCCCTACATCGCTTTCAAGCTCGACAGCCGGAAGCTCGATGAACTGCCGGCTCCGCGGCCGCATGTGGAGATATCCGTCTATTCGCCGCAGGTCGAAGGCGTGCATCTTCGCTTCGGCAAGGTGGCGCGTGGCGGCATCCGCTGGTCCGACCGGCGCGAAGACTTCCGCACCGAGATCCTGGGGCTGGTCAAGGCGCAGCAGGTCAAGAACGCCGTCATCATTCCCGTCGGCGCCAAGGGCGGCTTTTATCCGAAGCAGCTGCCGGTGAATGCGACGCGCGAAGCGGTGCAGGAAGCGGCCATCTCGGCGTACCAGACCTTCATCCACGCGCTCCTCGATCTGACCGACAATATCCTCCCGGACGGCACGGTGGTGCCGCCGGCGCGCGTCGTACGACATGACGAGGACGATCCCTATCTCGTCGTCGCCGCCGACAAGGGCACGGCGACCTTTTCCGACATCGCCAATGCGATCGCCGAAGCGCGCGGGTTCTGGCTCGGCGATGCCTTCGCGTCAGGCGGCAGCCACGGCTACGACCACAAGAAGATGGGCATCACCGCGCGCGGCGCCTGGGAAGCCGTGAAGCGGCATTTCCGCGAGGAGAATGTCGATATCCAGAAGGAGCCGTTCACCGTCATCGGCGTCGGCGACATGTCGGGCGACGTGTTCGGCAACGGCATGCTGCTGTCGAAAGTCACCAAGCTGCTGGCCGCCTTCGATCACCGCCACATCTTCATCGATCCCACACCGGACATCGAAAAAAGTTATGCCGAGCGCAAGCGGCTGTTCGACCTGCCGCGCTCCAGCTGGGCCGACTACGACAAGTCGCTGATCTCGACCGGCGGCGGCGTCTTCGCGCGCACCCTGAAGGAGATCCCATTGTCGGCCGCGATGCAGGCGCTGATCGGCTCGACGGCGACCAAGCTTTCGCCCGACGAGATCATCAAGGCGCTTCTGAAGGCCGAAGTCGACCTCCTATGGTTCGGCGGCATCGGCACCTTCATCAAGGCGACGAACCAGAGCAATCTCGATGTCGGGGATCGCGCCAACGATGCGGTGCGCATCAACGGCAATGAGGTGCGCGCGAAAGTGATCGGCGAAGGCGCCAATCTCGGCGTCACGCAGCTCGGCCGCGTCGAATACGCCTTGAAAGGCGGCCGCATCAACACCGACGCCATCGACAATTCCGCCGGCGTCGATACGTCCGACCACGAAGTCAATCTCAAGATACTGTTCAGCGGCCCCTTGCGCCGCGGCGAGCTCACCGGTGAAGCGCGCGATGTGCTCTTGAACGAGATGGTCGACGATGTCGCCGCGCTGGTGCTGCATGACAATTACGAACAGACACGCGCGCTTTCGGTCGCGCAGTCGCGCAACGTACAGGACCTCGATTCGCAGGGCCGCTTCATCCGCGATCTCGAACGCCGCGGCAGGCTCGATCGCGCGGTCGAATTCCTTCCCGACGACGAAGGCCTCAGGAAACGCGCGCAGGCCGGCATCGGGCTGACGCGGCCGGAGCTCGCGGTGCTGCTGGCTTACGCGAAGCTCGATCTCGACGCCGAGATCGTGGCCAGCGATCTTCCCGATGAACCTTATTTCTCGGGAGAGCTCGTCGCCTATTTCCCGCGCGCCGCCGCTTCGCGTTTCCCGAACGAGCTCGCCAACCATCGCCTCCGTCGCGAGATCATCGCAACATCTCTGGCGAACCGCATCGTCAACATGGCGGGACCCGTCTTCGTGCATCGCATGAAGGAAGTCTCCAGCGCGCCGGGCGCCCGGGTGGCGCGCGCCTATGTCGAAGCCGAAGGCGCCTTCAGCCTCGACGCGCTCAAGGCCCGGATCGACACGCTCGATGGCCATATCGGCGCCCACACGCAGACCGGCATGTATACCGGCATCGCGGAGCTGCTGCGTCGTCTCGGGCTGTGGTTTGTCGTCAACGTGGACGAGAGCGCCGATCTCGGCGAGACCATCGCGCGCTACAAGGCCGGCGTGGAAAAGCTGCGCGGCACCTTCGCGACGCTCGTCTCGCCCTATGAAGCGCACGATACCGAAGCGCGGATCGCGCAGTTGCGCGATGCCGGCGTGCCGCTCGACATCGCCGAAGATGTCGCGGTCCTGCCGCTGCTCGCCAGCGCGCCGGAGATCGTCATGCTGGCGACGGCGCGCAAGCTTCCGATCGATCTCGTGGCCGGCGCCTATTTCGCGCTGGGCGCAACCATCGGCCTCGACCGCTTGCGGGGTCTCGCGGCCCGCATTTCGGGCGGCGAGCACTGGGATCGCCTGGCGGTGCGCCGCATCGTCGACGATCTCTATGCGGGACAGCGCGGACTTGTCGGCGATGCGTTGAAGAATGCGAAGGATGCCACGACGCGCGCGCAGGGCGCCGAGCTCGTCAAAGCCTGGGCGGACGCCCATGCCGACGCGCTTGCCCGCACCAAGAGCTTCCTCGCCGAGCTCGAACGCACCGGCGATCTCTCGATCGCGAAGCTGACGCTGGCGAACAGCCAGATTCACGAGCTGGTTGGGCGCTAAAGCTTGTACCGGCGGAAAACTATCCGGCCAATCCGAACGCCGTGGCCAGCAACGCGAGAGAATCGCTGAGGCCGTGCGCCAATACGGTCACCCAAAGATTCTTTGCGGTCAAAAGATAGGTGGCTCCAAACACCATTCCGCTGACGGCGGCGCTGACGACGCCGGCCGGGCCTTGGTACCAATGAGCGAGACCAAACACGATGCTCGCCCATAGCAGACCGAAGACGAGCGCGGTTCGAGACTGGTTTCCGATGTCGGCAACCCTGTTCAGCACGTAGCCCCGATAGACGATTTCTTCTCCGAACGCCGCATAAGTCCATATGATGGCGAACCAACGCAGCATCGCGAAGGTTCTATGCGTCGCCAGAGGATTAGCCTGCGCCGAGTAATGCAGGAACGGCTGAAGCAGCGGGTCGACGACAAACATGCCCAGGGCCTGCTGGGCCGCGGCTGCGGCAACAGCATAAACGATGGTGCGGCCCCACGACTTCGGTCTGCCCAGCCCCATACCCGTCCAGCGCCCTGTCCGAACGCGAAACGAGATCATCGCCATGACAAACAGCAATGGCAGCGGATTGGGAACCAGGCGAAGCACGTCGTGCCCGAAGACGAGCAGGGAGGCGGCGATCGCCTCGCCCGCTGCAAGCCATCTGGAATTCACCCATGCGGGATATTCCTTGTTGTTCGCTTGGTGGAAGCGCGTGGCCATGCCTTCAGACGGCGATCGCCCCTTCTCATGATCTGCATGGGAAAGGGCGATACAACTGCAGGCGATCTCTCACCGCGGCGCCATGCGACGGCCGCGTGTCAGCGCGGCGCCATGCGGATCGCGCCGTCGAGGCGGACGGTTTCGCCGTTGAAATAGCCGTTGGTGATCATCTGCAGCGCCAGCGAGGCATATTCCTTGGGCTCGCCGAGACGCGGCGGGAACGGCACCTGCGCCGCGAGCGCCTGTTTCACCTGCTCGGGCGCACCCTGCAGCAGCGGCGTGTTGAAGAGCCCCGGCATGATCGTATTGCAGCGGATGCCTTCCTGTGCGAGGTCGCGCGCGACGACCAGCGTCACGCCGTTGATGCCCGCCTTCGACGCCGTGTAGGCCGCCTGGCCGATCTGACCGTCCTGCGCGGCGACCGAAGCGGTGTTGACGATGGCGCCGCGTTCGCCGCCCGGCAGCGGATCGAGCGTCAACATGCCCGCGGCCGACATGGCGATGCAGCGATAGGTGCCGACAAGGTTGATCTGGATGATGCGATCGAAATCCTTGGCGTTGAAGAATTTGATCTCGCCCGTCTTCTTGTCGCGCGAGGCGGTCTTCTGCGCGTTGCCGGTGCCGGCACAATTGACGAGGATGCGCTCCTGACCATTGGCGGCGCGCGCCTTCCTGAAGCCTTCGGAGACGCTTTCGTCGTTGGTCACGTTCACTTCGCAGAAGACGCCGTCGATTTCCTTCGCGACTTTCTCGCCCTTGTCCTTCTGCAGATCGAAGATCGCGACCTTCACGCCGTGGCTCGCGAGCGCGCGCGCCGTGGCTTCGCCGAGGCCGGACGCTCCGCCGGTGATGACGGCGGCGATCGAAGAATTCAGTTCCATGGTGCAGTCCCTTCCCTGTGATAGCTCTGTGGCTTGGTCTTAGAACGGCGGCGCCCCGAAGGAAAGTTAAGACGTTAAAGGACAAGCTGCGTCTGGGTGACGAGCGCCACGAGTTTGCCGTCGGCGCGGGTGATGCGGGTCTGCCAGACGGAGGTGCGCCGCCCCACATGAAGCGGCGTCGTCTCGGCCGTGACGGTCTCGCCTTCCGCAGCGGCAGCAAAGAAATTCGTCTTGCTTTCGACCGTGGTGGTGCCGGCCCCTTCAGGAAGATTGAGGAACGCGCCGATACCGCCGAGGCCGTCGGCAAAGGCCATGATGGCGCCGCCGTGGAGCGTGTGCCCGGTGGTGCAGAGATCCGGGCGGACGATGAGCCGCGCCGTGACCCGCTTCGGCTCCGCGGACAGGACCTCGACCCCCATCAGCTGCGGGAAGGGCTGCGCCATCACCGCGTGCCTGTCGGCCTCATTCATCGCTGTCTCTCCCTCGCTGCTCCGGAAAATCTACGGCGCCAAGCGCCCGGTTCAAAACGGGACGGATGGATTTCGTGCGGCAGGCCAGGGAACCGACATGCCACCTTCGCGGTTATGGCGCGTGGAGGAGCCCTGCGCCGATAACGCCGGCGGCGTCGAACAGCAAGCAATTCCTTGAGAGGTAAAGCCTTCCCGCGGGCTCGTCGCCGGGGCCGGGAGGAGCATGTGTCCCGCAGAGCACATAAATCGGTAATCTGATAATACTATATTGACTCGGTCGAGTTTAGAGATTTTATATTGGAACTGTGATTGGTCGGATGTGCCTTCCGGCGCGCGATTTCCTGACGAGAGGGACCAGGGAAATGCAGAACACGAAATCTTTGCGGACGACCTTTCTCGCCGGCGCGGCGCTGTTCGCACTGACGCACGCCGCAATCGCGCAGGACGCAACGACGACCGGCGCACCCAGGAAGCATCGTCACCATCTCGACCGGCTTGATCTTCTGGAACAGGAGCTCCATACGCAGGCGGAGGCTCTCAAGAAGCAGTCCGCAGAAATCGACAGCCTGAAAGCGCAACTCGGACAGCAGACCGCCGCTGCGGCGCCGGCGCAACCGGTCACGCCGCAGCAATTCTCCGAGCTGCAGAACAAGGTCGATCAGGTCGTGGCCGGGAAGGCGGAAGAGAAGAAGGACGGGGCCACCGTCAAATTCACGCGCTACAGCGCGTCGCAAAAGACGAAAACCGTACCGACCATTTCTTCGGCGGACGGTCGCTATGCATTCCAGCCTTTCGTGCTGCTGCAGGGCGATTACGCCAGCTACAGCAAGGGACAGCCGCTGCCGCAGTCCGGCACCAACAATCTGAAATCGTCCGGCGAAAATTTCCGCCGCGCGCGCATCGGCTTCCAGGGCATCATCGACAAGGATTTCAGCTACAGCTTCGTCGCCGATTTCGGCGGCGCGGGCGGCGACGAAACCTATCAGGCCTATGCGGGGCCGAACACGGGCACGACGAAGAATACCGGCGGCACGAGCCTGACGCCGTACACGGCCAGCACCGCGAGCGGCACCGGCGCGCGCCTCTACAATGCATGGTTCGGCTATAAGGGCTTCCTCGCACCGTTCACCTTCAAAGCCGGCGTCATGTCGCCGCCTGCGAATCTGGGCGACACGACCCAGTCCGACGATCTTCTGTTCAACGAACGCCCTTCGCCGTCGCAGCTGTCGCGCGGCCTCGGCGGCGACGACGGACGTGAGTCCGCCGGCTTCATCGGCAACGGCACCTGGTGGAACGCTTCGCTGTTCCTGACCGGGGACACATTCGGCAAAGGGCCGCTGATCTATCCGGCGACAACCTATGGCGGCAGCCAGGAAGCTCTCCTTGGCCGCGCGGCCTTCCGTCCCTGGTACGACACGGACACGAACTTCAACATCCATCTGGGCGCCAACTACACCTATGTCGTCCATCCGGCCGAAGTGACCAGCACCGCCAATCCCGGCGTGACGAGCTATCCCATTACCTTTGCCGATCGTCCCGAGCTTCGCGTCGACAACGTGACCTTCATCAACACGAACGGCATCAACGCGAAGAACGCCTATGCCGGCGGTGTCGAAGCCGCGGCCAGCTATGGACCCTTCCTGCTGCAGGGCGAGAATTTCTGGTACGGCATTGAGCGCAACAATCCGGCGGCCGGCATCACCAATCCCACCTTCTCGGGCTGGTATGTTGAGGGAAGCTGGGTGTTCTGGGGCGCCGAGGGCCACCTCTACGATCCTTCAAATGCATCCTTCCGTCGGCCGAGTCCCGACGCGCCGTTCGATCCGCTCGCCGGCAACTGGGGTGCCTGGGAAATCGCCGGCCGCTATTCGAGCGTCGATTTCGATCACGACGTGACATCGACCAATGCCGCGGACCGAGTCTTCGGCGGCAAGCAATCTATCGAGACGGTCGGCCTGAACTTCTATCCCAACGACATCCTCAGGTTCGTGCTCGACTACCAGAGCGTCTTCCTCAGGAACATCGGCGCGCTGAACAACAACGGCCATTACGGCACCGTCAGCATTCGCACCCAGATCGCGTTTTGATCAGGAAACCGGAACTCATGAAAGCGCTCCCGCTCTTCGTCGCCGCCGCAGTCTTTGCACTCGCCGGGTCGGCGCTGGCCGCGAAAGTCACGCTGCTCAATGTGAGCTATGATCCGACGCGCGAACTCTACAAGGACGTCAACGCGGCCTTCGCGAAGCAGTGGAAGGCGAAGACGGGCGACGACGTCGCCATCAATATGAGCCATGGCGGTTCGGGCGCGCAGGCCCGCGCCGTCATCGACGGGCTCGATGCGGATGTCGTGACGCTGGGGCTGGCCTACGATATCGATGCGATCGCGCAGCACGCGAAATTGCTGCCGGACACCTGGCAGCGACGGTTGCCGTTCAACAGCGCGCCCTACACGTCGACCATCGTGTTCCTGGTGCGTCACGGCAATCCCAAAGCGATCCATGACTGGCCGGACCTAATCAGGCCCGGCGTGTCGATCGTTGTGCCCAATCCAAAGACATCGGGCGGCGCGCGTTGGGCTTACCTCGCCGCCTGGGCCTATGCCGAACGCAAACCAGGCGGCAGCTGGCAGAAAGCGAAGGATTTCGTTTCGGAGTTCTATTCGCACGTGCCGGTCCTCGACGCCGGTGCGCGCGGATCGACGACCACATTCGCCCAACGCGGCATCGGCGATGTGCTCGTCGCCTGGGAAAACGAAGCCCATCTGGCGATCCAGGAAGCCGGACCGGGCAAGTTCGACATCGTCTATCCGTCGGTCTCGATGCTGGCCGAGCCGCCCGTCGCCCTGCTCGACCAGAACGTCGATCGTCATGGCACGCGGAAGGTTGCTGAAGCCTATCTGAAGTTCCTCTATTCGCCGCTGGCACAGGAGATCGAAGCGAAAGATTTCTATCGTCCGCGCGATGTCAAAATCCTCGCTGCGCACGCAGCCGACTTCCCCAAGCTCAAGCTTTACACGATCGACTATGCGTTCGGCGGCTGGGCCAAAGCGCAGGCCACGCATTTCGCGGACGGCGGCATTTTCGACCAGATCTACAAACCGGCGCGATGAGTTCGATCGCAGGTTCTTCGCGTATCGCCTTCCGGAAGCCGAGCGCCCTGCCCGGCTTCCTGCCTACTTTTGCGTTCACGATCTTCTACCTCTCGACGGTCGTACTGATCCCGCTTGCAGCACTGGTGATCCGTCCGTGGTCGCTGGGATTTGACGGGTTCATCGCCGCGGTGACGACGCCTCGCGTGCTGGCGGCGCTGGAGCTTTCGTTCGGCGCTGCCGCGACCGCCGCGATCATCAACACGGTTTTTGGCTTCATCGTCGCGTGGGTGCTGGTGCGCTATCGCTTTCCGTTCAAGCGCCTGATCGATGCGCTGGTCGATCTGCCTTTCGCGCTTCCGACCGCCGTGGCCGGCATTGCGCTCGCGACGCTCTATTCGCAGAAGGGCTGGATCGGCGGCGCGCTGGCGCCGTGGGACATCAAGATCGCCTATACGCCGCTCGGCGTCATCGTAGCGCTCACCTTTATCGGGCTGCCTTTCGTCGTGCGCACCCTGCAGCCGGTGTTGGCCGACATGGGCCCCCAGGCGGAAGAAGCCGCCGCCACGCTGGGCGCCACACGCTTGCAGACTTTCGTGCGCGTCGTGCTGCCCGCGCTGACGCCGGCGCTTTTGACGGGCGCAGCGATGGCCTTTGCACGCGCCGTCGGCGAATACGGCTCGGTGATCTTCATCGCCGGCAATCTGCCGATGGTCTCCGAGATCGCGCCGCTTCTGATCGTCATCAAGCTCGAACAATTCGACTACGCGGGCGCCGCCGCGGTCGGACTGACGATGCTGGCGGCATCGTTTCTCATCCTGCTGGCGCTCAATGCGCTGCAGGGTTACCTATCCACGAGGCGCTGATGCTCCAGCCGCGCAACGCCATCGAGGATCCGCGCTTCTTCCGCATCGTCGCTGTCATTATTGCGGCGCTGTTCATCGCGCTCAATCTTCTGCTGCCGCTGCTCGTCGTCTTCAGCGAAGCGCTGTCGAGCGGGCTGCACGCAGCCCTCGTGGCCCTCAAGGAGCCCGATGCGCGGTCCGCGATACGGCTCACATTGATTGTTGCCGCCATCACCGTGCCCGCAAATGTGATCTTCGGTCTTGCCGCATCCTGGGCGATCACGAAGTTCGATTTCTGGGGCAAGAGCTTTCTCGTCACGCTGATCGATATCCCGTTCTCCGTTTCACCGGTCATCTCGGGTCTCATCTACGTTCTGATGTTCGGCATGCAGGGCTGGCTCGGCCCGTGGCTGCGTGACCACGACATCAAGATCATCTTCGCGCTGCCGGGCATCGTGCTCGCTACCATCTTCGTGACGTTCCCGTTTGTTGCGCGCGAACTTATTCCGCTGATGAGCGATCAGAGCCGCGACGAGGAAGAAGCGGCCGTGTCGCTCGGCGCCTCCGGTTTCAGCACGTTCTGGCGCGTGACATTGCCGAACATAAAATGGGGCCTGCTCTACGGTGTGCTGCTCTGCAACGCACGCGCGATGGGCGAGTTCGGCGCCGTGTCCGTCGTCAGCGGCCACATCCGCGGCCTCACCGACACCATGCCGCTGCATGTCGAGGTACTTTACAACGATTACCAATATGTCGGCGCCTTCGCGGTCGCCTCGCTTTTGGCGCTGCTCGCGCTGATCACTTTGCTCGTCAAATCGTTTCTGGAATGGCGCTACGCGGACGAGATCGCCGCGACGCATCGCCACTGAAGGTGTCCCATGTCGCTGGTTGTCGAGTCGGTCGCCAAGAGTTTTGACCGCTTCGCCGCATTGAACGGCGTGAGCCTCGCCGTGCCCAAAGGCGCGTTCCTGGCGCTGCTCGGACCTTCCGGCTCCGGCAAGACGACGCTGCTGCGCATCCTGGGCGGCCTCGAATTCGCCGACATGGGCCGCGTGCAGTTCGAGGGCGAGGAATGGCTGTCGCTGCCGGCACGCGAGCGGCGCGCGGGCTTCGTGTTTCAGCACTATGCGCTGTTCCGTCATATGACCGTCGCCAAAAACATCGCCTTCGGGCTCGAGGTGCGTCCACGGGCCAAGCGGCCGCCGCGCGCGGAGATCGATCGGCGCGTTGCGGAACTGCTGTCCCTCGTGCAGCTCGACGGCCTCGGCCAGCGCTATCCCAGCCAGCTCTCCGGCGGCCAGCGTCAGCGCGTGGCGCTGGCACGCGCGCTCGCGATCGAACCGCGTCTGCTTCTTCTCGACGAGCCGTTCGGCGCGCTGGATGCAAAGGTGCGCAAGGACCTTCGCGTCTGGCTGCGCAAGCTCCACGACGCAACCGGGATCACCACCATCTTCGTCACCCACGACCAGGAGGAAGCGCTCGCGCTGGCCGATCTCGTGGCGGTGATGAACCAAGGCCGCATCGAGCAGATCGCGACCCCCGAAGAGTTGCGCGCGGCCCCGGCGACGGATTTTGTCGCGGAGTTCCTGGCGGACCAGCGGGTGCGGCCGACGCCGCTCGCAGCGAATGTCGTCGCGTTGCGGTAACGCCTCTTTCCCAAACCCGCGGATGGCCCGATAGTAGGGCCATGACACAAACCCGCGATCCCCTCGATCTGCCTGTCATTCCCCTGCCGGTGATTGCATCGACGCAAGCCCGCTATCACGCCCGTATCGTGCGCGACGGTTTCTGGCGCAAACTGCTCAAGACCGCAGGCCGCGTCCCCTTCGCCGAGGATCTGGCCGCCGCTTACTTCTGTGTCATCGACCCCGAAACGCCGTCGCGCGTGCGCGGCGTGCTGCTGGTGGCGCTCGCCTGGTTCGTGCTGCCCGCGTCTGTCATGCCGGAGTTCCTGATCATTGCCGGTCTCACGGACGACGCCGCCGTGCTGGCGCTCGCCGCCGGCATGGTGCGCAAGCACATCAAGGACCGGCACTATTCGCGCGCCCGCGCCGCGCTCGGCATCGCCGAGCCTGCAACCGACGAAGAGATCTGGGGCTAGCGGCTCTTCGCCGGACTTATTTTGGAACGACGAGAAACGGATTGGCCGGCTGATCGCCGTGCGGCTTTTCGTGATGGCTGGCGACGAATTCGATCGCTATGCCGGATTCGTAATGGTGCGCAACGCGGCCCGCCGTCTGCCCGATCAGCACCATCTCGCCGACGGGCGGGCGCGCATCGGTCTTGAGCGACACGCCGCTCAAGGAAAGATCGAGCACTTCGCAATTCACCACTTCCCCGTTGGCGCGTGTGAAGCGCGACACGCCGTTGGAATTTCCGGGGCGCCGCATGACCGATTCATCGACGATGCCGCGGTTCAGATGAAGCGTAAGCTGTTCGGTGAGCTTGTCGCGCTTCATCGGCGAACAATGAAACTGCACGCCGAACCTTCCTTGCGAGGAGTCGTCGTCGGCGGTCAGTTCGTTCGGGCGAACGACATTGCCTTCAAATCGCCCGAAGCCGTCGATGTAGAGCACGATCTGCGCATCCGCCGCCGGCAGAACATCGCTCGTGATCAGCGCACCGCCCGGCGACAGATCGACGACTTTGCACTGCGCTTCGCGATTTTCGCTCGGCAGGAAGAACCGCCCGGCGATCTCGACCCGCGCACGCAAATAATGGCGGCGCTCGGCCTTCGCCCGCTCCACCACGCTGTTCCGGTCCTTGGTCATGGCAGCGCCAGCGACGTCCCTGGCCCCTGATAACGCCTTCCCGACCGTTGTAGGGCCCGGATGGTCAACGTGAGGTTTACGGATGCCGGCGTTTTCCACGTTTATCCGCCGCCGCTTCCAAGGACTAAATCCTTGGGCTATAGAGCCAAACATCCGAAAACCGCCGGGGGAGTGTCGACCCCTCGGGGATTCGCCCCTTTCCAGGAGTATCCGCATGGGCCGCGCTTCCGCGTCGTCGTCTGGTCCCCGTTTCGCCGCCCTGTTCGGCCTGTGCGCCACCGCTTTGGCGCTCTCGGGATGCATCGGGAACTCGGTTTTTGACGACCTGAATGCCGCCCAGCCGATCGGCTCGCCTTTCCAGGAAGCCCTTTTCAAAAATTACTCCTTTCTCGCGAAGTCGTTCGGCACCCAGTCGGCACCGTCCGGCCAGGCCTTCGACGCGGACGGCGCGATCTCGCTCACCGGCGCCGACAACACGATCTCCGGCCTCGCCGATGCCTATGCGCTGAAGGCGCTGGCGGTCGCGAAAGGCGATGAGGATGTGCTGCCGGAACCCGCGCCCGATGGCGATGCGGATGCCGAGAATGTGCGCCTGCAATTGCTGCGCGATCTCTCCGACGGCCGCGAAAAGGCGCCGGAAGACGCCGCGCGTGCCCAGGCCGATTACGACTGCTGGGTGATGAACCGCCGCGTGCCGAGCCTTGCGGCAGCATCCCAGGCTTGCCGCCGCAGCGTCACCGTCTCGCTCGCCAAGCTCGAGCACGGTTCGAACCCGGTGCCTGCACCGCCTCCGACTGTCGCGTCGGCGCAAGCGCCGGCATCGGTCGCTCAGCCCGTCACGTTTACCGTCTCGTTTGCGGAACGGTCGGCGAAGCTTTCACCCGATCAGCTGTCGGTCGTCAGCCAGGCGATCGACGCGGCACGGCAGGGCCGTCAGTCGCGCATCACCGTCGTCGGCCATTCGGATGCGAAGGAAGCCAGCCAGCCGCTGTCGCTGAAGCGCGCCGATGCGGTCGAAAAGGCGCTGGTATTGCAGGGCGCGCGCCCGGAGGCCATCTCCGTTTCGGGTGCCGACAAGGATCAGGAACCGCACGAGCGGGTCGTTGTGATTTCACTCCTTCCCTGATCGCGTAGCCAGCCTTTAATCACGCGAACAGCCCTGCCTTTGGCAGGACGGCTTATCGCGCGCTATGCTCGGTCCCAACGCCATTCAGGGACCGGGATATGAAAGCCTTTGATTACATCATTGTCGGCGCAGGCAGCGCCGGCTGCGTGCTCGCCAACCGCCTGTCGGCCGATCCGTCGATCGAAGTCTTGCTGATCGAAGCGGGCGGACGCGACAAATCGCTGATGATCCATATGCCCGCGGGCATTCCGGCACTTCTCGGCAAACCCAATCCGCACAACTGGTACTACAACACCGAAGGCCAGCTGCATCTCAACAATCGCCGCCTTTATTGGCCGCGCGGCAAAGGCTGGGGCGGATCGTCGTCGATCAACGGCATGATCTATATCCGGGGGCACGCACGCGACTACGATCGCTGGCGTCAGCTGGGATGTGACGGCTGGTCGTTCGCCGACGTGCTGCCCTATTTCAAGCGCTCCGAATGCAATGAAGGCGGCGCCGATGCCTTTCACGGCAATAGTGGTCCGCTGCACGTTTCGAACGGCCGGTCCGTCAATCCGCTTTTCCGCGCCTTCATCCAGGCGGGTGTCGAAGCGGGCCATCCGCGGACGAACGACTTCAACGGCAGGACTCAGGAAGGCTTCGGCCCGTATCAGCTGACGATCCATAACGGCCGGCGCTGGAGCGCGGCCGCGGCCTATCTTCATCCGGCGCTCGACCGTCCGAACCTGACTATTGAATCAAATGCGCATGTCACGCGCGTCCTGTTCGAAGGCACGCGCGCCGTCGGCGTCGAATATGCGCAGAAGAAGGAGAGGTGCCAGGCGCGGGCCATTCGCGAGGTCATTCTCTCCGGCGGCGCAGTCAACACGCCGCAAGTCCTGTTGCTTTCCGGCATCGGTGATCCGGAAATCGTCAAACGGTTCGATCTTCCCGTCGTCGCAGACCTGAAAGGCGTCGGCCGCAATCTGCAGGATCATCTCGACTGCTCGATCCAGTACGAATGCTCCCAGCCGATTACGCTGTACAGCCAGGCCAATCCCTTGCGCGCCGCGCGCACAGGCCTCGAATATGTCCTTCTCGGCAAAGGCTTGGCGACCGGTCAGGGACTTGAATCCGGCGCCTTCCTGAAGAGCCGCCCCGATCTCGAAACGCCCGATCTGCAATTCCACTTCATTGCCGCCTTGATGTACGACCACACGCGAAAAAGAGCGGACCGTCACGGATTCATGGCGCATGTCTGCCAGCTAAGACCCGAAAGCCGCGGCTATATCTCGCTGCGCTCGGCCGATCCGCTCGATCAGCCGATCATCCAGCCCAACTATCTGGAGGCCGAAGAAGATCGCCGTGCACTGCGCGAAGGCGTCAAGCTTGCCCGCGACGTCTTTGCCCAGGAAGCGTTTGATCCTTATCGCGGTCCCGAGCTGATGCCTGGCGCTCATATCCAGCGCGACGATCAGATCGACGCCTTCGTGCGCAAAACCGCTGAGACAATTTATCACCCGGTGGGCAGCGCCAAGATGGGACGGGACAAGGAATCCGTGGTGGATCCGGAGCTTCGCGTTTACGGCATCGAAGGATTGCGCGTGGTCGACGCGTCGGTCATGCCGGCGCTGGTTTCCGGCAACACCAATGCGCCGACAATCATGATCGCGGAAAAAGCGGCGGATTTGATCCTGGGCCGCGCGGTGCTGCCGCCGGAAACCGTGCGCGTGGCGGAAGACGAGATCAAACGCGCCGCCGCTTAAGCTGTTCATGAATCATTGCTGGCATCGTTTCAGATTTGAACTTCACTTGCGCCGCCACCATCTAGGGTTCACGGTTCTTACGTCTGCGGCGTTTGAACGGAAACGTCTCGGGGGGCGTTGTAGTCTGACGGAAAGGATACAACGATGCCGGCCTTACGCACGTGCCTCTTCGCTGCTCTCGCGACCGCCTCTTTGGCCGTAACGGCCAAAGCGCAGGAAGGAACCTATGGCGGGCGCTATCCCCTTCACGAAATCAATTTCGACATGTGGTGCCAGGAAGAGCGGCACCTGCCGCCTGAGCGCTGCGACAAGCGCCTGCCGCAGGACGACGCCGACTATCAGGCCTATGTTGCGAAGATCGAGAACTACGAAGTTCAATATCTTCAGGCGAAGTCGAACGAGGTGAACATCGATCGGACCATCATCCATAACGATCCGATCGATCACCCGAACCAGACTTCGGCACCGCAGATCAATCAGGTCGATCCGCCGCCGGCTTCCCTGCCCCACTAAGTCGCTTATTTCACCAGCGCAGCAGACGGTTGAACCGCGCCGTCCAGGCGCCTCAGCAGCGTCCGCATGGTTTCGTTCATATCGAAATTGGCGGCGGCGGGCTTGTCCTGCGACACCACGAGCCGCAGATGCGGAGCCTTGCGAAGATTGCGCAGTGTCGGCAATGCGGACGACGGCGGGGGCGGAGGCGGCGGAGGCGGCACGTAAGCCGACAGCGGCTCGTCTTCGCGCACGAAGTGCGAGCCGACCAGCCGCTGAAACGCGATCGGCTTGCCGGAAAGCGGCGCGGGATCGCTCAGGAACTGGATCAGACCCATGAACCGCGTCGGCTCTTCATTGCCGAAGGTGACGGGGGCGAGGACGATCTCCATCTCGATCAGCGCCCCTTCCGGCGTCGTGCCATACGCCGCAAGCGCAACGGGCTGTTTCGTCGCAAGCGATTGCTTCAAGAGAAGCGTCATCGACGAACGGCTGCCGGCTTCCCAATGGGCGAGAAAGCCCGTGCCTCGGAGCTCGAAACCGTAGCGATCGCAAAGCGATGTGCCGGCTAGACGATAATGCGGTCGCAACGTGTCCGTCGCATCGATGATGAAAACATGGGACAGCATGCGCTTGATGGCGCGCGGATCGATATCGCATTGATCCGGAACGTCGCGGCCTCGGCGCAGTCTGCTCCAATACCCCACCAGAAGGTGGCTGTTGCGATGCTTCATCATCGTACTTGTCTCTTTTGCCCCACATCGGGACGGCGTTGCGCCATCACGAAGTGTTAACAGCAGAAGGCGTGCCAGCGCGAAGACTTATCCCCAGGGGCCTGATTTTCTGACCGAACCGAACAGCGGGAAATTCGAGGATTTGAATATCGGCGTCAGCATGAGACCGGTGATGAATCCGCCGACATGTGCCCACCATGCAACGCCCGGCTGGTCCGCCTGCGTCGCCCCGGCATTCAGCAGCTGCAGGATGAACCAGAATCCAACAACCCAGATCGCCGTGATCCGGAGCGGATAGAGGATGATGCCGAGCGGCACGATGACGAGGACCCGCGCGCGCGGGAAAAGCAGCACATAAGCGGCCAGTACACCGGAAATGGCGCCGGAAGCGCCGATCATGGGTACTTGTGACTGCGGATTGACGAGGCCGAGCGCCAGGGCTGCTGCGACGCCGCATACGAGATAGAAGGCGAGAAAGCGCACATGCCCCATCGCGTCTTCGACATTGTTCCCGAAGATCCAGAGATAGAGCATGTTGCCGGCGATATGCAGGAAGCCGCCGTGCAGGAACATGCCGGTAAAGATCGTGATCCAGGCCGGCACGCTACCGACGCCCTGGGGTGTATAGCTCGCGAAGAACGATGCCGGCTTGAAACCGTAGACGAGGAGCGCCGTGTCCATTTCGGAGCCCAGCGACAGCTCCCAGATGAAGGCCACGATGCAAGCGACAATGACGGCCCAGGTGACCAGAGGCGCCAAACGGGCTCGATTGTCGTCCGAGATCGGGATCATGCCGAACCGCTTAACCCGTTTTAACCAGCGCGGTTGTTTCAAATTGGGCCAGTCCGCGCGCCTCTTCCATCATGTCACGTTTCCCGGTCATCCGCCCTCAGCGACGGCGTGGGCACCAAAGGGTCGCATGCGTGTGTGAACCGCATGGGGAGACCTTTGATCCTGAGCCGCAATCGTCTTATGTCTGAGGACCTCGGGTGATGCGCGACGTTGTTCGCGCCGTATTTTCCTCGAGAGCTCCATGTTGCGAACGCCTGTCTTGGCGACGGGATGGACACGATGAAGATCGGTTCCGACCAACACAAGGAACTCTTCTGCCGGCTCTTTATGCAGAGCCATCAGCCCTTCGAGCCCGAGGCTCTGCCCTGGCCCGAACTCGACGCCGACGCGTTGACCCGGCTCCGAAGCGTCCCCTTCTGGCAGGAGGTATTGCACACGGAAATGCGCGCCGGGCGCATCGTCAACGCCTTTGCGCCGACCATCGAAGACCCGGCGCTTCGCGAAGCCGTGGCGCTCCAGGGTTTCGAGGAAGCGCGGCACGCGATGCTGTTGCGCGTGATGATCGAGCGTTATGGCGTGGAGATAGAGCCAAAGGAACCTGATCCTCTGCCCGAGGATATCGAGACGGCCTTTATCGACTTCGGCTTCGGCGAATGCCTCGACTCCTTCCTCGGCTTCGGCGCCTTCAAGATCGCGCGCCAATCGCAATTCCTGCCCGAGCAGATGTTCCAGATCTTCGAGACGCTGATGTACGAGGAGACGCGCCACATCGTCTTCTTCATCAACTGGATGGCCTGGCGCGAGACGCAGAAGGGCCGCAACGCATTCGTGCTGCGCAGTGCCAATTCGCTTCGGTATTACGGGCGCGCGCTCGGCCGCCTGGCGGGCGTCATCCGCCGCGGCGCCGAAGTGAACGACGGCAAGGACTTCTCGGCGACCCAGGCGAGCGTCTTTCTCGAGGGCTTCACGTTCCGGCGTTTCGTTGAAGACTGCCACGCCGAGAATTTGCGCCGCATGGAGAGCTTCGATCCTCAGCTCCTGCAGCCGCGCTTCCTGCCCGCGCTCGCCGGTGCGGCGCTTTCGGCGCTCCGGCTCCGGCATCCCGGACAGAGGAAAAGCACGCACGCCGTCGCAGCCCTCGAAGGCGGTACGCGCGAAAACCGGTAGGCATCGAAGCAGCCCTAGGGCACCACGCCATCGCCATTGGGGCGCGGCGCTAGCGCTTCTTCTTGGTCCCTGCCCTGGTTTTCTTCGCGCTCTTGGCGACAGTTTTCGCCCGCGCCGCATTGGCAGACTGCGCCGCATAAGCGGTCCGCGCCGCATTGGCACTCGCCGGCAAGCCGAGATCATTGGCGGCGTAAATCGTGCGCTTCCGGCTGGCGAGATCGATAGTGAGGCTATCGTCGGGGGCTTTGGCGGCGGCGCCGTCGCTTGCGGGGTGATATTCGATCCTGAGCTGCTTTGGATCGACGATGACCCGCAAATAGCCGTAATCGATGTCGTCGTAGTTCTCGAACGTCACCGCGTCGTCGGTCGCCGATGCGGGCTGCAGCGTCTGCGGCGCGCGTACGGTGCCGCCATTGGCGGCCTTGAGCTTCTGGACGTTATGTCCGCCATTGCCGCAGACGATATAGGGAATCTCGGTGCCGTCGGACCGGTGGCGCGTAAAGCGCTGGTAGTTGTGTGCATGGCCGGCGAGCACGGCGTGCGGCCACACCCCGGCCTGGGCGCAGATCTGGTCCATCTGCTGGCGCATCTCGAGGCTCGAGGCATGCTGGCCGCCGAGCGTGTAAGGCGGATGATGATGCGCGAAGAGCAGCGCGCCGGCGTATTTCTCGGCTTTGACGCGGGTCAGTGCCGCTTTCAGGAAATCGAGCTGCGACGTGCCGATGGTAGAGTTGGAGATGACGCCCGGGTCTTCCAGCGTGTTGCTGTAGAAGACGAGGATGCGCACGAACGGCGCGTCGAACGTGAAGAACACGCCGGGCTGGATCTGCGCCGTGCGCGACAGCCCGCCCGCTTCGGGCGTCACCGTGAAGCCTTGCGCGGGATCGGCGCAGAAATTTCGCAGGTAAGCGGCGAGGCTCGTCGCATGCGCAAGCGGCGAGATCATGCCGTCGTGATTGCCGGCCGCCGCCAGTACCGGCGCGGCGTAGTTGCGGTACGGCTCGTAGAACTGGTCGTAATAATATTCCGTCTCGCCGAAATTATAGACGATGTCGCCGAGCAGGAAGGCGAATTGCGGCACCTCGCGCGGATCGGCCTCGTCGAAATCGGTGATCATCTTGTCGGTGACTTCGTTCTGCGTCGTGGGCCCGCGCGTCGAACCGCAATCCCCGGTCGCATGAAAAACAATCTGGCCATTGCCGGTGATGGTATCGATCGCCTTTTGATTGCCGCCGAAGACATCGAGCAATGCGAGCTGCGGTTCGGCCTTCTTGCCGCGCGGCGCCGGAAACGGCAGCGGCTGAATTTTGTGCTCGGCGTTGAGCTGGTCGATGATTTTGTACGCGGCCGTATCGGAGGGATGCTTGACCTTGAAGATCGTCGGATCCCCGGTCGGCTCGGGCTGCGCGAAGACGGGTGATTTGAGAACGCGACCGCCTGCGGATTTTGCACGGGCCATGGGCATCTCTCCATTCGCGCGCAGGCGAAGGAGAATGCAAAACGGGATGCGGTTCAACAGAGATTAGCTGTCTGAGTATTCTCAGAACAGGTTGTCGAGGCGGTTGGTGAAGACTGATAACGTTATTGAGACAACCGCGCCAAACCCCAGACGATCGGCCCCTCTGCCAACGCATTCGGGGAGGGGACGATGAAAAAGGCCCATCAACAGGTTTGTGGCGGCGCTCTGGGTCTTCGCCGTTTTCGTCGGTGTCGCTGACATCTCTGCCTACGTCTGGATCGTATGAACTCTCAAAGGCTTCGCCGCGGGCCATGCGAAACTTTGCGACCTCGGCGGCGACGCCTGGGTAATCCTGCAGAACGCCGTGATCCCAGCTGCCCAACTGACGACATTCGGCGGGATTAGCGATGGCGGGCCGCGCCGGCGGCGCGGATAAAGCGTGGAAGGCCTTCGCTTGACCCTCCCGGCTTAATCCGTATATTGCCCGCCTTCCGGCAGGGTCTCCCAGCCGGAAAACCAAGAAATTTGCCAAGGATTTCAATATGTTCGCGGTCATCCGCACCGGCGGCAAGCAATATCGGGTGGTAGCGGACGACGTCCTGACCATCGAGAAGCTGGAAGGCGATGTCGGCTCCAAGCTGACCCTTTCGGACGTGCTGATGATCGGCGGCGACAAGCCCCAGACCGGCGCTCCCCTCGTGAAGGGCGCCTCGGTGGTGGCCGAGATCCTCGAGCAGGGCAAAGGCGAGAAAGTCATCGCCTTCAAGAAGAAGCGCCGCAAGAACACACATCGCAAACGCGGCCATCGCCAGCCCTTCACCAAGGTGAAGATCACAGCGATCCACGCGAGCTAAGGCAGAGAACCATGGCGCACAAGAAAGCAGGCGGCTCTTCGCGCAACGGTCGCGACTCGGCGGGACAACGTCTCGGCGTGAAGGTGTTCGGCGGTCAGGCCATCGAGGCCGGCAACATCATCGTGCGTCAGCGCGGCACGCAGTTCCATCCCGGCGAGAATGTCGGCATGGGCAAGGACCACACGCTGTTCGCGCTGACCGACGGCCACGTGGCGTTCCGCGAAGGCTTCAAACGCCGCACCTACGTATCGGTCATTACGTCGGACCTTCCGAAGGAAGCGGCGTCATAGCGGCTTGAAGACATAGGGCCGCACGGAAAACACCGGCGGCCCATAGGGCGAGGGAGATGGTCCGCCATCTCCCTTTTTTGTTCCCTCGCGAAGAGAGGGAAGTGCCATGTCCTGTTGCCGACTGGAGACCGAACGTCTGTTGTTACGCCCGCAGGGAGCGGACGATATCCCCGTGCTCGTTTCGCTCCTCAACGATTTCGACATCTCGAAGAACCTCGCCCGCGTACCCTATCCGTACACGGAAGATCAGGCGCGGGAATTTCTCGGCCGCGTCGCCGAGGATCGCGCGAAAGGTCAGGCCTATCCCTTTGCCGTCACGCTCAAGAGCGACGGGACACTGATCGGCGGCTGCGGCCTAAGGCTCAAGGACGACGGCATGTTCGAGCTTGGTTACTGGCTCGGCCGGCCCTACTGGGGCAAAGGCTATGCGAGCGAGGCGGCCCGCCGGGTGGCCGGTTTCGCCTTTCACGACCTTGACGCGCCCACGATCAGAGCCAGCTATTTCCACGATAATCCCGCCTCCGGGCATGTGCTAGAAAAGCTCGGCTGTGTGCCCGCAGGCGTTGAGCACATCGATTGCCTCGCGCGCGGCCACGCGGTCTATAGCCACAGGGTCGTGCTCGATCGGGAAAATTTCGGCCGAAACAGAGAAAAACAACGATGAAGTTCCTCGACATTGCCAAGGTCTATATCGCGTCGGGCTCGGGCGGGAACGGCTGCGTGTCGTTCCGCCGCGAGAAGTTCATCGAGTTCGGTGGACCGAACGGCGGCAATGGCGGA
>DATKON010000190.1:0-44136 GCA_035524575.1 Rhizomicrobium sp.
TTCGCCGATGAGCATGGACGCGGTGTTCCGAGCGCTTGCCGATCCGGTGAGACGGCAGTTGCTGGACAGCCTTTACGCGAAGAACGGCCAGACGCTGGGCGAGTTGTGCGAGGGCCACGACATGTCGCGGCAGGCCGTGACGAAGCATCTCGCATTGCTGGAAGACGCCAACCTCATCGCAACCGAAAAGCGCGGGCGCGAGAAGCTGCACTACCTCAATCCGGTTCCCATCCATGAGATTGCCGAGCGATGGATCGGAAAATACGAGCGCGGGGGACTGCGCGCGCTCGCCATGCTCAAGAAGAAGCTCGAAGCGAAAGGGTGGTAGCCGAGCCATGCAGAGAAGTTTTGACGGGCGGCGGCCGCGGGCGCATGCTTGGGAAGCCTTGCGGGGAGAATCGTCCCATGACGGCCGCCGAGATCGCGAAATTCGAGAAGCTTGCGGAAGATGCCTATACGAAGATGTACGACGCGCCGCGCAATCGTGTGAAGGAATGCTACGAAGACGCGATGCAGTTCCTCGCTGAAGCCATCAAGCTCGCCGAACGCGATCATCTCGCCGCAGCCGCCGACCGGCTGAAGGCGCGCAAGCAGCACATCTACGAAGTGTACACGCACCAGTTCCGCTAGAGTGAAAGATTGCGGACGATCTTCCAGCTTCCGTCCTTGCCCTGTTTCCATACGGCGACGTAAAGGCCTTCGCGCATCGTCTTGCGGCCTTGCGCGTCCGTGCCCATGAGCTTGCTGTGGCCCCACTCGATCACTTCGTCGTCGACGTAGCGGACATCGGTTTGTTTGACCCAGCCGTCCGTGATCTTGAGACCCTTCGCGAAGCGGCCGCGCACGAGAGCTTCGTAGGCCGCGCGGCCGTTCAGCACCTGCCCCGTCGGGCCCACGAAAATCGAGTCCTCCGCAAAGCCCAGGGAAGCGCGATGCGCATCGCCCGCTTCCATGGCGAGCACCCAGTTGGCGTTCACGGCGTCGATCTGTTTCTTCGCAAGCTCGGGAACGGGATCGGCGTCCGCAATGCCCGCTGAAATTAGAAGACAAGCAATGGCAGCTAGCAGATTTTTCATGGCCCCTCCCGCGGCGCGTGCCGATAGAGCGGACGATGATACGGACCGGCGGTCCGGCGAAATCAAAATTCGTTGAGCCTAAACCAGCGCACGCCCGCGCAGACGCTCGAGCACCTTGAGCGGCGACAGCTCCGGCCGCGCCATCGCGCCGATGTCGAGGTGGAAGGTCTGCTCGAGGACATATTGCCCGGCGAGCGCCGCATGCATCACCTGGTCGGTGTAGCAGATCCAGGTGGCGCCCGACGGAAACGGCACTTCGATCTGCGGCGAAGTCTTCTGATAGATGTTGTCGCGCTTGGCGCCGTCGTGCAGGCCAAGCATGAGCGAGTCGTAGGCACTGCGCTCGCCCTTGGTGATGCCGAATGTCGACAACAGGGACGCATGCAGGCGCGAACCCTCTCTTGCGCGAGGCCCTAGCTTCTTCGCCATGTCCTCAAACGGCTCGCCCACAAGCCAGATGCGGGGCTTGCCGGCCGGATTGACGTTGGTAAAGAGCCGCATGATCCGCCGCCCGCGCATCGGCCGTGAAGGGAAGGCATCGACATGCAGCCGCGTGTCGTCATGGATGACGGAGGCCGCCCGCCCCTCGATCTCGACCGGGCGATAACTCGTCGGCGCGCGTTCGAGGCGGCCGGCATATTGCGGGATGAGCCCTTCGAGGAAATGCGTCGCACTCTGCGCAAAACGCTCCATCATCCCTGCAAGTCGCGCTGCCGTATCGCCCGTCGCGACCGTGCCACCGAGCTCGCCCGACTGCTTCAGGCTCACATTCTTGGATTTGCCGTTTGAGAGCGTCGGCGTGAAGAGGTCCCTCTCGTCCGCTTCGAAGGCGAAGGCGAGATGGGGGAGCACCAGCACCTTGCCATGCTCCAGCGCGTCGAGCGCCTTGGCGCGCTGATCCTCAGGAAACGGCCCCGACCAGCTCTCGATGTGCAGCGGGCAAAGGCGCTCGCCGATGGGGGTGGAATGGTGGTGCGAAAGGGCGTCGCTCATGGCGCCATTTTAGCGGAGCACCGCAATCCGCGCTATCTCAATGCCGCCCGTGCGATGTTGCCCCATTCGCGCTGGGCGCGACGGTAATGGCCGGGCGCGCCGTCGAGCGATTTGACGATGTCCCGGAACAGCTCGCGCGCCTCGTCATTGCGGCCGAGCTTCTGCAACAGCAGCCCGTATCGGGCCCGCGCTTCCTGACCCGGGAAGACCGGAACGACCTTGCGATAGGCGGCGACGGCATCCTGGTCCTTGCCCTGCAATTCGAGCGCGCGGGCATAGAGGAGATTTTCGTCCGCCGTCATGAACGTCGGATCCGCTCTCTTCAGCGTGTCGAGCGCTCCTTGCGCCCCCGCACCATCGCCTGCCAGGAACCGCGCCCGCGCAAGGCCGGCAAGAAGGGCCGGATCTTCGCTGAACTGTCCAACCAGTGCACCTTCATAGAGCGCGATGGCATCCTGGTAGCGTCCGCGCGCAATGTGTTCTTCAGCGAGTGCGCGTTTGGCATCGACCGAACCGGTCATCTCGACGGCGCGTTGCGCCTGGCGAAATCCGCGGTTGGGATCGGCCGCGTTGCGCAGACCGCTGGCGATCTTCGTCGATCCGCGCGCGCCAACCATCGACGGCACGACTTCCACCGCCAGATAGATGAGCGGGCCGACACCGGGAAGGATGAAGATGACGAAGATCCAGGGGAAATAGCGCTGCGTGACCACCGCATGGATCAGGCAGCCAATCGTCAGCGCCGTGGGCGCTATGTAGTAAAGCAAATTCACGACCCATCCCACCAGCGAATGCGCGAGGCTTATCAACTGGGGATAGCGCCGACAAGCCGGACAGTCGGATACGGGGCTTAATTTGTGACCGGGACCGCCGGCGACAAGGTTTATTGCAAATTCTTCAGGCCTGTTTCTCCCATTTACCGGCCGGGGTCTCCTTCCAATAGGTGATGTCGTGGCCGGCGGCCTTCGCATCCTTCCAGGCCGCGCGCGCGCCCTTCAGCGCCTCGGGATCGCGACCGTCGAAAAGTAGAACGATGCGCGCGAACGCATTCGTCTCGTTGCTGTCCCAGGCGGGCGCTTCGGCGCCGCCCACAAGGAACAGCAATTGCGCGCCGTTGGGATTGCCGCCTTCAACGGTGATCAGCACGGGCTGATCCATTGCCGCACCGTCGCCCAATTGCGCGTGGGGCAAAAACGACTGGTCGTCATAGGTCCACAGCAGCGCATCGATGGCGCCGGCGCGATCAGAGGATTCAGTGCGGATGAGCGCGCGCCAGCCGCGCTCGAGCGTCTTCTCCGCCAGCCCGGGCAACACGTCGTCCAGCGTGCGACGTTCGAGATGGTAGAAGAGGACTTCGCTCAAGCGCCCATCCTCATTTCTCGTAGTGATCCATCACCAGCCGGTTCAGCAACCGCACGCCCCAGCCCGCGCCCCAGGACGGAATAAGCGGTTTCTGCTCGCCGTCCTGCCAGGCCACGGCAGCGATATCGAGATGCGCCCACGGCGTTTTCTCGACCACGAAACGCTGCAGGAATTGCGCCGCCACGATCGAACCCGCCAACGTGTTGCCGCTGATGTTCTTCATGTCGGCGATCTTGGATTTCAGCGCCTTATCGTAGCCGGGCGACAATGGCAGGCGCCACACCGCCTCGCACTCTTCCTGGCCCGCCTCGTAGATGCGCTCAGCAAGCTTGTCGTCGTTCGAAAAAAGGCCCGCATTTTCATTGCCGAGCGCGACGGTAATGGCGCCTGTCAACGTTGCGAGATCGATGACGAATTTCGGCTTGAAGCGCGTCTGCGTGTACCAGAGCGCGTCGGCCAGCACGAGCCGACCTTCGGCGTCGGTGTTGAGCACTTCGATAGTCTGGCCCGACAGCGACCTGACGACGTCGTCCGGACGTTGAGCCTTGCCGTCCGGCATGTTCTCGACGAGGCCGATGACGCCGACCGCGTTGACACGGGCTTTGCGTGCCGCAAGAGCATGCATGGTGCCGACGACGGCGGCGGCGCCGCCCATGTCGCCTTTCATGCCCATCATGCTGGCAGCCGGCTTGAGAGACAGACCGCCGGAGTCGAAGCACACGCCCTTGCCGACAAATGCGACCGGGTCACCTTTTTTTCCCCGGGCGCCGTTCCACTGCATGACGACAAGCTGGCTTTCGCGGTCGCTGCCCTGCCCCACGCCCAGAAGCGCGCCCATGCCGAGCTTTTTCATCGCCGCTTCGCCCAGAACCTCGACTTTGACGCCGAGCTTTGTGAGCGCCTTGGCTCGGTTCGCGAATTCTGGCGGCGACAGAACGTTGGGCGGCTCGTTGACGAGATCGCGCGCGAGAAACGTACCGTCGGCCACCGCCTCGTAGTTCGTCCAGCGCCGCTTGGCACCCGCAACCTCGGACGTGCCGATCGTCACTTTCTCGAGCGTCGGCTCGTATTCCTCGCGCTTCATTGTGCGATAGGTGTTGAAGGTATAGCTCCTGAGCTTAGCACCCAGCGCCAAATGCGCCGCGAATGCGTCGGGCTTGAGCTTCACGCCTTTCGGCGCGTCGAGCGCGAAGAAAACCTCCTTCTCGCCGCTTGTCAGGAACTTCGCCACGATATTGGCGCCCACGCGCTCGACCGCGTGGTGGTCGAAGTCGGCCAGCTTGCCCAGCCCCACCAGCAGGACTCGCGAGGCTTTCATGCCGAGCGGCGCGAGAAGCTCCACAACTTGCCCGCGCTTACCGGCAAACCGGGTCGCCTCCTGCGCCCGCTTGAGCGCGCCGCCGGTGGCCTTGTCAACCTGGACCGCGGTCGCCGTCGGACCCGAACCCTCAAACGCGCCGACGATAAGCGCGCCGGTTCCGGTCAACGACGGAGTTGCAAAGCCAATCTGCATGGAAAACCTCTCGATAAGGCCCGAAATTCCTGGGGGCGGGCTGATTTGTTCATGAACGCTTTTGGGGATTGCCGAAAAGCCTGAGGGGGATGCTAGTTTAGGTCGAATCGCCGAGGCGGCGAAAGGCACGGAGCGCCGGCCGCCGTTCCCAATGACCTTACTGCTGGACCCGGTATGCCGCGACTGTCAATCTATCTTTTACGTCAGCTGGCGGGGCCAATCGCCCTCTTTTCGTTCTTGCTCACCAGCGTCATCTGGCTCTCCCAGTCGCTCAGGCTTCTCGACCTCGTCATCAATCGCGGCCAGTCCGCGCCGACCTTCGTCTATCTCACGCTTCTGATCCTGCCTGGCTTGCTCGTCATCATCCTGCCGCTCGCCTACTTCTTCGGGTCGCTCTACGGCCTGCACAAGCTCAATGCCGACAGCGAGCTCGTCGCGATGCAGGCGTCCGGATTCAGCCGCAGACAGCTCCTGGGTCCGGTGATGGCCGCGGCGGTAGGCATGATGGTGCTCACCTATCTGTGCAGCCTGTTCCTGATGCCACTCGGACAGCGGGCCTTTCGCGACAAGGAAATCGATATCCGAGCCGATATCGGTGCAGCGATCCTGACCGAGGGCGTGTTTAATACCCCGGCCAGGGGACTGACCGTGTTCGTGCGGGAGCTTGCGTCGGACGGGACCTTCCACGGCATTCTCGTGCATGACAGCCGCAATCACCATGCGACGACTTACATCGCGCGCAGCGGTGTGCTCGCCCAGACGCCGGCCGGCGCGCGGCTCATCATGCAGGACGGCACCATCGAGCAGAGCCTCGCCGGCGGGGCGAAACTCTCGGTCCTCAAATTCCAGCGCTACGTATTCGATCTCGATCAGTTTGCAGGTCCCACGCACGCGACCCAGCTGGAGACCAATGAGCGCTTCCTACCGGATCTTCTCTGGCCCGATCAGGCCGAGAAGCTCGATCCGCGCGTGAGAGCGATGTATTTCGCGGAGGCCAATAATCGGCTCGCCGCGCCGCTCTACTGCCTCGCTTTTGCGTTGATCGCCTTCGCCGCCGTCGCGCATGGGCGGGGTGGACGCGGCGCTTACGCTCTGAGGCTCACGATCGCCAGCATCGGCGCCGCGGTCCTACGCATTGTGGGCTATGGCGCGCAAGGTCTGGCGGTTCGCCAGCCCGTCTTCTGCATCGTGTTCTATCTTCTGCCGCTTCTCGGCATGGCAATCGGCTTTGCCGACATCATGGGCTTCACGTCACTGTCGCTCTTTCGCGGGCGACGCAGGCCGGTCGAGGCGATGGCATGAGCTGGTCGTGGACCCTCAACCGCTATCTCGCGCTCCAATTTCTTGCGGGCGTCGGGATCGTTCTGAGCGGCTTCCTGTTCCTGTCGTTCTCGATCGACGTCGTCGACCTCTTCGACCGCACTGCGAACAAGCATGTGCCCACCTCTGTCGTGATCGGCATGAGCCTGCTGCAACTGCCCAGTCTCGGTCTCAAGCTCCTGCCGTTTGCGGTTCTTCTGGGCGGTGTTTTTGCGTTCGTGCGCCTCTCGCGCAGCCAGGAATTGTTGGCCATTCGCGCGGCCGGCGTTTCGGCCTGGAATCTTCTCGCGCCGCCTCTGGCCGTGGCAATCGCGCTCGGCGTGCTGACCGTGGTGGTCTTCACGCCGTTTTCCTCCACCCTCCTCGTCGAGTTCACGGCGATGGAGGCAAAATATATTCGCGGACAGGAATCACTTCTCAACCTGACCGACAACGAGCTTTGGCTCCGCCAGGGCGACTATAACCGGCAATCCGTCGTGCATGCGACCCAGGTCGCCGAGCAGGGCACGCAGCTCGAAAACGTGATGATTCTCCTGTTCGGCGTGAACGACGATTTCCTCGGACGGGTCGAGGCGCGCTCGGCAAAGCTCGGAACGGGCGCCTGGAATCTCACCGATGCCTGGGTGACGAACCTCGACGGACGTCCCGTGCATCACGCCACCTACAGCGTACCGACGACGCTCACAGCGGATCGCATCCAGGAAAGCTTTGCGCCGCCCGAGACACTTTCGTTCTGGGCGTTGCCCGGTTTCATCCGCACCGCACAGCAGGCAGGCTTCCGCGCCACCCGTTACCTTCTGTACTTTGATAAATTGTTGGCGCTGCCGGCGATGTTCGCGGCGATGGTGTTCATGGCCGCCAGCTTCTCGCTACGCCTTGCACGACTGGGCGGGCTCGGGCGTGTCATCATATACAGCGCGCTGGCGGGCTTCGCGGTTTATTTCTTCGACACATTCACGCAAGCGTTGGGAATGACGGGGATACTCCCCGTCGCTTTGGCTGCCGCAGCACCTGCGACAGCTGCTATTCTGATCGGGATGACTCTCGTCTTCCATCAAGAGGACGGCTGAAACGTGCGGCTGGGGGCGTTGAGCGGGGCACTATTGCTGGCGGCTGCGAGCGTCATTCCCGCAGCCTCGCAGAATGCCGCGCCGGCGCCTGCTCCTCAAAAGCAGCAAAAGGCCGGACTGCTTCGCGCGGATCAGGTCGATTACGACACCAACACCGGGATCACCACGGCCACCGGCCATGTCGAGATCGATTACGAAGGCCAGATCCTCATCGCCGACAAGGTGATCTACGACTCGAACGCGGATCAGGTCACCGCGATCGGCCACGTGATCCTGATGCAGCCGGACGGCAATGTCGGATTTACCGACAAGGCGGTCCTGACCAACCAGATGAAGGATGGAGTGCTCTACGGCTTCGCGGCGCTCATCGGCAAAACCGGCCGGCTGGCTGGCACCGGCGCCACGCGCATGGGCGGCGTGCGGACTGTCGCGACCCGCGCCGTCTACACGAACTGCAAAGTCTGCAATCAGCCGGGACAGCGCACGCCACTCTGGCAGGTCGAAGCGGCGCGTGTTGTTTATGACGAGCCGGCCCACCGCATCACCTATCACGACGCCGTCATCGACGCGTTCGGCGTTCCGATTTTCTACACGCCTTTTTTCACGAACTCCGATCCGACCGTCAGGCGTTCCTCGGGCATTCTCCTGCCGCAAGTCGGCAACTCCAGCACGCTCGGCTGGTACACGCGAATCCCGGTCTACATTTCGCTGAACGACTCGCAGGACTTCACCGTCGCTCCGTTCATCACCGCGGAGCGAGGCGACGTGCTCGAAACGGAATATCGCCAGCGCTGGGACGATGGCGGCTTCTGGCTGCAACCGAACGTCGCGTACAATCCGCGCGGCGGCAATCTCGACAACCAGGCTCAGACCTACAGCTCGCTGTTCGGCGCCGGCCAGTGGCAGATCGACGATATCTGGAAGGCCGGCTTCAACGCGCAGGTGACATCGAACGAGACCTGGCTGGAGCTCTACAAGATCTCGCAGGCCCAGCGCCTGACCAACGACCTCTATGCCGAAGGCATCAGCGGCCGCAGCCGCTTCGAGATCACCGGCTATTTCTTCCAGGGTCTGCTTCAGAGCGACAACAACCGCGAATTTCCCGTGGTGCTGCCGCTTGTCGATTACACCTACGTTCCCGAAAGCCCGGTCTTGGGTGGCGACTTCCAGTTCGTCTTCAACACCGCAAGCGTTTACCGGCAGGTCGGCCAGGAGGATCAGCGCGCGACGGGAGAGTTCAGCTGGAAGCTTCCGCTCGTCACTGCGAGCGGACAGCTCATTACGCTCGTGGCCGATGCGCGCGGCGATGTCTATCACATCGATACGCCGCAGCTGGGCGCAACGCCGACTGACAGTCATTTTATTTCGCGCGGGTTGCCCTACGCGGCAATCGACTGGCGCTGGCCCTTCGTTTCAAGCTCAACGTCGAGCAATATCTCTTACATCTTCGAGCCGGTCGCGCAGGTCATCGGTGCGCCCTATGGCGGCAACCCGCCCGGCATCCCGAACGAGGACTCGACCGACTTCCAATTCGACGAGACCGACCTCTTCAGTTTCAACCGCTTTCCAGGCTACGACCTTGTCGAGACAGGACCGCGCGCCAATGTCGGCCTCAGGACCCAGGCGATCTATCCTTCTGGCTCGGTCGACTTGATGGTGGGGCAGGTGTTCCGCCTCAAGGCGGATCCGATCTTCGCCCCCGATTCGGGATTTGGCGGCACCAAGTCCGACCTCGTAGGACGCTTGACCGTTAACTTCCTCCCGCATTTCGATTTCACCGAACGCTTGGACATTAGCGAGGACACTGGCACGCTCGAGCGCAATGAGGTGTATCTCGACGCCTATTACGGCCGTTCGTCGCTCGAGATCAGCTATTTGAAAGTTCCCGAACAGGAAGTGACGCTTGGCCTGCCGACGCGTGAGGAAGTTAACGCGCAGGCGCTCGTGAATGTCTGGAAAGACTGGATGGTTTACGCCTCCGGTCAGCGCAACCTCGCCACCGGCACCATGATCGCCGACGAGCTCGGCTTCGGCTATGACGACGAATGCATCGGCATTTCGATCTCCTACCGGCGCACCTACACGACCGACCGCAACGTGCCCCCCGCGACGGACGTGCTGGTGCGGTTCAATCTGAAGACGAGCGAAACGCCGCCTGATCGCTCCCAGCTCTTCCCCCAGCATCTTTACTCTCACATCGCGCTTTGACCCTGCCCCGGAAATGCTTATTCTCCCCTCGAGGGGCGACCGCCATCGGGGGTGCGCCCGCAATGCCCGAAATCGTCGGAAGAGGCCTATCGCGTGAGCGCCCGCTTTTACTTCGGACTGACCCTTCTTGCGGCCCTGGCTGCACCGGTTGCCGTTCCGGCGGCCCCTGCCCCCGCGACTCCCGCCACGGCCGCGCCTGACAAGAGCAATGGCGCAAAGGACGAAGCCGCCGCCGCCACGTCAGAGACGATGGAGGACGCCCGCACGCGCGGTGACGGCGTCGCCGCGGTCGTCAACGACTCGCCCATCTCGAATTACGACGTCCGCCAGCGCATGCAGCTCTTCATCGCGACTTCCGGTGTGAAGCCTTCGCCCGAAGCGCAGAAGGAAATCCGCGGCCAGGTGCTGAAGCAGCTGGAAACCGAACGCCTCGAGCTTCTCGAGGCCGAGAAGAGCAAAGTCACCGTGACCGCCGCCGAGGTGGACAAGGCGATCAACGACATCATGACGGACAATCACCTGTCGCAGGAGCAGCTGAACAAGCTTCTGGGCGGTGCCGGCGTCCGTATGGAGACCTTGCGTGCGCAGATCGCGGCGCAGATCGCATGGTCGAAATTGGTACAGGATGCGCTGGGCGATCGCGTGCACGTCTCCCAGCTCGATGTCGACGACGAGCTTGCGCGCCTCA
Organism: Rhizomicrobium sp.; assembly: GCA_035524575.1. Lineage (GTDB taxonomy): Bacteria > Pseudomonadota > Alphaproteobacteria > Micropepsales > Micropepsaceae > Rhizomicrobium. The sequence goes on from DATKON010000190.1 coordinate 10,231, forward strand.
AGGCCGGCGCCAACAAGCCGCACTATCTGGTGTCGGAGATTTTCCAGGCGGTCGATACGCCCGAGCAGGACGCCAAAGTCAAAAAGGACATGGAAAATCTGAAGATGCAACTCGACGCGGGCGCCCCGTTCGGCGCAGTGGCGCGACAGCTCAGTCAGAATCCCACCGCCGCACAAGGCGGCGACCTCGGCTCCGTGCAGGAAGGTCAATTGCCACCAGAGCTCGACAAGGTGCTGAAGACGATGCATTCGGGCCAGGTCAGCGAACCCATTCGCGCCACCGGCGGCTACTACATCCTCTATCTCCGCGAGTTGCAGTTGCCGGAGGGAACGAAGCTTCCCGATCAGACCCCGCAGGTCACATATCCGGCCGGCACGCTGCCGCTGGTGCGCATTCTCCTGCCGCTGCCGCCGATGCAGAAGCCCAACAAGGAACTCATCGAGCGCGCCGGCCAGGCCGCCGCGGTCATGCGCTCGCAAATCCAAAGCTGCGAAAGCGCGAAGCAGGTGGCCGCCAAGCTGCAGGGCACGAGCTTCATGAGTCTCGGCAACATGCGGCTCGCCGATCTCAACGAAGAAATGCAGCAGGCGATCGAGCAGGCCGGTCCCGGCGGCATTACCCCGCCACTCGTTTCGGCCGCCGGCGTCGAGCTGCTCGTCCGTTGCGACAAGGCACCGCCGAAGATCGGGTTCATCCATCTGCCGTCGCGCGATCAGGTCGAGCAGCAGATTTACGAGGAGCAGATCACGACGCTGGCGCGGCAATATCTTCGCGACCTGCGCCGCGACGCCGATGTCGAGACCGTCGAGAAGTAACGCACCGATCTATGTGACGATGGGCGATCCTGCCGGCGTGGGGCCGGAAGTCGCCATTGCCGCCTACAAAGCATTGTCCGGAAAAATCGGCACGCATCCGCTCAGGCTCGTGGGTGATGCCGACGTGTTTCGCGCGCAAGGCGAAATTCCCGACGATGCGTTGATCGCAACGGCCCGCGCCGCGTCGCACAGACCCGGACATACCGATCCCGCCAATGCGCCTGCGATCCTTGCCGCGATCGAAGAAGCCGTGCGCGCTGCACAAGACGGGCGAGCCGCCGCGATCGTCACCGCACCGGTCCACAAAGCCTCGCTTCTGAAATCGGGTTTCCAGTTTGCCGGCCACACCGAATATCTCGCGCATCTGACGGGCGCGCCGCGCGCGGTGATGATGCTGGTGGGAGCGGGGCTTCGCGTTGTGCCGTTGACGGTCCACATCCCCTACGTTGATGTCCCGGCTACGATCACGAAAGCAGCCATTATCGAGACGAGCAATATCATCATCGAAGCGATGCAGACGGACTTCGGAATGACCCCGCATCTCGCCGTCGCCGGGCTCAATCCGCACGCCGGCGAAGATGGTGCGATCGGCCGCGAGGAGAAAGAGATCATCGCTCCCGCCATCGCGGAATTGCGCACGCAAGGGCATACGGTCTACGGACCTTTGCCGCCGGACACGATGTTCCACGAAGAAGCGCGTTCGCGCTACGACGTGGCGCTCTGCATGTATCACGATCAGGCTTTGATCCCGCTCAAGACACTCGCCTTCTGGGACGGCGTCAATGTCACGCTCGGACTTCCCATCGTGCGCACCTCGCCCGATCACGGCACCGCGCTCGACATCGCGGGAAAAAAGATGGCCGACCCAAGGAGCATGATCGCGGCGATCAAACTCGCCGCCGAGATCGCCGATGCCCGATACGGCTGAAGAAGCCCATCACGATCCATTGCCGCCGCTTCGCGACGTCATCGCCGCGCATGGCCTGGCAGCCAAGAAATCGCTTGGACAGAATTTCCTGCTTGATCTCAACCTCACGCGCCGGATCGCGCGCGCGGCCGGCCCGCTCGAAGGCACGACAATCTACGAAGTGGGACCGGGTCCCGGCGGTCTCACACGCGCATTGTTGATGGAAGGCGCCGCACGGGTCATCGCCGTCGAGCGCGACGCCCGCTGCATCGCGGCACTTCAGGAGATCGCCCAGGCCTATCCCGGCCGGCTCGACATCGTCGAACACGACGCGCTTGGCATCGACGAAGCCGCTCTTCTGCGGACGCGAAACGTTTCGGCTCCCGTGCGCATCGCCGCCAACCTGCCCTACAACATCGGCTCGGCGCTGCTCGTAAAATGGCTGACGGAAAAAACCTGGCCGCCGTTCTGGCAAAGCCTCACGCTGATGTTCCAGCGCGAAGTCGCTGCGCGGCTGGTGGCGCAGCCCGGCAACAAGGATTACGGGCGGCTTTCGATCCTCACGCAGTGGCGCGCCGCGGCGCGCAAATTGTTAGACGTTAGCCCACGCGCCTTCACACCGTCGCCGAAAGTGACATCCGCCGTCGTGCGCATCGATCCGTTGCCGCAGCCGGTCGCCGAGGCGCGGCTCGAAGATCTCGAAGCCGTCACCAAGGCCGCCTTCGGGCACCGGCGAAAGATGCTGCGCCAGAGCCTGAAATCCTTGTCGCCTGACACGGGGGCGCTAATCGCGCGCGCCGGCCTCAATCCGGAAGAACGTGCCGAACGCCTGACCATCGCGGACTTTGCGGCACTTGCCCGTGCGCACCGCAGTTGAGGCCGTTCGCCGGAAGTGCAACACTGACAAAAGCTCAATAACCCAAGGGAGACGCCAAGGATGCGCAGCCAAGCCATTGTGGAATTCGGAAGCCCCCTCAAGGAACTCGAGACGCCGACGCCGACGCCGCAGGGCACGGAAGTCCTAATCAAGACAGCAAATGCCGGCGTCTGCCATTCCGATGTCCACATCCATGATGGCTATTTTGATCTGGGCGGCGGCAACAAGCTGCCGCTGGGCAATCTGAAGCTGCCGCACACGCTGGGCCACGAGATCGAAGGTGAAGTCGTCGCCATAGGGCCCGATGTGAAAGGCGTAAAGGTCGGCGCGCGTTACGCGGTCTATCCCTGGATCGGTTGCGGCGATTGCGCGCCTTGCCTGCGCAACGAGGAAAATTATTGCGTCAAGCCGCGACAGCTCGGCTGCTCGTCCGGCATTCCCGGCGGCTATGCCACGCATGTGCTGGTACCGCACCAGAAATATCTGCTCGATTACGGCAAGACGAGCCCGGCGCTCGCCGCGGCCTACATGTGCTCCGGCCTCACGGGCTTCGGCGCTATGAAGAAAGTAGGCCATCTCGCCGAAGGCGACGAAGTGGTCGTGCTCGGCTGCGGCGGCGTCGGCATGATGGGCATCCAGTTCGCCAAGGCGCTGTTCGGTAAGGGTCCGATCGCGGCGGACATCGATGACGGCCGCCTCGAAGCTGCCAAGAAAGCCGGTGCGAAAGCGACGTACAATTCCAAGGATCCGGCGAACGCCAAGAAGCTGGTGGCAGATACGGGCGGCGCTTATGCGATCGTGGACTTCGTCGGTTCGGAGTCGAGCTTCGCCTTCGCCAACGCGATCACGCGCAACAAGGGAAGCAAAATCATCATCGTCGGCCTGTTTGGCGGCGCGATGGCGATGCCGCTGCCGCTCTATCCGTTGCGGGCGCTGTCGATTATCGGCTCGTTCGTGGGCTCGCTCCCCGAAGCACAGGAGATGATGGAGATCGTGCGCGCCGGAAAAGTCGATCCCATCCCCTTCACGACGCGTCCGCTCGCGGAAGCCGGACAGACGCTGTCTGATCTGCGCGCCGGCAAAATCACGGGCCGCGTGGTTCTGACGCCTTAAGTTCGAGAACGTCAGCAAACGATGATCCTCCCCCACGCTTTAGGTGGGGGAGGACTTTATTCCGCCAACACCCTGGCGCGTTTCTTGCCGCTCGCGTCGACCGGCTCGTGCTTAACGTCGATCTTGGGATCGATGACGCGTGTCCAGGCGGCAAATTCCAGACAGATGCCGTCGGGATCGAAGAAGTAGATCGAACGTACAAAGGTCGTCGGTGTGATCTCGGCACTGGCCTGATATTCGGACTCGTCGTGATTGAAGATGCGCGTGCATTTGACGCCGCGCGCCTTCAGCTTCTCGTAGTATTCGTCGATCTTGTCGGCGGGCACGTTGAAAGCGACGTGGTTCATCGAACCGTGGCCGGAGACGAGGCCCTTGCCGCCTGGCAGGTCCAGCGCCGACGCAACGCCGGGCGTCGCCGCGGGGGCGTCTGGAAACCAGAAGAAGGCGAGACTGTCGCCGTTGCCGATGTCGAAGAAGAAGTGCTGCCCCATGCCCATCGGCAGATCGATTGTCTTGATGAGCGGCATGCCAAGCACATTGGTGTAGAAATCGACCGTCTTCGCCATGTCCTTGCAGACCAGCGCCAGATGGTTGATGCCCCCGATGTCGAATATGGCGTTCTTCGGTCCCGTCATGTGCGTCTCCCAATAGCTTTCGGGACAGACTATCATCGGAGACGAGGCGGCAAAATCGATAAGACAGACCCCTTCTGACGGACAATCCATGACCTATTCTCCGCCCTTACGCGATCTCGCCTTTTCACTGGAGCATGTTGCAGGTGCGAGCGCGCTCAAGCCCCTCTTCTCCGGCTACGACGCCGATACTGAGGCCGCAGTGCTCGATGCCGCCGGCCGGCTGGCCCGCGATGTTCTGGCGCCTATCAACCGCATCGGCGACGAGCAGGGCGCGCGCTGCGAGAACGGCCGGGTCTTCGCCGCGCCAGGCTTTGCCGATGCCTACAGACAGTTCGCGGATGGCGGCTGGAACGCGCTTTCGGCCGATAAGGAGTTCGGCGGTCAGGGCCTGCCCAAGGCGCTCGAGATCGCGACCTACGAGATGTTCAACGCCGCCAACATGGCGTTCGGTCTCTGCCCGATCCTGACGCAGGGCGCAATCGAAGCCTTGGCTGCGCACGGCAACCCCGCGCAGCAGGCACTTTATCTACCCAAGCTCATATCGGGCGAATGGACGGGAACCATGAACCTGACCGAGCCGCAGTCGGGCTCGGACCTTGCCTCGCTGAAAACCCGCGCCGAACGCAATGCCGATGGCAGCTACGCGATCACGGGGCAGAAGATTTTCATCACCTGGGGCGATCACGACTGTGCCGAGAACATCGTGCATCTCGTGCTGGCGCGGCTTCCCGATGCGCCGCCAGGCACGAAAGGGGTGTCGCTGTTCGTCGCGCCGAAGCGTCTTGTGAATGCCGACGGCTCGCTGGGTGCAGCGAATGCGCTGAAGCCAGGCAGCATCGAGCACAAGCTCGGTATTCACGGCTCGCCAACCTGCGTGATGCTTTATGAAGGCGCGCGCGCCGAGCTCGTCGGCGAAGAGAACCGCGGCCTCGCGCACATGTTCACGATGATGAACGCCGCACGGCTGCAGGTCGGCACGCAAGGCGTCGCTGTCGCCGAACGCGCTTATCAGCAGGCCCTCGCCTTTTCTCTCGAACGCAAGCAGGGGCGCTCCGCTTGGACCGGCGAATATCCGGCGCGGCTCTACGATCTTCCCGATATCCGCCGCACGTTGATGCTGATGAAAGCGCATATCGAAGCCGGCCGAGGGCTTTGTCTTTCGACGGCGGTGGCCGCGGATCTCGCGAAGCACGCCCCCGACGAGAAAGCGCGCGCCGCCGCGAAACTGCGCGAAGAGCTCCTCACGCCCATCGCCAAAGGCTGGTCGACGGATATGGGCGTGGAAGTCGCCTCGCTTGGCGTGCAGGTGCATGGCGGCATGGGCTTCATCGAGGAGACGGGCGCGGCACAGCATTATCGCGACGCGCGCATCGCGCCGATCTACGAAGGCACCAACGGCATCCAGGCGATCGATCTTGCGGGCCGCAAGTTGTCACTCGAAGGCGGCGAAGCAGTGCGTGTGCTGCTTGCCGACATGGCGGCGACGGTGAAAGACATTCGCGGTTCCGGCGATGCGGTGTTGCAGATGACGGCGAGCCGGCTGGAAGCCGCTTGCGCGACAGTGCGCGAGACAACGGCGTGGCTTAGGGAAAGAAGCGGCCAGCCCGACATGCTCGCCGGCGCGACAGCCTATTTGAAACTCATGGGCGATACGGCGGGCGGCTGGATGCTCGCCAAAGGCGCGCTCGCTGCGTCGCGTCTCGGCGCCGACACCGATCTTTATAACCGGACAAAGATCGCACTCGCGCATATCTACGCGGAAGCCGTTCTCGCCCGCGTGCCGGGCCTGGCGGCTGCGGTCGAGATGGGCGCGGAAGAACTGGTCGTGACATCACCGGATGCACTGGGCGCAAGCACGTAAATGCTTCAAATCTACGTCGATGCCGATGCCTGCCCCGTGAAGGACGAGATCGAGCGCGTCGCCACACGTCACGGCCTCAGCGTGCATCTCGTCAGCAATGGCGGCATCCGTCCGAGTCGCAATCCGCTCGTCCAGATTGTGATCGTGCCAGAAGGCGCTGACGTCGCCGACGACTGGATCGCCGAACGTGCAGGGCGCGGAGATATCGTCGTGACGTCGGACATTCCCCTCGCCTCACGCTGCCTGAAGAGCGGAGCGGCGGTGCTGAAGCCGACCGGACGGGCGTTCAGCGAGGAGAGCATCGGCCTCGCGCTCGGCCTGCGCGACCTGAGCCGTCATCTGCGCGAAGTGACAGGCAAGGAGACCCATCACGCCGGCTTCACCAGGGAAGATAGATCGCGCTTCCTTGGGAGCCTCGAAAATGCCATTCGGGCGGCCAAACGTCTCGCGTAACCGAGTTTCATGGCCGCACCGCTCTTACTTCTGCAGGATATCCGCGTCGTCTTAGGGACAACAACGCTTCTCGACGGTGCCTCGCTTGCCGTCGGAGAAGGCGATCGCCTCTGTCTCGTCGGCCGTAACGGCTCCGGCAAATCCACCCTCCTCAAGATCGCAGCGGGGTTGATGGAGCCCGATGCTGGCGAGCGCACGGTCCGCAGCGGCGCCACGATCCGCTATCTCCCGCAGGAGCCGGATCTCTCCGATTTTGCGACCGTGCTCGATTATGTGGATGCCGGCCTTGCACCCGGAGACGATCACAACCGCGCAGCTTCTTTGCTGGGACAATTCGGGCTCACCGGCGCGGAAGCGACGGCGACGTTGTCCGGCGGCGAAGCGCGCCGTGCGGCTCTGGCGCGCGTGCTTGCCCCTTCTCCCGATGTGCTGCTGCTCGACGAGCCCACGAACCATCTCGACCTGCCCGCGATCGAATGGCTGGAAAACGAGCTCGCAGGCATGAGCTCGGCGCTCATCCTCATCAGCCACGACCGGCGTTTCCTGTCGCGCCTGTCGAAAACGACGATATGGCTAGATCGCGGCAGGACACGACGCCTGGAGCGCGATTTCGCGCAATTCGAAGCCTGGCGTGACGAGGCGTTCGAGCAGGAGGAACGCGACTACCACAAGCTCGACCGCAAGATAGCGACGGAGGAAGACTGGCTGCGCCACGGCGTCAGCGCGCGGCGCAAGCGAAATCAGGGCCGTCTCGAAGCGCTGCACGAGCTCAGACGCAAGCGCCGCGAACATCGCAGAGCCACAGGCAAGGTAGCAATGGCCGCGCAATCCGCGGCGCTTTCCGGTGACCGCGTCATTGAGGCGAAGAACATTGCGAAGAGCTACGGCGACACACCGATCGTGACGGATTTCTCCACGCGCATTCTGCGCGGCGATCGCGTAGGCATCGTGGGTCACAACGGCGCCGGCAAGACTACACTGATCCGTCTTCTCACAGGAAAGCTTTCGCCCGATCGGGGAGAAGTGAAACTCGGCGTCAATCTCGCGATCTCCGAACTCGATCAGGGCCGCGCGGCACTCGATCCCGAAGCGACGCTGGCGGCAACGTTGACTGACGGCCGGGGCGACACGGTCCGCGTCGGCGGCGAAGCGCGGCACGTTGTGACGTACATGAAGGATTTCCTGTTCTCGCCCGAACAGGCGCGAACGCCGGTGCGCGTATTGTCCGGCGGCGAACGCGGACGGCTGTTGCTGGCGAAGTCGCTCGCCAAACCGTCGAACCTGCTCGTGCTCGACGAACCGACCAACGATCTCGATCTCGAGACGCTCGACGTGTTGCAGGAGATGCTCGCCGATTATGCGGGCACCGTGCTCGTCGTCAGCCACGATCGCGATTTCCTCGACCGCGTCGCCACCTCCATCATCATGGCCGAAGGAAACGGCCGCTTCGTCGAGTATGCCGGAGGCTATAGCGACATGCTCGCCCAGCGCGGCGAAGGCGTTTCCGCAAAGGCCGGGAAAGAGCCGACGCGCGCGAAGGCCCTACCCCGTGCGCGGCCATCCTCGGACAAGCGTCGCCTTTCCTTCACCGAGAAGCACGCCCTCGAAACCCTGCCCGCCCGCATCACCGCTCTGGAACAGCAGCAGGCGACCCTGCAGGCCAGTCTCTCCGACCGCGGCCTTTACGCACGCGATCCAAAGGCCTTCGCAGGCCTTGCCGAGAAACTTGCCCAGGTGAAAGCCGAGCTGGAGGCCGCCGAAGAGCGTTGGCTCGAACTTGAGATGCGGCGCCAGGAGCTGGGCGCCTGAGGCGGCGGATAGCGGCCCCGGGGCTTTAGGGAACCCTTGCGCTACATCAGTCTTTTTCGTTAACCGTGCTATAGGATCATCCCTCGGGGCCCACCAAAGGACCGCGCAGTGAACGAGAACATCGAGAACGACATGGACGCATTGCAGGAAGAAGTGAGGCGCCTCCGGGCGGACTTCACAAAAATCGCCGAATTGCTGCGCACGACCGCTGGTCATGCGGGCGAAGAGGCGGCCAGCCAGGCCCGTCAGGCCGGCGAAAAAGCCTGGAGCAGCGCCAAAGGCACTGCGGACGAGCTTCTCCAGCGCATCGAGGGAAAGCCGGTCCAGTCGACCGCCATAGCCTTCGGCATCGGCCTGATATTCGGCCTCCTGTTCGGCGGTCGCCGGTCGTAGACCGGTCAGCCCATGGGCCTCATTCTCAAGCGGCTTGCAGTCGGGATAGCCGTGTTCTTCATCAGCGGCGCCGCCGTGATGGTGGCGACCATCTTCCTGTTCGTCGCCCTTTATTTCTGGTTTGAAGAAAATTTGAGCCCGCCCGCGGCGGCGCTGGCGACAGCCGGCGTGCTGTTGGGATTTGCGCTGGCTGTCATCATTCTGGGGTTCCTGATCGTCAGGGCGCTGAAGCGCAAGCCCCGCCATCGCTTCGACTGGCTCTTCGAACTCATTGACGCACCGGACGGCCTCTCCGCAGCGGCCATCGGCAATGCGATCGGCCGACGCCTTCAGAGATTCGCGCGCGAGAATACCCAAACAACTGTTATCGCGTCGCTTTTGGCCGGCCTCGTCATCGGGATCAGCCCCGGTTTGCGCGCGCTTCTGCGAGACGTTTTGAGAGATTGAGCGTTTAAGTTGCCGAAGGGTGTCGAGGCTCGCCTTATTGAAGCCCGAAACTACCGGCATGTCCCGGCGGCAGATAAACACCGGGTCCGTCCAGCAGGAGGCAATTCCATGAAACTTTTACGAATCGTCGCGCTGTTTGCCGCACTCTTTGCCTTTGTGGCGCCGCAAGCTTTCGCGGCCGCCGGCGACCCGGCCGCGCGCAAGATAGAGAACTTTTACGCAACGCTGGTCGACACGATGAAGCGCGGGCCCTCACTCGGCATGAAGGGCCGCTATCAGGCGCTGGCGCCCGCGGTCGATTCGACGTTCGACATTCCGACCATGATCAAGTTCGTGGTGGGTCCCAGCTGGGCCACGATGTCGGAGTCCGACCACAAGCAGCTTATCGAAGCCTTTCGCCGCATGACCATCGCCGACTACGCCAACAATTTCGACAGCTATGACGGCGAGCACTTCGACGTCGATCCGAACGTGGAGACGAAAGGAGGCGACGTGTTCGTGCAGACGACGCTGGTGCCAAAAAACGACAAGCCCATCCCTTTCATCTATCGCATGCGCAACATGGGCGGCGAGTGGAAAGCGATCGACGTCTACCTGAATGGCTATGTCGATCAGTTGACGACCAAACGTTCGGACTTCGCCTCGACGCTCGAAAGCGGCGGCGCGGCGGCCCTAGCCAAGAAACTCAACAGCCTGGCCGATACGGCGCTGGCCGGGACAAAATCCTAACGCCGTTCGCCGGCCTGCGGGTCTTTGGCGGTGTGCGCGTTGCGATGGCTCCTCGCCGGTCGCGGCGCCAGCGTCCCCCGGCCGATCTCGGGCACGGCGTAACCGAGCAGCGACGGCAGCAGGAAAAGCACGATTATCAGTATCCAGACGAGCGAGATCGCGAGCAGCTCACCCATGCTGGCGGTCCCGGGGTGACTTGAAATCCAGAGCGTGCCGAATGCGGACGCCGTCGTGCCTGCGCTCAGGATCACGGCGCGGGTGAGCGGCGAGCCCAACAGATCGCGCGTGCCGGCGCGCCACGCCATCACGAAATAGATATCGAAGGCTACACCGATGCCGAGGAGCAGCGGCAACGCGATGATGTTGGCGTAGTTCAGCTGCAGCCCGATGACGACGCAGGTCGCGAGCGTGGTGATGCCCGCCAGAACGAGCGGGCCGAGCGCCAGCGCGACCAGCGCTACGTTGCGAAGCGCCAGCAGGAGCAGGATGGTGATGGCGACAAAGGACAAGATGCCTGCCTGCAGGAAGGCGCGCACGATCGTCCGCCCTGATTCCTGGATGCCGAGCGGCTCGCCGGTGGCACCGGGGGCGATCTTCTGCACGGCATGGGTGAATTTGCGTAGCGTATCGTTGTCGGTCGCCGTGCTTCGAGCGAGCACCTGGATACGATAGAAGCCGGCAGGCGAAACCCAGTCGCGGATGAGATCGGGCGGCAAAGTTTTTTCCGTTACAGGATAAGGCTGCAGCGTCGTGCGCACTTCCTCGAGCATGGTCTCGAGGCCCGGAACCAGCGCATTGGCGGCCCTGGTGCGGGTCGCCTTGTCGGCCTTGGCCACATTCTCGAGTGCGTCGGCGAGCCGGCGGGCATTGCTCGCAACTGGCGTATTTGCGCTGCCGGCAGCCTGTCTGAGCGCTGCGGCCGCACTCTTGAAACTTTCGATCACATCCGTGTCGCTCGGCGGCGGTTTGGTCATGAACGGATTGATCGTCGGATCGAGAAGGTTGTTGGCGTCGCCGATGATTGCGAGCTTTTCCTTCTGATCGTCGGGTACGAAGCTATCGATGGTCATGGTGCGCGACACTTCGGGAAGCTTCGCGAGCGCCGCCGCATAGCTCCGCGCCACCTCGCGCGACGGCGCCAGGATGTCGAGCGTGTTGGGCGAGGTATCGGGGTCCTTCATCAGATCGAGCGCCGTCGCTACCGACTCGACCCGAGGGTCGCGCAGATCGAGCGGATTGAAGTCAAATTGCACCCAAGGAAGACAAGCAACGCCCGCGATGCCGACTATGATCGCGGCGAGTACCACGCTGCGCTTGTTGCGGTCGAGAAACCCGTCGAGCGGCGCTAGCACCTTGAATCCCACATCTTCGGCTTCGCCCAAAGGCTGGACAAGCTTGATGAGGGCGGGAAGGAAGGTGATGCTCAACACGAAGGTGATGATCATGCCGGTGCCGGCGACAAAGCCGAGCTCGGCAACGCCGCGATAGCTCGTCGGCAGAAACGAATAGAAACCCGCTGCCGTCGCCGCGGCCGCCAGTCCGAGCGCACTGCCGATGCCCGAGCCGGTGAAACGCAGCGCCGTGTCGAGATCCTTGTGTTCGAAACGCTCGGCTCGATAGCGGACGCAAAACTGGATTCCGAAATCGACCCCGAGCCCGACAAACAGCGCGATGAAGGCGACGGAAATCAGATTGAAAGCACCGACTGCGAGAAGCCCAGTCGCCGTTGTGATCACGAGGCCGGTAAAGACGGTCAACAGCACCGAGAAGATGAGGCGCGCCGAACGCAGAGCGAACCACAGCATGGCAAGGACTGCCACCATCATCAAGGTCGCCATGAGCCGGGCGCGCTGGGTCAATGAGCCGAACTCGTCGTCCGCCATCGGAACGCTGCCGGTGATCCGCACGCGCACGCCGTTGTCGGGCGTCAGATGGAGTCTAGCTGCCGTGCTGCGAATGGCATCGGTCGCGCGTATGCCGGGCATCAAGGCTTGGAAATCCAGCTTGGGCCATACCTCGACGAATCGTCGCGTCTCGCGGCGGGTCGGCTTTTCGCCCGTGACCATGGAGCGCCATGAAAGAAAGGCAGGCTTGCCCGCCAGAACCCGGTCGAGCGTATCCGCCAATGCCTTTATCGGACCGTTCAGGTCCTGGAGCTTCGCCTGGCCATGTTCGACGCCCTTGAGCGCCGTCGAAAGATTGTCGGCAATACCCCGAAGACTCGGATCAACGGCTAGCGCCCCCAGGAACGGCTGCGCAGCAATCAACTGCTGCATGGTGTTCTTCACCTCGGCCGTAGACAGCAGCATCAGGCCGTCATGGGTGAAGAATCGGCCGCCGTCCGGCTGGCGGACGGAAGCGAAGTCCGTCTTGTTGGCGGACAGCGCCATCGCGAGATCATGTGCGGCCGCATCGGCGCGCTCGGGCGTCGCGCCATCGACCACCACGACAATCTGCCCCTGCTGCTGGGGAAACTGCGCATCGTAGATGGCGGCGCGCTTGCGCCACTGCGTTTGCGGCGAGATCAGCTCCTCGGTCTGGCTGTTCATCGCGAAATGGCCACGCACGTAGTCGCCAGCGAATCCTGCCAGCAACAACGTCGCCACCACGATGAGGCCGGAGTAGCGGGCGCTGAATCGAACTATCCTGACGACGAGCGCTGCCCCCATACCTGCACGCACTTAGATGTTGGGCAGGTTCTGGAGGTCGGGCTTGCCGCCGTGGATTTCCGCGTTCCTGTGTTGGCGATAGAGGCTGCGCAGCGTTGCGTAGAGATCGACCGACGAACGCCTGAGTTCGTCCATGGTGTCGATGTTTCGCGACCGTTCGTCAAGAAGGCTTAAGAGTTGACGGCTTCCCATCCACCAGCCCTTCTCGCGCATGCCGGCATAAGTCAAGGGATCAAATCCTGTGTCCACAACGCGGCCGGTCAGGTCGCGCGGATTGCTGGGACCGATCAGCGGTATGACCAGATAGGGTCCTTCGCCGACCCCCCAGATGGCCAGCGTCTCGCCGAAGTCCCGCTCATGTCCGGGAATGCCCAGCGGCGTTGCGACGTCGACGATACCCGCAAGTCCTACGGTAGTATTGACCACGGCGCGGCCAAGCGTCTCGGCAGCCAGCAGCGGCTCGCCCTGGAGGATGTCGTTGGCAAATGTCACCGGCGAGTCGAGGTTCGTTAGGACGTTGTGAACGCCGTCACGTGCGGGCTGAGGGATTATCGTTCGGTAGGTTTTCGCCGCCGGCAGCGCCACATTCCGGTCGAGCGCCTCATTGACGGCGAACATTTTGCGGTTGAACGACTCGTAGGGATCGTTATCCGGGCTCGAAGTCGCACAGCCGCCGAGCAATGAGCCCAGCACGAGCACAGACAGGGTTACCAAGGACAATTGCAAACGGCCGGTCATGGACACTCCTTCAGCCGATTTTGGCGAATCGGAATTCTATTGGATCACGTATCCGAGAAGCCGTCGGCGGTGTGCAACGCGCGGAAGATATGGATCGCGTGTCCGCTCAGGAATGACTCTAATCTGCAACACAATCGGAATTCTCCCGTCGCGTAGCCAAAACGCGAGAGCTTCGCGAGGGGTTGCTCGACCGAAAGTGAGCTATCCCCATGAAATCATTGCGTGTGCCCAAAAAATGAGCAATCTGCCGATGCGACCAGAAGGCGCATATCGGGCACAAATTGCCTCAAATTCAACCTTCGGTTGCAGTTCCACCGTATTGATCTGTCGACAATTCAACTTTTTCGTGGTTCCGCGACGCGATCGAGGGCCATAGTCACGTCGCGACGGACCAGGCTGGTGCAGGCATGAATGTCATGATCAGCAATCGGTGGGCCAAAAAAGATGTCCACGAATTTCTGGCACGCGGAAGGTGGTTCGGATCGCTCCCGCAGACGATCCAGGAAAAAATCATTGCCGCGAGCGAGGTGCTCCGCATTCCGGTGGGAACCGTCCTCTTCAAGTTCGGGGACGCGGCCGATGGAGTTTATGCCGCGCTCCAGGGAGATCTGCGCGCCTATGTCTCCGCCGAGGACGAGCGTGTGTTTTTTCGTGCCCTCGGCCCGGGGGCGTGGTTCGGCGATTCGAACCTGATCGATGAACAGGGCAAGCGCATGTTCGAGGTTTATGCCGCCAGCGACGCCGTGGCGATGTTCCTCCCGGCCGCGGCGTTTCATGAGTTGTCGGACGCCGATCCCACGTTCTATCGCGCCTTCGTGCAGCTGACCTGTATGCACTCCCGCCACGCCACGCGCATTCTGATCGAAACGCGTTCCGAAGCCCCGCGCCGCACGGCGCGCGCCCTGCTGCGGCTCGCCCGCGCGCACGGGGTTGATGGCAGCGACGGCACACGTCTCGCGATGAATCTTTCCCAGGCTGATCTCGCCTCGCTTGTCGGAGTTTCCCGGCAATACATGAACGAGCTCATCGCGCGCTGGGAGCAGGAAGGTTTTTTGCGCTGGAACGGCAAGTCGCAACCGGTGCTCGACACGGAGCGTTTGAGCAGCCTGCTGAGTCCCCTTGATCTGTGGATTCGCGACAACGAAGACTGGGTCTGAGCGCGATGAGCCTGCAGCGCGAGTTCGTCGGACTTCCCTCGCCGACGCAAGCCCGTGCGGGCGCCGGCGGCCATCCGTGCCAAGGCCTGTACTGGACCGAAACGGGCACTAGCCCCAAAACGGCGGTGATCGCCGTGCACTACAACGTGGATTTCGCCGAACATTACATCGCGCCCTATTTCGCGAAGCGAGCCTTCGGCTTCCTCGGCTGGAACACGCGTTTCCGCGGCTCTGAGGATCTGTTCGCGCTGGAGCAGGCGCTGATCGACATCGGCGTTGGCATGAAATGGCTGAAGGAAACGGCGCGTGTCGATCGCATCGTGCTCCTCGGGAACTCCGGCGGCGGCTCGTTGATGGCCGCCTATCAGGCGGAAGCGACAAGCGGCGCGCTCGCCGCGAATGCAAACGAACGCGTCCGCGACGCGCTTCGCGACCTGCCGCGCGGTGACCTCTACGTCTCGCTCAACGCCCATCCTGGCCGGCCGGACGTGCTGACGAACTGGATGGATGCGTCCGTCGCCGACGAGACCGATCCCGTCGCCACCGACGAAACCCTGGACCCGTTCCGTGCCGAGAACGGACCGCCCTATTCGTGCGACTTCATCGAGCGCTATCGCGCCGCCCAGCGGGCGCGCAATCAGCGGATCACGGACTGGGCGAGGAGCGAGATGGAGCGCCTGAACAAAGCGGGAATTCCTGATCGCATCTTTCCGCTCTTTCGCACCTGGGCCGATCTGCGCTTCATGGATCCGGCCATCGATCCCTCCGAGCGGCCCTCACCCGCCTGCTATGCTGGCCACCCAGCGCACGCAAATCGTGGACCGTTCGGCATCGGCCGCGCCAACACGTTGCGTGCGTGGCTGTCGATGTGGAGCCTCGAGACGTCGCAATGCCGCGGCGAACAGCATCTTCAGAAACTCGAACTGCCCTCGCTGGTCGTGCAGAGTCTTGGCGATACCGGCGTGTTCCCGAGCGACGCGAGAACCATCTTCGAGGCGCTGACGGTGTCCGACAAGTCGCTCGAATTCCTTCCCGGCGCGCACTATTTCGAAAACGATCCGCCCTTGCGCGATCGCGTCGCGGATCTGATGGCAGACTGGATCAGGGCGCGAAGCTAGGAAAGATCGCGAAAAGCCACCGGCTTGATGTCGAGCCGCGTCAGCGCCTCGCGCAAGCGCGGACTGCAAAGCGCCTCGAATTCCTGGACATTCAGATAATCGGGCATTTGCGCGCGCAGGATGTCGCTTTTGCGCGTCGCCGGATGGAAATAGAATTCGGTCACGCGGCCGGGCTCGAGCTCTTCAAGCTGTCTCAGCACCAGCTCTTCCGTCATCCGGCCGGTGTCATGGAAGCCGAATTGTGCGTCGTTCGAAACCACACCCTCGCGGCCGAGCCGCCTGCGCATGTTGCGTGCCCAGGGCGCAAAGGCGGAACTGACGACCGTTCGGAGAAGTCGTTCCTTGCCGGCCGCGCGCGCCGACGCGGCCGGATTTTCGTACGGCACACGCATTGCCTTCATGCCGTATTCGCGCCCGATCTCGAGCAGCAGTGCGAAGATTGTGGGATGGATGTGAAGATGGGTGTGGCCGTCGACGTGATCGAGGGGAAGGCCCGTACGCCGAAAAGCTTCAAACTGTGCGCGGATTTCGCGTGCCAACGTCCGTCTCGCCGACAGGCTGAAAAAGTAGCGCACACCGGCTTCCGCAGGAGAATCCGGGAACGATCCATTGCGGCCAAGCAACGCCGCCGCTTCATCCTTCGGAAGCGCGGGCTCGCCCAGCACGAGGACAAGATGGAGACCCACCGCAAGAGCCGGCAGACGCTTCGCACGCGCGATCGCATCCAGAGCGGCGGGCGCCGTCACCATGAGGCTTGCGGCGGTCAGCACGCCATCGCGATGAGCATGCTCGACCGCCTCGTTGACCGCCTGATCGAGGCCGAAGTCGTCTGCGGTAAAAATGGTCCGTTTGATCATTCGGCCGCGGCGCCTTGCTCTTTCGGCGGCGGGGCACGCGGAACGATGCGCCCGTCATCCATCAGGGCAAAGCGCTGCCCGCGCCGGACGAAATCGCGCTTCAGCATGGTCACAAGCCAGACGACAAGTCCGAGCACGTCGCGCACCGGCAGCAGCCAGAGCGCCCGCCGGCCCTCACGGTCCTTCAGCGCCCAGGAAATGAGACCGGCGCTGATCACGCGAACGGCAATCGTGCTCGCCAGAATGCCGAGGCCCAGCTCGCTCAAGCCTGTGAGAAGAGCGTAGATCAGAGCGAACGGGATCGCGCGGACGATCACAGTGGCAAAGAATTCCGTCGGTCGCATCGCGCGCGTGTTCTGGTCCCAATAAAGCTGGTGGTCCCACCACTGCGCGAAATTTTTCAGATCAACTTCCATGTCGACGATGTACGGAGCGAGCACGACGCGGCGGCCGAGCGCCTCGATCCGCGCCGCCATGACATAGTCTTCGGCCAAATGATCGCCGAACGCCGTAAACCCTCCGATCGCTTCGAGATCTGAGCGCCGGAAGCACATCGACGCGCCAAGTCCGAACGTCATGAGCCCAAGCACGGCTGTGAAGACGAGATTGGGGACGAAATCGGCGTTCATTGTCAGAAGCTCAAGCTTCTCGAACCAACGCCCTGCATCGATTGCGCGATATGGCGTGCAAACGCAGCCGACCCGTGGATCAGCAAGCGGTTCGACGATCGCCCGCAGATAGTCGGGCGCAAGCCGGATGTCGCTGTCGCTGATGACGACCACATCGTGGCGCACCTGGGACCAGGCTGCCTCGAGATTCTGGATCTTGCCATTGGCGCGCGCCGGGGCCTGCCCGACGACGACAGTCACGCGCTCGCGTCCGAACTCCCGCTCGACCTGGCGCATCACAAGAATAGCCGGATCGTCAGGGCGCTGCACCGACAGCACGACCTGGTATTCCGGGTAATCCAGCGAGCATGCGGCGCGAAGATTTTCGAGGAGATTTTTGTCGAGACCATAGAGCGGCTTGAGGATCGTCACCGGCGGCAGCTCGACGGCACGCGGCGCCCGCGCAATCCGCGCGCGAAAAACGAATCCCGTGACAACGCACACAAGCGCATAGGCCGAGCCAAAGGCGGCAAACGCCAGACACAGAGCCTCGGCGAGATGCTGAAGGGTCATCGTAGAAAATCGGTATGCCGGCGTTCCGTGTCCCGACTACCAGAACGCGAGGGCGATTGCATCTTGGACTTAGGTCGTCCCCAGGCGGACTCAACCCGGCTGCAGGGGCGGCGGCACCAGGTTTGTCGGGCGGCTCCCGATTTCCTGCAGCCTGCCATTGCCGGGGCGGACGGATCGCGCGAGGCTTTCCCTTGAGAAATCCAGGGATTTAACGCCATGCGCCTCAAGGATCGGGTCGCCATCGTCACCGGCGCCGCTTCAGGTATCGGACGGGCCACCGCGCAACTATTTGCCGAGGAGGGAGCAAAGGTCATCGCCGTCGACTTGCCCGGCAAGGACCTCGCCAAGGCCTGCGCAGGAAACTCGGCCATCGTTCCTGTGGAAAAGGACCTCGGCGATGCGGACGCTGCCGACACGGTCGTCGGATCTGCCATGGCCGGTTTTGCGCGCCTGGACATCGTCATGAACAACGCGGGCATCGCCTTTAACGCTCCGGTCGAGACGATGACCGACGATGCTTGGAATCGCACGCTCTCGATCAATCTCACTGCGCAAATGCGATTGTGCCGCAAAGCGATCGAGCCTCTGAAAAGGAGCCCGGCCGGCCGCATCATCAACGTCGCTTCGGTCATGGCAGAGGGAGCCGATTACGGACTTGCAGCCTATTGCGCCTCGAAAGCGGGTGTCGCGGGCCTGACGCGCACGCTGGCGCTCGAGTTGGGGCGCGCCGGAATCACGGCCAACTATATCGAGCCGGGCGCCATCGCGACGGGAATGACGATGCCATTGTGGGACGCGCGGCCGGACGTAGCCGAAATCTGGGCCAAGAAATCCGCGCTGAAACGGCTCGGTCAGCCTATCGACATCGCGCGGGCCGCACTCTTCCTCGCTTCCGATGACGGCGGCTTCGTCACCGGCCATGGCCTCGTGGTCGACGGTGGATTGATGCTCAGGGTCTAACGCCCGCGCTGCAATCGATCCATGATGGCGGCCATCTGGCCGAAGAGGCCGCCGATGCCGCCGGTGAACACGAAGATGAGCGTATTCTGGATGAACAGGCCGGGATCGGTGTTGCCGAGGACGACCGAGGTGGCGACGCCGAAGAGACCGCTGACCCCGCCGGCCACCAGCCCGCCGACAGCGCCCGCCAGATAGCCCTTCGAGACATCCTGCGCGTAGAGGTATCCCGCGATCGCGGACAGCATCATGGCGCCGAACAGAAGCGCATATTGGGCGATCCAGGCGGAAAGGTTCGCCAGGATTGCCAGCACGACCTGCAAGGTCGTTCCAACGATCATGGCGCGGCTCAAAGCAGACGAATCAATCATGCAGTCCTCGACCAACTCTACGCCGGTCCCCCAGCCCGACGGAATGACAACTCCTTAACACGTCCAGGCCTTGCGGCGTTGCGGCGATTTCTCTAATGGGCGTTCAACCCGCCTCCGGCAAATCTATTCCATGCCCGATTCCATGATCGAGATCGAAGGTCTGACGAAGCGGTTCGGACCCATTTCCGCGGTTGCGGGGATCGACCTTACCGTGACGAAAGGGGAGGTCCTGGGCTTCCTGGGCCCGAACGGCGCCGGCAAATCGACCACAATGAAGATGGTGACGGGTTATCTCGCGCCGACATCGGGCCGCGTTCGCATTCTCGGCCATGACGTCGAGACCGATCCGATCGCAGCGCAAAGATGTGTGGGCTATCTGCCCGAAGGCGCGCCCGCTTATGCCGACATGACGCCGCGCCAGTTCCTCTCGTTCATCGCAGAGATCCGCGGCTTCGCCGGCGACGCCGTCAAGGCGCGCGTCGACAGCGTTGTCGGAAAGACGGAGCTCGATCCCGTGCTCGATCAACCGATCGACACGCTCTCCAAAGGATTCAAGCGTCGCGTAGGTTTGGCGCAAGCCATCCTGCACGATCCGCCGGTGCTCATCATGGATGAGCCGACCGACGGCCTTGACCCCAACCAGAAGCATGCGGTGCGCGCACTGCTGCGCGCCATGGCGTCCGAGAAAGCGATCATCATCTCGACCCATCTTCTGGAAGAAGTCGAGGCGATCTGCACCCGCGCCGTGATCATCGACAAGGGCCGCGTCGTTGCCGACGGGACGCCCGCCGAGCTCGTCGCGCGCTCGCGCCACCACAACGCGGTGACTCTGGCACTGCCGGCGGCGCAAGGCGAGATCGCGAAAACGAAAATCCGGACGCTGAACGGCGTCGCTGCGATCGAACAGACGACGCTTTCGAACGGACTCGTCGAGCTGACGGCGTTCCCCAAAGGCGGCGCGCTTCTCATCGAAGAGGTAAGCGCCATGGCCGTGGCGGAAAAATGGGACGTCAAAGAACTCTACGCCGAGGCGGGCCGCCTTGACGAAGTCTTCCGCGCCATCACCACGCACGATGCCGATCGCGCTCGCGAGGCCCGGACATGAGCGCCGTGTGGCCCATCTTCAAGCGCGAATTCATGGCGTATTTTTCGACGCCGCTCGCCTACGTCTTCATCGTGATCTTTCTGTTCGCGATGGGCGCCTTCACTTTCTATATCGGCCATTTCTACGAGAACGGCGTCGCCGATCTCTCGGTGTTCTTCGCCTACCATCCCTGGCTCTATCTTTTTCTCGTGCCGGCCATCGCGATGCGTCTGTGGGCTGAGGAACGCCGTACGGGTACGATGGAGCTTCTTCTCACCCTGCCCGTCCCCGTCTGGGCGACCGTCGCGGGCAAATATCTGGCCGCCTGGGCATTCACGGGCGTGGCGCTGCTCCTCACCTTTCCCATCTGGATCACCGTCAACTACCTCGGCCATCCCGACAACGGCGTGATTGTGGCGAGCTATATCGGCAGCTTCCTCGTCGCTGGCGGCTATCTCGCCATCGGCGCATGCATCTCCGCCTCGACCAACAATCAGGTGATTGCCTTTGTGGTGAGCGTGGTCGTCTGTTTCCTTTTCACGATCTCCGGCGCGCCGCTGGTGCTGGACTTCTTCCGCAGCTGGGCGCCGCTCGTTCTGGTCAATGCGATTTCCTCCTTCAGCGTGCTTACGCATTTCGCGGCGATCGAAGCAGGCGTCATCGATTTGAGGGATCTGATCTTCTTCTTCTCGCTGATCGCGCTGTTCCTGGCGGCCAATGTCGTCATCGTTGACCTGAAGAAGATGGGCTGACCCCGGATGACGCCTCTGCCGCGCCGCCTCTATGCCATCGCCGCCATCGTGCTGGCGGCCGTCATCTTTGTGGCCATCAATATCGCGGCCGATACGCTGCTGACGACCGAGCGTCTCGATCTGACCGAGAACGGCGTCTACACGCTCGCGGCCGGCACCAAACACATCATCGCGGACCTGAAAGAACCGATCACGCTGCGCTTTTTCTACACCAAGAAGGTCGGTGCCGGGTATCCGCAGACCAATGCCTACGCTAAGCGCGTGCGTGATCTTCTCGAGGAATATGTCGCCCGCTCCAACGGCAAGATCATCTTCCAGGAAATCGATCCCGAACCCTTTACTCCGGAAGAAGACGAAGCGACGGCCAACGGCCTGACCGGTACGCCAACAGAGACCGGCGACAACGTCTATTTCGGACTCGTCGGCACCAACACGATCGACGGCAAGGAAGTGATCCCCTACTTCTCCGACGAGCGCGAGACCTATCTCGAATATGACATCAGCTCGTTGATCTACCGCCTGTCGACGCCCAAGAAGCCGGAACTCGGCATCATTTCGGGCCTTCCGCTCGACACCGGCGCCGGCGGCATGCAGGCCGCAATGCAGGGCCAGGCGCGTCCTTACGTGATCTACGAGCAGCTAGCGCAGTCTTATTCGACGAAGATGCTCGATCCGGGCTTTGTGAGCATTCCATCCGATGTCGACGTCTTGATGATCGTCGATCCCGCACCGATGACGCCGCAACAGCTTTACGCGATTGATCAGTTCGTACTGAAAGGCGGGCGCGCGCTCGTCTTTGTCGATCCCCTCTCGGAGATTGCGAGCGCCGGCGGCGGACTCGGCGGCGAAGGCGGCGGTCCGTCGTCGTCCGACCTTCCCTCGCTGTTCCGCGCCTGGGGCGTGGCCTACGATCCGACAAAAGTCATTGCCGATGAAGCGCTCGCGCAATTGGTGCAGACGCAATCCAGTCCGCGCGCAGCCTATCCGGTATGGCTCAAAGTCGGCGCCAAGAACTTCGCCAGCAAGGATCAGGTGACCGCCAACCTGCAGGTTCTCAATCTCGCCAGCGCCGGCGCGCTCAGCCCGATCAAAGGCGCGACGACGACATTCGAGCCGCTTGTCTGGTCGTCGAACGAAGCGTCGCTCCTCGAGGCTGCGCTCGTGAAGAACACCACCCAGCCGCAGGAACTGCTCGCGGAGATCCAGCCGACCGGCAAGAACTATGTGATCTCCGCGCGCATCTCGGGGCCTGCAAAGACATCGTTCCCGTCGGGGTCGCCGCTGTCCGCCGCCGATGCCGCCAAGGCGCCGCCGGAGATCAAGGCCTCGAACGGCCCCATCAACCTCATCGTGATGGCCGACACGGACATCTTCAACGACGACTTCTGGGTGCGCGTCGACAATCTCTACGGCAAGCGCATTGCCGCGCCGTTCGCCGACAATGCCGCCTTCGTGCTAAACGCGGTGCAAAATCTGCTCGGCTCGAACGACCTAATCTCGCTTCGCACGCGCGCGACCAACAACCGTCCTTTCACGCGCGTACAGAAACTGCAGGTGAAGGCCCAAGCCGAATTCCAGCAGCAGGCCGACATGTTGAGCCAGCAGTTGAAGGACACTGAAGCGCGGCTTCGGGCGCTCGAACAGGGCGGCGCATCGGGGGACCAGCAAAGCGGCGCGACCTCTCTTTCGCCCGAGCAGCAGGCGGAGATCGAAAAGTTCAAGAGCGAGCTTGCCCAGACGCGCACGCGCCTGCGCGATGTACAGCACAATCTGCGCAAGGACATCGACGCGTTGGGCGCGGTCC
Source organism: Rhizomicrobium sp. (assembly GCA_035524575.1). Lineage (GTDB taxonomy): Bacteria > Pseudomonadota > Alphaproteobacteria > Micropepsales > Micropepsaceae > Rhizomicrobium. Next base: position 32,958 of record DATKON010000190.1, read on the forward strand.
TTGCCTTCATCAACATCGCCTTGATGCCGCTGATCGTGGCCGGCGTCGCCATCACACTCGCTGTCCTGCGCCGCCGCCGCCGGGCGCGCGCGATTTCGATGTGAGGAGCAGGTGATGAGCAGCACACTCTTCGCCGACCGGCGCCGCCGCAACCTCGCGATCCTTTCCGGCTTTGCGGTGCTGGCGATCCTGCTGGCCACGCTTGGCGTCTGGCATCAGGCCAGCTTCAGCGCTCAGCGCCAGCATCCCGAACTCTTTTTCCCCGATCTCGTCTCGCGCCTGCGCCAGGTCGCGCATATCCGCGTCCGGTCGAAGACGGGCACGGTAGACGTCGTCTTCAAGCCCGAGAAGACGTGGGTCGTGGCGAGCAAGGACGACTATCCGGCGTCGTATGAGCAGGTAAAAGGGACGGTCGTCGCGCTGGCGACACTGACGAAGCTCGAACCCAAAACGGACCGCGCCGACTGGCTGCCTTATGTCAATCTCGATTCGCCGGCTGCGCGCGGCAACGGCAAGGAGATCACCCTTCTTGACGACAAGGGCGGCGTGATTGCGTCCATCATCATCGGCAAGTCCGAAGATATCGGTGATCCGGAAGGCGCCATAGGTCTGTTCGTTCGCCGTCCGGACGAAAGCCAGAGCTGGCTTGCGCGCAGCGCCGTCGATCCCAAGAGCGATCTTTCCGACTGGCTGGAGAAGCAGGTGATGGCCGTCGACCGCGCCCGTATCGCCGAAGCCGATGTCGATCCGCTGTCAGGACCGTCCTATGTCGTGCGGCGCGACAAACCGACCGATACCGATTTCAAGCTCGCCGACATGCCCAAGGGCCGCGAACTGTCGTACGACGCGGCGCCCGACGGCGTGGCCGCCGCGGTCGTTGACTTCTCGTTCGACGACGTGAAGCCCGCCCGCGACTTCGATTTCTCCGACGCCGCACATTCGGCCCGCGTCGTAACGAAAACCTTCGACGGGCTGACCGTGACCGTGAATGTCATCCAGCAGGGCGCAGATTATTGGGCGACAGTGTCGGCCGACGGATCGACACCCGAAGGACGCAACGAAGCCCGGCAGATCAATGCCCGCGCCACGGGCTGGGCCTACAAGCTTCCGCCTTACAAGGGGGCGCAGTTCACGGCCACGCTCGAAAGCATCCTGAAGCCGAAAGGCGGCACCACGCCGGCGGCGGCTCAGCCCGCGCATTGACCCATCTCAGTTGCGGGCGGGGGTTCCGCGGCCTAAGACGGACCTCATGACCGCAGCCACCACCCGTCCCGAAGCCAGCGAACAGGTCTTCCTGCGCGATCTCTGGTACATGGCCGCGCTGGCGAAAGCCGTGAGGCCGGGCAGACTGAAGCGCCAGATCATCCTGGGCGAACCGGTGCTCCTTGGCCGTACCCGCGACGGCGAGGCCTTCGCGCTGCGCGACATCTGCCCCCATCGCGGCGTCCCGCTCTCGGCCGGGCGCGTCACAGAAGAAAACACCGTCGAGTGTCCCTATCACGGCTGGCGCTTCCGCGCCGACGGCGTCTGCGCCTCCATTCCCTCGCTGGTGGACGGTCAGGACATCGATCCGACGCGCATGAAGGTAAAAAGTTATCCCATCATCGAGCAGGACGGGCTCCTGTGGATCTACTTGGCCGCGCCGGGTCACGAACAGGCCGCGCCGAAAGGTGCGCCGCCAAAAGTCGGCCTCGTCAATGCCAGGCCGCGCTGGATCGAAAGCCAGACTTTCGCCTGTAATATCGACCATGCCGTGATCGGCCTGATGGATCCGGCGCATGCCCCTTATGTGCACGGCCGCTGGTGGTGGCGCGTCAAGCCACGCGTGAAGACGAAGAAATACGCGCCGCTGCCCACCGGGTTCGTGATGCTGCGCCACCGACCGACGAAGCAGGCCTACAAGCTTCTCGGCGGCGACGTCTCCACCGAGATCACTTTCGAGCTCCCGAGCATCCGCTTCGAGAACATCTCCGGCACCGTGCTGGGACAGAAAATCGACGTCGTCGGTCTCACGGTCTGCACGCCGGTCGATCGCAACACTACCGAAGTGACCCAGGTCTTCTATTGGCCGGCTTGGCTCGGCTTCATCCGGCCGTTCTTCATGGTGTTGGGCCCGACCTTTCTGGGCGATGACAGGCGCATGGTGGAACTCCAGCGCGAGGGCCTCAAATATGACCCGCCCCTGATGCTCATCCAGGATTCGGACGTGCCAGCCATGTGGTATCACCGGCTGAAGAAGGCCTGGCTCGAATCGGTCGAAACCGGCGCGCCCTTCGCCAATCCCGTGCAGTCCCGAACTTTGAAGTGGCGGAGCTGAACCGCGACGGCCATGCACGGTTTATCGCAGGGCAAAGGGTTGCGCCCGCTCTCCTCGCCCGCTAAACGGTCCCCTTAACCTGCAATTTGGGTGGACGGGCCACGCGAGAGTCGCGTGCGGTCTGCCTCGCGCGCGAGTTCTGATGGCGAAACGTAGCGATATCCACACCATCCTCATCATCGGCGCCGGCCCCATTGTCATCGGCCAGGCTTGCGAATTCGATTATTCCGGCGCGCAGGCCTGCAAGGCGCTCCGGGCCGAGGGCTATCGCGTCGTCCTGGTCAATTCCAATCCCGCGACCATCATGACCGATCCGGGACTGGCCGACGCGACCTATATCGAACCGATCACACCGGAATTCGTCGAGAAGATCATCGCGCGTGAGCGGCCGAACGTGCCCGAAGGCCGGGTGCTGGCGCTGCTGCCGACGATGGGCGGGCAGACGGCGCTCAACACGGCACTGTCCCTCAGGAAGCGCGGCGTGCTCGAGAAATACGACGTCGAGCTGATCGGCGCGAGTGCGGACGCGATCGACAAGGCGGAAGATCGCGAGCTCTTCCGTCAGGCGATGATGAAGATCGGCCTCGACGTGCCGCGCGGGCAGACGCTTAAAGGCTATCTGCGCCATAAGAAGGACGAGCTCGGCAACTTCCTCTACGACGGCGAGAACAATCCGATCATGGAGCTTTCGCCGGAAGCCTTCGCGCATGCGCTGCAGGCGCTGGAGGAAGTGGGCTTGCCGGCTGTCATCCGCCCGTCCTTCACGTTGGGCGGCACGGGCGGCGGCATCGCCTATAACCGCGAGGAGTTCTTCGAGATCGTCGAGCAGGGCCTCGATGCATCGCCCACCAACGAAGTTCTGATCGAAGAATCCGTCCTCGGCTGGAAAGAGTACGAGATGGAAGTCGTGCGAGACCGCGCCGATAATGCCATCATCATCTGCTCTATCGAGAACGTCGATCCGATGGGCGTGCACACCGGCGATTCCATCACCGTCGCCCCTGCCCTCACGCTCACCGACAAGGAATATCAGCGCATGCGCACGGCCTCGATCGCCGTGCTGCGCGAGATCGGCGTCGAGACCGGTGGCTCGAATGTGCAGTTCGCGGTCAATCCGGCCGACGGGCGCATGGTCGTCATCGAGATGAACCCCCGCGTATCGCGTTCGTCGGCGCTCGCCTCGAAAGCGACGGGATTTCCCATCGCCAAGATCGCCGCCAAGCTCGCCGTCGGATATACGCTCGATGAGCTCACAAACGACATCACCCGCGTGACGCCGGCCTCGTTCGAGCCGACGATCGACTATGTCGTGACGAAGATTCCGCGTTTCGCCTTCGAGAAATTCCCCCGTGCCGATCCGACGCTGACGACCTCCATGAAATCCGTCGGCGAAGCGATGGCCATAGGCCGGACCTTTGCCGAATCGCTGCAGAAGGCATTGCGATCGCTCGAAACGGGAATTTCCGGGCTCGACGAAATCGAGATGCCGGACAATCCCGACGCGATCCGTGCGGCGCTCGCGAAGCCGACGCCCGATCGATTGCGCATCGTGGCGCAGGCGATGCGATACGGCTTTCCGACCGAAGACATCGCCGCCATCACCAAATACGACCCGTGGTTCCTCGGCGAGATCGAAGCGATCCTCGCGGTGGAAGCCCGCATCGCACGCGACGGCCTGCCGAAGGATGCCGAAGGTTTGCGTCGCCTCAAGACCATGGGCTTCTCCGACACGAGGCTCGCCAAGCTCGCAAAGATGAAGGAAGCCGAAGTACGCCACGCACGCCATGCAGCCGGCGTCAGGCCGGTGTTCAAGCGCATCGACACCTGCGCAGCGGAATTTGCCGCCATCACGCCCTACATGTATTCGACCTACGAGGCGCCGATCGGCGGCGTAGTCGAATGCGAAAGCCGCCCGACGGACCGCAAGAAGATCGTCATCCTGGGCGGCGGACCCAACCGCATCGGCCAGGGAATCGAGTTCGACTATTGCTGCTGTCACGCGGCGTTCTCGCTCTCCGAGCGCGGCTTCGAGACCATCATGGTCAACTGCAACCCCGAAACCGTGTCGACGGACTACGACACTTCGGACCGGCTCTATTTCGAGCCGCTGACGGCGGAAGACGTGTTCGAGATCGTCGCCACCGAGGGCTCGAACGGATCGGTCGCCGGAGTCATCGTGCAGTTCGGCGGCCAGACACCGCTCAAGCTCGCGAACAAGCTGGTCGACGCGCATGTGCCGATCCTCGGCACCTCCGCCGACGCCATCGATCTTGCGGAGGACCGTAAGCGCTTCCAGATCCTGCTGCACGAGCTTGGGCTGAAGCAGCCGCGCAATGCGACCGCGATGACGGCCGACGAGACGATCGCCGCCGCGAAAGAGATCGGCTATCCGGTCATCCTGCGCCCGTCTTATGTGCTCGGCGGCCGCGGCATGGTCGTGGTCGCCGACGAAGCGCAATTGAAATCCACCGTGCAGTCGGGCGAGCTGTTCCGGATCTCGGGCGACAATCCGGTGCTGATCGACGGTTTCCTGCATCATGCTACCGAAGTCGATGTCGATGCCATCGGCGATGGCACGGGCGACGTGTTCATCGCCGGCATCATGGAACACATCGAGGAAGCGGGCGTGCATTCGGGCGACTCCGCCTGCGCGATACCGCCCCATTCGCTGAAGCCCGAAACGATTGCCGAAATCGAGCGCCAAACCGTCGCCCTGGCGCGCGGGCTCAATGTGCGCGGACTGATGAACGTGCAATATGCGGTGCAGAACGGCGACATCTACGTTCTCGAGGTCAATCCGCGCGCCAGCCGCACGGTGCCGTTCGTGGCGAAGGCCATCGGTCTTCCCGTCGCCGCGATCGCCGCGCGTGTCATGTCGGGGGAGACTCTGGCGTCGCTCAAGCTTAAGAAGCCGCAGCTCCATCACATCGCGGTCAAGGAAGCCGTGCTGCCCTTCGCGCGCTTCCCCGGCGTCGACACGGTGCTCGGCCCCGAAATGCGCTCGACGGGCGAAGTCATGGGCCTCGACGAGAATTTCGGCCGCGCCTTCGCCAAGAGCCAGATCGGCGCCGGTCAGAAGCTGCCGCAGTCCGGGACCGTATTCATCTCGGTCAAGGACGCCGACAAAGATTTCGTTCTAGCGCCGGCCCGCGCGCTGAAGAAGATGGGCTTCGAGCTGCTCGCCACGCGCGGGACGGCGAAATTCCTCGAGGCCCAGGGTCTCGAAGTGCGTCTCGTCAACAAGGTTCTGGAAGGGCGCCCGCACGTCGTCGATGCGATCAAGAATGGTGAAGTCCAGCTCGTGTTCAACACCACGGAAGGCTCGCAGGCGCTGTCGGATTCGCTGTCGATCCGGCGCACGGCTTTGCAGATGAAAGTCCCTTATTACACGACCATTGCCGGCGCGGCCGCCGCCACCGAGGCCATCGCAGCGCTCCGCCAGGGCGCGCTCGATGTGGCGCCGCTGCAGAGCTATGTCTGATCCGGTGAAACCAAAGTTCTCTTGAAGAATTAGAACACCGGCCTTAGATTCCTTGCCCTGCCTGCGCTGCGGCAATGAATAAAGCCTAGGTGTAACAGGCACTTAGGTAAAGCTTCTAGTCTTCCGGATAGGCCGGGCCAGGAGGCAGGCCGAAGGGAGCGCTTTGCCGTAATTAGGATCGAAGTCGATGGAACGTATTCCCATGACCGCGGGGGGCTATAAGGCCCTCGAAGACGAGATCAATCATTTGAAGACGGTCGAGCGTCCGGCCACGATCCGCATGATCGAAGAAGCGCGCGCCCATGGCGACCTCTCCGAGAATGCGGAGTATCACGCGGCGAAGGAACGTCAGGCTTTTATCGAAGGCCGCGTCATGGAGCTCGAGGACAAGCTTGGCCGTGCCGACGTCATCGACGTCTCGAAGCTTTCGGGCGGCACGGTGAAGTTCGGCGCCACAGTCACCCTCGTCGACGAAGACACCGATGCGGAAATGAAATTCCAGATCGTCGGCGATCTCGAATCCGATGCGAAGCAGGGACGGATTTCCATATCGTCGCCGATCGCGCGCGCCCTGATCGGCAAGGCCAAAGGCGACACGGTCGAGGTCTCCGCTCCCGGCGGCGCCCGCTCCTACGAGATCCTCAAAGTACAATTCGTCTGATCGGCGTTTTCGAGGACAACGTCGCGGCGCCTGGCCGCGTGTGATTGATTCCGTCCGGCGTCCGCTCCATGTGAGACCAGTAGCGCGCGCTTTTCTCACGGAGGATCACGACATGGCCGACGCAGCGAAATCCGGCACCTTCAAAATCGGTGGCGACATTGTCGTCCATCGCCTCGGCTTCGGCGCCATGCGCATCACCGGGAAAGGTGTCTGGGGTGAGCCGGCCAATCCCGGCGAGGCCATTCGCTTGCTCAAGCGGCTGCCGCATCTGAATGTGAATTTCATCGACACCGCACACGCCTACGGGCCCGAAGTGTCGGAGCGGCTGCTGCACGAAGCGCTGCACCCTTACAGAGGCATACTGATCGCGACCAAGGCCGGTCTTGATCGGCCGGGTCCTGGAAGCTGGGTGCCGAACGGACGGCCCGAGGTCCTGATTGCGCAGGCGCACAGAAGCCGTGAAATCCTGAAGGTCGAACAGATCGGGCTCTGGCAGCTCCATCGCATCGATTCGAAAGTACCGGCGCGCGAGCAGTTCGCCGCCATCAAGTCTCTCATCGCCGACGGCGTTATCCGCCACGCGGGGTTGAGCGAAGTCTCCGTCGGCGACATCGAAGAGGCCTCAAAGTTTTTCAAAGTCGCGACGGTGCAGAACCGCTACAACATCGTCGACCGCACGCATGAAGCGGTGCTCGATTATTGCGGCGAGCGCGGCATCGGATTTATTCCCTTCTTCCCGCTCGCCGCCGGCGATCTTGCGAAGACCCATACGGCGCTCGAGCATGTCGCCAGGAGGCATCGCGCGACGACTGGACAGATCGCGCTCGCCTGGCTCCTGAAGCGCAGCCCCGTGATGCTGCCGATCCCGGGCACCTCGCAGGTGGCGCATCTCGAGGAGAACACGGCCGCGGCCGAAGTCGAATTGTCACACGAAGAATTCGAGGCACTGAACAAAGCCGGCAAGCACGCGCATTAAGGATTCAAGTCACGGCCGCTTCGCGACGATCGCCGCCAGCTCGGCGATTTCCTTGAAGCGTCCGTCCGGCGACAGCGCCGCCAGAGCCGCGCGCAGATCTTTCTCGAACTGGTCCGCCCGCTCTCCGAGCCTTTCCCGCGACAGCATCGACAGCGAGAAGGCGCGGCCGACGATCTCGTCGGCGGTGATCGGCCGGCGCACATAAACCCCCACGCGCTCGAAATGCGAGAACGCCGAGTCGAACAGGTAGGAGACATGCGTGCGGTATTCGCCTTTCACCAGGGCGGCCTGGTGACCGGCGTCTTGCATGCCGTAATTCTTCCCCACTTCTGCAAGCTTGCGCAGCCAAAAGTTCTCAGCCGTCGGCGGATGTTCGTCCTCGAAAAGTGCGATTGCGCCGCCCGGCAACAGCAGTCGGTCGAGCACCTTCAAGGTCTCGCTGCGGTCCATCCAGTGGAAGGAGCGGCCCATGGTGACGAGATGCTGGCGGTCCAGATCGGCCGGCAGATCGAAGGAGCTGCCCTGCCGGAAATCGATGTCCACGCGGGCCTCGCGGGCCGCCTTCCCGGCCGCCTCCAGCATGTCGGGCTCGGGGTCGATCCCGGTGACCCGCATGCCCGCCTCTGCGAAGCGAATGGCGAGTAGGCCCGGCCCACAGCCCAGATCCAGCACCCGGTCCCCTGGCCCCATATCGGCCAGCGCGATCACCCGTGCGATCAGCTCCGGGGGATAGTGCAGCCGGAAGCGGGCGTAATAGGGTACGGTCGAACGAAAGCGGCGCGGTTCGAATTCCGGCTGGGACACGCGGGGGTTGCTCCTTCTGGCATCGGTTGGTTTTGCCCGACGCCACATTATATTGTATTGCGCGGCGGGGTATCGGGGCTGAATTCAATGGCGACCATCGCACTCGTCGACGACGACAAGAATATCCTCGCCTCCGTGACGCTGCTCCTTGAACAGGAGGGCTATCACGTGCGCGCCTATGCCGATCCCGCGGCCGCCTTGACCGCGCTGTCGGCGACGCCGCCCGACCTTGCCATCCTCGACATCAAGATGCCGCGCATGGACGGGCTCGAGCTTCTGCGCCGCCTGCGCCAGACCGCGGACATGCCGGTGATCTTCCTGACCTCGAAGGACGAGGAGATCGACGAGCTGATGGGGCTGAACGCCGGCGCCGACGACTACATCCGCAAGCCGTTTTCGCAGCGTCTCCTGCTCGAGCGCGTGAAGGCGGTCTTGCGCCGCGGCGACGCGCACAAGGCTCAGCCGGGCGAGGTCAAGAAGGAATCGCTGGTGCGCGGCAAGCTCGCGCTCGATCCCCAGCGCCACGAATGCACGTGGGAAGGAAAACCGGTGCGGCTGACGGTGACGGAATTCCTGATCCTGCAATGCCTCGCGCAGCGCCCCGGCTTCGTGAAGAGCAGAGACAATCTCATGGACGCGGCCTATGACGACCAGGTCTACGTCGACGATCGGACCATCGACAGCCACATCAAGCGACTCCGCAAGAAGTTCAAGCTGGTGGACGACGATTTCGACGCCATCGAAACGCTTTACGGCGTCGGTTATCGCTATCGCGAGGCGTGATTCCCCCTTGCGCATGAATTTGTTCGGGCATGAGGGGCGGACCGGCCGCCGCCGCATCTCGGCGCTGTCGAAACAGATCATCTTCATCAATTTCGTGGCGCTCGCGATCCTCGTGACGGGCGTCCTCTATATCCAGTCGCAGCGGGCCGGTTTGGTAGACGAGCGCGTGACTGGCATCCGCATGGAAGCGCTGACGGTGGCGAGCGCGCTGGCCGAATACGCAACGACCGACGAATCGCTGTCGATCGACGACGCCAAGGCCGAACCGCTGCTGCGCCAGCTGATCGCGCCGACGCGCCTCAGGGCCCGCATCTATGGACGCAACGGGCGGCTCGTGGTCGATACGCGCAACCTTCTCGCCCGCAACGTCGTCGAGACGGAAGAACTGCCGCCGCTCGATTTCTGGAGCCGTGTCAAAGGCACGATCCGCAGAGTCTATGACGGCGTCACGGGCGTTCGGCCGTTCACGAGTCTCGCGCCCTATTTCGAGGCCGGCGACAATGGTCGTGTCTATTCCGAAGTGAACAGCGCGCTCCAGGGCGACGCCGGCGAAGCCGAGCGCGTCAACGATCACAACCGTCTCGTGGTGTCTGTTGCCGTGCCCGTGCAGCGCTTCAAGGCGGTCTACGGCGTGTTGCTGCTGTCGACGGAAAGCGGCGATATCGACAACATCCTCCGCCAGGAACGCCTGTCGGTGATTGGCGTCGCGCTTGTCGCTTTCGGCGTCATGATCTTCCTGTCGCTGTCGCTGTCCGGCACGATCGCGCGGCCCATCCGTCAGCTTGCTGACGCCGCCGACAGGGTGCGGCGCGGCACCTCGGGGCGCGAAACCATTCCGCCGATCGCTGGCCGCAACGACGAGATCGGCGATCTGGCGGAAAGCCTCTCCGCCATGACGCAGGCGCTCTACGACCGCATCGACGCCATCGAAAGTTTCGCAGCCGACGTCGCCCATGAGCTCAAGAATCCACTCACCTCGCTGAAAAGCGCCATCGAAATGTTCGGCCGCACGCAGGACGACGCCACGCGTGCGCGGCTGATGGGGATCGTGCGCAACGACCTGAAGCGCATCGACCGGCTGATCACGGACATCTCCGATATTTCGCGCCTCGATGCGGAGCTGAGCCGCGAGACGGCCGAACCCGTCGACATCGGGCATCTGCTAGAGACCATTGTCGAGATCTACAATCTCACCGAACTGGAACGCGGCGTGAAGCTTGAGCTCGTATCCGATCTTCCGCCCGATGCAAAAGTATTAGGCCGCGACGAGCGTCTGGGACAGATCTTCCGCAACCTGATCGACAACGCATTCTCCTTCAGTCCCGACAACGGTGTCGTGCGCATTCGGGCGACAGCGACCGGCGGCAAGGCGCGCATCACGGTGGAAGACGAAGGCCCCGGCATCGCGCCGGAAAATCTCGAGCAGGTGTTCAACCGTTTTTACACCGAGCGGCCGGCGACGCACGGGTTCGGCAAGAATTCCGGTCTCGGCCTTTCCATCGCGCGGCAGATCGTCGATGGCGCCGGCGGCCGCATCTGGGCGGAAACGCCCATCGATCACCAGGGCGCGCGCTTCGTCGTCGAGTTGCCGCTGGCAGGCACGCCGCGATGGCCGCTGTGAACATCCATGCGAGCTGCGTGATGCTGAGCGAAGCCGCGCGCATATTCGGCGGCGCCCCAGGCGACGGCATTCTCATCCTGGGACCAAGCGGTGCCGGCAAATCGAGCGTTGCACTGAAGCTCCTCGGATTGGGCGCCAGGCTGGTCGCCGACGACCGCGTCGAGCTCTTTGCACGCGAAGACGTGTTGTGGGCACGCGCGCCGGCCGCGCTCGCCGGACTCATAGAGGCGCGGAGCGTCGGAATCGTAACCTTAAAGCACGCGCCCGAAGCGCGCGTCGCACTCGCCGTCGAACTTGCTTCGCCGGCGGAACGCCTGCCCGAACGGCTCGACTATACGCCGCCGGCGCCGCTCCCGGTCCGCGCGAAGCCGCCGCTCTTGCGGCTTTCTCCCCAGGATATTGCCGTCGCGGAAAAGATCGTTCTGGCCGCCGCGGCGCACGCGAATGCACTCTTTCGCCACGAAAGCAATCCCCCTTGAGGGCTTCCATAGCGCCCCATTCTTGATATCGTCCGCAACACTTCAGCCATCCCAGCC
>DATKON010000191.1:0-29620 GCA_035524575.1 Rhizomicrobium sp.
GAAATTGTCCGTCATGTTACGCTCCTTCCGGGACCGTCTCTCAGAGACCGCTCCCACTTGAATTCGATTTGATCTCGATCGTCTTCACCACCGGCTCCGTCTTGGGCCTTACGAGATCGATCGCCAACAATCCGTTCTCCAATTCTGCTCCGACCACTTCAATTCCTTCTGCGAGGACGAACGCACGCTGAAACTGCCGTGCTGCGATACCTCGATGAAGAAACGTCTTGTCAGAGACTTCGGATTGCCGCCCGCGTATCACAAGTTGTTTTTCTTCCACCGTGATGCTCAATTCGTCGCGATTGAAGCCGGCCACGGCCAACGTGATGCGCAGGCTGTCGGGACTCTTTTCTTCGATGTTGTACGGAGGATAGCCGTCGCCGCCCGTGCGCGCGGTGCGCTCGAGCAAACGTTCAAGCTGCTCGAAGCCCAACAAGAACGGGCTGTTGAAGTAAGAGTTCCGTGACATCTCAAAGCCCTCCTTGAGCGGCCTTGCCCGGGACGGTTCCCGGATTCTTCGCGGCCCATTCAGGCGCCGCGTAGGCACTATTTGGGGACTACAATGAGGAGGATCAAGATGTCCCTGTTTTGTTCGTGGTTGCGGGTAACATTGACGTCCGAGGGCCTAGACGGCGGGCTGGACACTGGCGGCAATCGCCGAGACCTCAACCAGGCTCGCCGGGAGAAGCCATCCCTGGACCGTCGTCAGGCGCCCTGCGGCGATATCGGCGTTCACAGCCCTGGAAAGGGAGCCCCTGGAAGGCCCGTGGCGGAACGCGCCCGCCAGCGCCTCGGCGTCGAAACTCCCGCCCTCGGCCATAGCCGCTCGGCCGATCTTCGCGGCGCTTTCGCGATCGGGAAGCTGATCGAGAAGATCGTCGAACTTGGTGCGCGGATAGCGCCGGCCAAAGAGACGCGTGCCCTCATAAACCGCACCGCCCGCAACAGCTATGCCCAGGAGACCGAGAGCGCTCGCCAGAAACCGGCGGCGGCCGACGCCGATTGTCCGGCTTGGGCTCATGTCATCACCTTGCGCAAATGATCGGCGAGCCGGAGCGTCAGCGCAATCGAGTTCATGGTGGGATTGGAGGCGCTGTAAGTCGGGAAGATCGAGCTTCCCGCAATGTAAAGATTGCCGATGCCGTGAACCTGCGAATTGGCATCGACCACGCCCTTCCTGGGATCCACATGCATGCGCGTCGAGCCCATGTGATGATTGCCCCAATCCATGACGCTCATCCATTCCTCGCGGCTGGTGCGATTGATGCGGAGCATGCCGCTCTTAGCGGCGAGGAGCTGCCGGCCGAGCTCGAGGAGCGTGGTGTGATAATGCGCGAAATCGGAATCGGAGAGACGCATGTCGAGCGTGAGGCGGGGCATGCCGAGCGCATCGCGCACCGACGACAGCTTCAGACGGCGGTCGGGATCAGGCGTCACTTCCAGCCCGCAGCCGACGGTATAAGCACGCATATTGCTCGCATCGACGCCGAGCGCGGCCGCCGTCGTCGCCACCGCGGCTTGTCCGACCGCATCGAGCTGGATCTCGTTCTCGATCGTAGCGAGCGAGCCCAGGACATGCTTTTCGCGCTTGAACTTGTCCGTCGGCGCAAAGGCCGCCCGGATGATTTCGGTGGGCGAGGCGTTGTACGGGCGCTGGTAATAGGGCGCGATGTTGCCGCTGAAGACCACGATCGTGGCCGTTTCGCCGGGAATGGGATGGTCTGCGAAGAAGCGCCCGACGAGGTCGTTCTGATTGCCGACGCCCGCCGCAATCACATCGTTCGAAGCGAGAAGCAGGCGCGCATTCTCGATCCCGCCCAACGCGACGACGGCCATGCGCGGCTTCACGGTGAAATGCTTTCCCGTCAGCGTGGCGATGTCGAGATGGTGAAGGCTGGCCGCGTTCGGCGCGAGCCGCAGGCTCGTCACATTGGCACGCAGCATCACGTTCAAATTTGGCACACGCTTCAGGTCGTCGGAGTAACGCTCGCCGAAATGCGTGGGCAGGATGCTGTCGCGCTGCTTGCTGAATTGGAAGAACGTGTTGTAGGCGCCGCCTTCGCCGACTGGGATCGGCGCGCCGAGCGCCGCTGTCCATTTCGCGGGGTCGTCGTAGATGAAAGGTCCCGCTTCGACGAGCGATTGCGCGCGCGCGTAATAAGGTTCGAGTGCTTCGCGTCCGAACGGCCAGCCCGAATAAGGAAGCCAGTCGCGCTGCTCGAAATCGATGGTGTCGAGCGGTCGGCAATAGCCGCCCCAATGATTGCTCGAGCCTCCGAGATAGCGAAGACGTCCGGCATCGAGCTTGATGTAAGGCACGCCCGTTTCGGTGCCGGCGTAAAGCGACTGGGTATTTGCGTCGTAGTCGTATCCGCCGCTTTCCAGCATCATCATGCGGATGGGCGTGTTGGCGAGCGCGAGCGCAAGGGCGATCCCGGACGGGCCGCCGCCGATGATCGCAAGATCGGTTTCTATGGTCGTACCCGCCGGAACGGAACGGGCGTCCATGAACGCGCGCAAGAACGTGCCTCTCTGAAACTTCGCCCGCGCGCTCCACGCGGTATATCAAATTAGATTTATCGGCTGCGACCAGGTCTAGTTACAAACAGGCAGGATTAATCGCTGGTTGTGGAGACGGCTTGCCGCAGGGGAGATCGGACGGACATTGACTGACAATTATCAGGCTTGCCAAGTCGCAAACCGGGCCGCCTTCGTCCTCCCGGCTTTGGCGCAACATCCGGTCGGCAGGCGAAGGCTGGTGGAGCCGAGGGGAATCGAACCCCTGACCTCTTGAATGCCATTCAAGCGCTCTCCCAACTGAGCTACGGCCCCAATCCTTCGCAATGTTCGAAAGCCCGCGCGGCGCCTACGGCTCGTCCTTCCCGATATCGGTGTCGATGATGCCCGAAACATCATCTTCGTCTTCTTCGACTTCCTCGAGCAGGCCGTCGTCCTCATCGTCGTCATCGACGACATCTTCGTCCTCGATGTCTTCGATGCCCGCGCTTTCCGCGTCGCCTTCGACGACGGACATGCCGGCGTCTTCCTCGGCCGCTTCTTCCTCGACGGTTTCATCTTCCTCGTCGCCCACCACAAGCGGCGCTTCGTCGATGACCTCCTCGGCCTCTTCGACCTCGGCGTCTTCGGTCTCCTCCTCTTCCTCCTCGGTCTCCTCGTCGTCCTCGGCGCCGACCACCGCAACGGCAGGCGCGGGTTCAGGCTGGCGCGGACGGCGCTGCTTATAAAGCGCTTCCGGTTCGAAGGAGAATGCGCATTTCGGGCATTCGATAGGCCGTTTCGATAGGTCGTAGAACCTGGCGCCGCAGCTGGGGCAAATGCGCTTGGTTCCGAGATCCGCCTTGACCAATGTCAGTGTTCCCGCATGAAGTCCGGTTTCGAAGGTCGGGTCGTTTGCCACGGTTGCGCCGGCCTGTCAAAGCGTTCTAAGGGCCCCTCATGGGACAGATGTCAAGCCAACTTCCGCTGGCCGCGCGCCGGGCAGGCCGGCTCTCGGGCAAAGCCCAGGTCCCGGGCGACAAGTCCATTTCCCATCGCGCCTTGATCCTGGGTGCGCTCGCGGTCGGCGAGACGCAGATTTCGGGCCTTCTCGAAGCGGAAGACGTCGTGAACACGGCAGGGGCCATGCGCCAGCTGGGCGCGACGGTTGTGCGGGAGGGTGACGGCGCCTGGCGCGTCTGGGGTGTGGGCGTCGGCGGATTTTCCGAGCCCGAGAACATTCTCGATTTCGGAAATTCGGGCACGGGATCGCGGCTCGTCATGGGCGCTGTTGCCACGACGCCGATCACCGCCGTGTTCACGGGCGACGAGTCCCTGCGCAGGCGACCCATGCGCCGCGTGCTGGAACCGTTGTCATTGTTCGGCGCGCACGCGACAGCGCGCGACGGCGGGCTGTTGCCGCTGACATTGCGCGGCGCCGAAACAGCCGTTGCCATCGATCACGAGGTGACAGTCGCGTCGGCACAGGTGAAATCGGCCTTGCTGCTTGCAGCACTCAATGCAGTTGGCCGCTCGCGCATAACGCAGACAGTGCTCACGCGCGACCACACCGAGAAGATGCTGAAAGCTTTCGGCGCCGAGATTGCGGTCGAGCCGTTGGACAGCGGCGGCGAAGCGGTCACCCTCATGGGCGAAGCGGAACTTCGCCCGACTGATATCGTCGTGCCGCGCGATCCGTCGTCGGCCGCCTTTCCGCTCGCCGCCGCGCTGCTGGTGCCCGATTCCGAGATCACCATCCCCGGCGTACTGCTCAATCCGCGCCGCACCGGCCTGCTGGAAACGCTGACCGAGATGGGTGCCGACATCAACGTGGAAAATCTGCGCGAAAGCGGCGGCGAAACGGTGGGCGATCTTGCCGTGCGCGCGTCCACGCTCAAAGGCGTCGAAGTACCGGCGGAGCGCGCACCCTCGATGATCGACGAATATCCGATCCTGTCGGTGCTCGCCGCCTTCGCGGAAGGCCGCACCGTGATGCGCGGGCTCGAGGAATTGCGCGTCAAGGAAAGCGACCGGCTATCCGCGGTCGCCAATGGATTGAAGCGGATCGGCGTTGGCGTCGAAGAATTGCCGGATGGCCTGGTCGTCGAAGGCCGGGGCCTCGACGGCGTGGCGGGCGGCGCGCGCATTACGACGCATATGGATCACCGTATCGCGATGTCGTTCCTCATCGCGGGCATGGCGGCGCGCCAGGCCGTCACCGTCGACGACACCCGCATGATCGCCACGAGCTTTCCCGAATTCGAGATTCTTATGCGCAATCTCGGTGCGCGCTTCCTGGTGCCTACCGCGTGAGGCGCCCGGTCGTCATCGCGGTCGACGGCACCGCGGCGTCCGGCAAGGGCACGCTCGCCAAAAGACTGGCGAGGCATTTCGGTTTCGCGCATCTCGATTCCGGTTCGCTCTATCGCTTGACGGCGCTGTGCGTGCTGGAAAGGGGGTACAGTCCGCAGAGCGAGACGCACGCGATTGACGCGGCGCTCCACATCGATCCCGCGCGAGCGGGCGATCCGGCTATCCGGACCGATGCCGTGGCGCAGGCGGCCTCGATTGTCGCCGCGTTTCCGGCGGTGCGGGCGGCGCTCCTCGATTTCCAGCGCAAATTCGGCGCGCAGCCTCCCGGCGGCAGCGCCGGCGCCGTCATCGATGGCCGCGACATCGGCACGGTCGTGTTCCCTGAAGCGACGACCAAGCTGTTCGTCGATGCCAATGTGGAGACACGGGCCCATCGCCGCTTTCTGGAACTTTTGGGCGCCGGCATTGCCGCCGACGAGACAGCCGTCCTCGCCGACATCCAGGCGCGCGACAAGCGCGACCGCGAGCGCAAGGTGGCGCCCCTCAAGCCCGCCTGGGACGCTGACTTGCTCGACACCACGCTTTTGGATATAGACGCGGCGTTCGCGAGAGCCCTTGCCTTGGTCACCCCCAAGGTCGAGGAGGCGCTGAAAGCCCGCCACAGGGGTTGAAGGAGACCCGGCGGCTTTTCCCGGCAGACTTGCGAATTATGTCTCATCCCCAAATCCGCGCCCTGCGCGAACGCAACAGCAATTGCGTGCGGCGAAGTCCGCCAGTTCGGAAGCTGGTCGGCACAACCTGATGAACTGGAGTTTTCATGGCACGCGCTGCCACCGCTGAATCCATTGCCACCCCGAGCCGCGACGATTTCGCGGCCATGCTCGAAGCGAGCTTCGAAGAACGCGCTCCCGCCGAAGGATCGGTGGTGAAGGGCACGATCGTTGCGATCGAGAACGATTTCGCCGTCATCGACGTCGGTCTGAAAACCGAAGGCCGCGTGGCGCTCAAAGAATTTACGATGCCGGGCATGACGCCGAACGTGAAGGTCGGCGACGGCGTCGAGGTCTATATCGAACGCGTCGAGAACGCGATGGGCGAGGCGATCCTCTCCCGCGACAAGGCACGTCGCGAGGAAAGCTGGATCAAGCTCGAAAAGGCCTTCAATGATCAGACGCGCGTGACAGGCGTGATCTTCGGCCGCGTCAAGGGCGGCTTCACCGTCGATCTCGACGGCGCCGTCGCGTTCCTGCCCGGCAGCCAGGTCGACGTGCGCCCGATGCGCGATGTCGGCCCGCTGATGAACCAGCCGCAGCTGTTCCAGATCCTGAAAATGGATCGCCGCCGCGGCAACATCGTCGTCTCCCGCCGCGCGGTCCTCGAAGAGCGCCGCGCCGAGGAGCGTTCGTCGCTGGTCGCAAGCCTCACCGAGAAGCAGATCGTCGAAGGCGTGGTGAAGAACATCACCGACTATGGCGCGTTCGTGGATCTCGGCGGCGTCGACGGCCTCCTGCACGTCACCGATATCGCCTGGCGCCGCGTCAGCCATCCGACGGAAGTCCTGAATGTCGGCCAGACGGTCACCGTGCAGATCATCAAGATCAACCAGGATACGCAGCGCATCAGCCTCGGCATGAAGCAGCTGCAGACCGATCCCTGGGAAGGCGTCGGCGCGAAATATCCGCCGGGCGCGCGCTTCAAGGGCAAGGTCACGAACGTCACCGACTACGGCGCGTTCGTCGAGCTCGAGCCGGGCGTCGAAGGTCTCGTCCACGTCTCCGAAATGAGCTGGGTGAAGAAGAACGTCGCGCCGTCGAAGATCGTCACGCCGGGACAGGAAGTCGAAGTCCAGGTGCTGGAAGTCGATTCCAACAAGCGCCGCATCAGCCTCGGCCTCAAGCAGTGCATGGACAACCCGTGGCAGGCCTTTGCCGCGGCCCACCCGCCGGGCTCGACGATCGAAGGCGAGATCAAGTCGATCACCGAGTTCGGCCTTTTTGTCGGCCTCGACAACGAGATCGACGGCATGGTGCATCTCTCCGACCTCTCCTGGGACAAGCCGGGCGAGCAGGTCGTCGCCGAATACAAAAAAGGCGACATGGTCAAGGCGAAGGTGCTCGACATCGATGTCGAGAAAGAGCGCATCAGTCTCGGCGTGAAGCAGCTGGCCGGCGATCCGATGGACAAGGTCGGACCGATCAAGAAGGGCAGCGTCGTCACCGTCACGGTCACCGAAGTGAACGACGGCGGCATCGAAGTGAGCCTTGCCGACGGCGTGCGCGCGTTCATCCGCCGTTCCGATCTCGCCCGCGATCGCAACGATCAGCGTCCCGAGCGCTTCGGCGTCGGCGACAAAGTCGATGCGCTCGTCACGAGCTTCGACAAGACGAGCCGCAAGGTGGCGCTGTCGATCAAGGCGCGCGAAGTGGCCGAAGAGAAGGAGGCCGTGGCGCAATACGGCTCATCCGACTCCGGCGCCTCGCTGGGCGACATCCTGGGCGCCGCGCTCCGGAAGCGTACCGGCGGCGACGGCGACGCCGAGGGCTAAGACCATCCAATGCCGGCCTTCCTTTTCCCGCTATGTGGGAAGAGGAAGGCGGCTTCGGCCGATTCGTCACACCTGCCCAAAAAGCCAGCATGTTCAGAGGGTTCCCGTTGACGGGACTTTGGCCCTCTGACATGTTTTGCTTGGAGTCGGAGCTGACGGTGGCTTCGGCCGCGCCCTTGGGGGCAGGGGGATGATAAAGTCCGAACTGGTCGCGCGTCTCGCGCAGCGTTATCCGCACCTGTATCATCGAGATGTCGAGCGCATCGTGTCTACGGTGCTCGACGAGATCATCAAGGCGTTGTCCGAAGGCCATCGCGTGGAATTGCGCGGCTTCGGAGCCTTCTCGGTGAAAGTTCGTCCGTCGCGACTCGGGCGAAATCCGCGAACGGGCGAGCCCGTCACGGTCGATGAAAAGCGCGCGCCGTTCTTTCGAACCGGCAAGGAGCTCCGCGAGCGCCTCAACGCCGAAGCCGGTGCCGCCGCGGGGGAATAGTCCTCTTCGATTTGCGATTGCATCGATTCGCGTCATCCTGAGGCCGCCGGGGAGTTTCTTCGGATGGGTGTCGTTCGGATCGCACTTTTCGCTGGCTGTTTCGCAGCCCTCGCCCAATTGGCTCACGCAGAGCCGATCGGGACACAGCGACCGGCGCTGACGCCGAAGCAGATTGCGTCCATCGATCGGTTCGTGAAAGACGAGATGGCGCGCCAGCACATTCCGGGCTTGGCGGTGGGTGTCTACAGCCGCGGCCGCGTTCTTCTCGCCAAGGGCTACGGCCTCGCCAATGTGGAACTGAATGTCCCCGTCAAGCCGGAGACGATCTTCAATGCCGGGTCCGTCGGCAAGCAATTCACCGCGACTGCCATCATGATGCTTGTGGAGGAAGGGAAGCTTTCGCTCGACGACAGTATCACGAAATATTTTCCCGACGCGCCCGACAGCTGGAAGCCGATCCTTATCAAGAACCTGCTCTCTCACACCTCTGGCTTGTCCGATTACAGCGACTACACCGGACCGAATGATCCGTTCTACGAGCGTCTTGACTTCACCGAAGACGAATTGATGACGAAGGTCGAAGCTATGCCCATCGAGTGGGCCCCCGGAGAGAGATGGGAATATCGCAACACAAACTACCTCATCCTCGGCGTTCTCATACACAAGATCACAGGCGAACCCTACGGGCAGTTTCTGGACGAGCGCATCTTCAAACCGCTCGGCATGACGTCCTCGGGCCTCATGAGCGCTCACGATATCGTCCACAATCGCGCCTCCGGCTATGCGCTCGACCACGGACAGCTCAAGAACGAGAAATGGATTTCGCCGACTTTCAACTCGACCGCCGACGGTTCGCTTTGGTTCAATGTTATCGATTTCGCGAAATGGGACGCAGCGCTGTACACGACGCGCCTTCTTACGCAGGCAAGCCTCGACCGCATGTGGACAGTTTACAAACTGAATGACGGCAAACCGAACCCGGGCCCTTACGGTTTCGGCTGGCGGATTGATCAGTTCCACGGTCACAAAGCCATGGAGCACAACGGTTCGATGTGGGGATTCACATCCTCCATTCTCCGCTATCCCGACGACGGCCTGACCGTCGTTGTCCTCAACAACCTGTACGATGCCGAACCCGAGACGATCGCCGACGTCATCGCCGGTCTCGTCGACCCGCCATTGCTTCCCGCAAAGCTTGCGTCCATTCCCGACGACGATCCTTCGATCGCCAACTCGGTGCGCATGTTCCTCGATCAACTTGTCGCCGGCAGCGATATCAGCGCCGAAACGATGCCGGATTTCGCGATGCTCGCGACGCCCGAAGTGATGGCGCGCTGGCGAAGGTGGCTGGCGCCGGCCTGGCCGGGCGGCAGGCTCACGCTGGTGGAGCGAGAGCCGTCTGCGAGCACGCCAGACCAGATCAACTCGATCTTCCGGCTTTCGAAAGGCGGTAAGACCGTCCTGATTGCTTATAACCGCACGGCCTCGGGCAAGATCCACGGTTTCGATATCTATGCCGACAGGACGTACCAATGATCCCTTGCGAGTCATCGCCGTCTCACCTAAACCCCGTCTCATGAGCGCGCCCAGATTCTCCAATCCGATCTTCGTCGCTCTCGACACGCCGGACCTCGGCGAGGCGGTTGCGATGGCGAAAGCCGTTGGACCTTATGTCGGCGGTCTCAAGATCGGTCTCGAATTCATCTCCGCCCAGGGCCCGAAAGGAATCGAGTCGATCGTTGCGCTCGGGCGGCCGGTCTTCGCCGACGTCAAATTCCACGACATCCCGAACACGGTGGCGGGCGCGGCCCGCGCGCTGGCGCGGCTCGGCGCGGCCCTCTTCAACGTCCACGCTTCGGGCGGCGAAGCGATGATGCGGGCCGCTGTCGAAGCCGCCCACACCGTCGACCCCAAGGTCCGCGTCTTGGGCGTGACGGTGCTGACGAGCCTCGACCAACAGGTTCTCGATCAGGTGGGCCAGATGGGACCGCCGGCCGCACAGGTCGAACGCCTGGCGAAGCTAGCCAAGGCGTCGGGTCTTCACGGCGTGGTCTGCAGCGCCCACGAAATCCAGCTGGTGCGAAAGGCGGCCGGCCGGGACTTCCTGATCGCGACACCCGGCATCCGCCCCCTGGGCTCCGATCTGGCCGACCAGAAACGCGTGCTGACACCGGCCGAGGCGATGGCCGCCGGCACGGACGTCTTGATCCTCGGCAGGGCGGTGACCGCCTCTGCCGATCCCGCGGCCGCCGCACGCGCCATCGCGGCAGAGCTCCAGCTCGTTCCCACCACCTAGATCAACAGGTTAACGACGGCCGGCCGGCTTGCTTGATTTCGGGCCACGCTCCGCCGATAAGCGGCCCCTCATGGGAGTCACCGTCAAAATCTGCGGCATCACCAGTGTGGACGCGGCCGACGCCGCTGCCAAAGCGCGCGCGGACTTTGGCGGCCTCGTCTTTCACCGCGCCTCGCCGCGCTACCTGAACCCGGTCCATGCCGGCGTAATCGCCGAGCGGTTGCGGGGACGCCTGCGGATGGCGGCGCTGCTGGTCGATCCCAACGACGAGGAGGTCGCCGGCGTGATCGCTGTTGTGAGGCCCGACTTTCTCCAGCTGCATGGTCGCGAGACGCCGGCGCGCGTCGGCGCCATCAGGAGCCGTTTCGGCATTCCCGTCATCAAGGTGTTTTCCATCGCCGAGACGAGCGATTTCTCGGGCGTTGCTTCGTACAACGATGCGGCCGACATGTTCCTGTTCGATGCGAAGGCACCGGAATCGGCGTCCCGCCCGGGTGGACACGGCGCGGCGTTCGACTGGCAATTGCTCCGGGGGCGGAGCTTTGCGCGCCCGTGGCTGCTGGCGGGCGGCCTCAATGCCGACAATGTCGCGCGTGCGATCGCCGTCAGCGGTGCGGTCGGCGTCGACGTCTCGTCGGGTGTCGAAACGGCGCCCGGCGTGAAGAGCCCGGAGCTGATCCGCAACTTCGTCGAGACCGCGCGCAACGCGCAATTCGCCGGCGGGACCGACGCATGAGCGAACCCAATTCCTATCGCACCGGTCCCGATCCGCACGGCCATTTCGGCGCATATGGCGGACGCTTCGTCGCGGAAACGCTGATGCCGCTCGTGCTCGAGCTCGAGCGCGCTTACGAGGAAGCGAAGAACGATCCCCAATTCCATGCCGAGCTGGGTGGTCTGCTGACGCATTATGTCGGCCGCCCCAGCGCGCTCTATTTCGCGGAACGGCTCACCGGGCATCTCGGCGGCGCGAAGATCTATCTGAAGCGCGAGGACCTCAATCACACCGGCGCGCACAAGATCAACAACTGCCTCGGTCAAATCCTTCTCGCACGCCGCATGGGCAAGACGCGCATCATCGCAGAGACGGGCGCCGGCCAGCACGGCGTCGCGACGGCCACGGTGGCCGCGCGCTTCGGGCTCCCTTGCGTCGTTTACATGGGCGAAGTCGACATCGAGCGGCAGAAGCCGAACGTTTTCCGCATGAACCTTCTGGGCGCCGAAGTGCGCAGCGTGACCTCGGGCTCGCGCACCTTGAAGGATGCGACGAACGAAGCGTTGCGCGACTGGGTCGCCAACGTGAACGACACGTTCTACATCATAGGGTCGGTCGTCGGACCGCATCCCTACCCGATGATGGTGCGCGACTTTCAGTGCGTGATCGGCAACGAAGCCCGTGCGCAATTGCTGGAAACCGAGAAGCGGCTGCCGGATCTCGTCGTGGCCTGCGTCGGCGGCGGCTCGAACGCCATCGGCATGTTTCATCCCTTCCTCGACGATCGCGACGTGGAAATCCACGGCGTCGAGGCGGCGGGCGAGGGCGTCGACAGCCATCATCATGCGGCGACACTGACGAAGGGCCAGCCCGGTGTGCTGCATGGCGCGCGCAGCTATCTTCTGCAGGATGACGACGGCCAGATCGTCGAAGCGCATTCGATCTCGGCCGGGCTCGATTATCCCGGAGTCGGGCCGGAGCATTCCTGGCTCAAGGATCAGGGTCGCGTGAAATATTTCTCGGCAACGGACAAGGATGCGATGGAGGCCTTCACGGCGCTCAGCCGTCTCGAGGGGATAATTCCCGCGCTGGAACCGGCGCACGCGCTGGCGCATGTCATGCGCATCGCGCCGCAGATGGCGAAGGACAAGATCATCGTCGTGGCGCTCTCGGGCCGCGGCGACAAGGACGTGTTCACCGCCGCCCATCATCTGGGCGAAAAGCTATGAACCGTCTTGCGCAGCGTTTCGCGGAATTGAAGAAGGCGGACCGCGCCGCCTTCGTGCCGTTCATCACCGCGGGCGATCCCGATCCCGACACGAGCTTCGCGATTCTGGAGAAACTCCCCGCCGCCGGCGCTGACCTGATCGAGCTCGGCGTGCCGTTTTCCGATCCGATGGCCGACGGTCCGGCTGTTCAGGCTTCGTCGTTGCGTGCGCTCGAAGCCGGTATGACGCTGCCCAAAGTGCTCGAGCTCGTGCGCCGCTTCCGTCGCGCCGATCAGATGACCCCGATCGTGCTGATGGGCTACTACAACCCGATCCATCATTATGGGTCCGCGCGCTTCGCGCGCGACGCGGCGGAGGCGGGCGTCGATGGGCTCATCACCGTCGATCTGCCGCCGGAGGAAGACGAGGTGCTGCGCGTGCCCGCCGCGGCCCAGGGCCTCGATGTCATCCGCCTCGCGACGCCGACGACCGATTCGAAGCGTCTTGAGACCGTCCTCTCTGGTGCGGGCGGATTTCTTTACTATGTCTCCATCGCGGGCGTGACCGGCACGAAGAGCTTCGAGGCCGGTAGCGTGCGCGCAGCCGTGGCCCGGTTGAAGGCGAAAAGCCCTATTCCCGTGTGCGTGGGCTTCGGCATCAAGACACCGGCCCAGGCGGCCGAAATTGCGCGTTTCGCCGATGGCGCAGTTGTAGGTTCCTCCATCGTTTCGCGGGTCGCGGAGGGACGGGGACGGCAAGGGCTGGTAAAGGACGTCGTGGAATTTTGTGCTGCACTTGCGAAATCCGTGCATGCAGCGCGCAGCGAACCCGTGGTAGACTGAAGACATGAATTGGATCGCCAATTTCGTTCGGCCGCGCATCAAGAGTCTCATGGCCGGGCGCACCACCGAGACGCCCGAGAATCTCTGGAAGAAATGTCCCGCCTGCGGCGACATGATTTTCCATCGCGATCTCGAGGCGGCGCAGAGCGTTTGCCCGCAATGCGGCCATCATATGCGCGTCGGCGCGCGCGAGCGCTTCGCGACGATTTTCGACGCGGGGGCCTTCGAAGAGTTGCCGCAGCCGGACGTGCCGCTCGATCCGCTGCATTTCCGCGACGAGCGCCGCTACACGGATCGCCTCAAAGATGCGCGCTCGAAGCTCGGCATGCGCGATGCGCTGGTTGCCGCGCGCGGCACGATCGACGGCATGCCGGTGATGATCGCGGTGCAACCATTCGAGTTCCTCGGCGGATCGCTCGGCATGGCGGTCGGCGAAGGTCTCGTGCAGGCCATGCAGGCCGCAGTCGCCGAGAAACGCCCGTTCATTCTGTTCGTCTCGTCCGGCGGCGCGCGCATGCAGGAAGGTATTCTCTCGCTGATGCAGATGCCGCGCGTGACCATCGGCGTCGATATGCTGCGCGAGGCGCGGCTTCCCTACATCGTCGTCCTGACCGATCCGACGACCGGCGGAGTCAGCGCGTCCTACGCGATGCTGG
This sequence comes from Rhizomicrobium sp., assembly GCA_035524575.1. Lineage (GTDB taxonomy): Bacteria > Pseudomonadota > Alphaproteobacteria > Micropepsales > Micropepsaceae > Rhizomicrobium. The sequence goes on from DATKON010000191.1 coordinate 13,565, forward strand.
GTGACGTGCAGCTGGCCGAGCCCGGCGCACTTATCGGCTTCACCGGTCCGCGCGTCATCGAGCAGACCATCCGCGAACGCCTGCCGGACGGTTTCCAGCGCGCGGAATATCTGAAAGATCACGGCATGGTCGACATGGTCGTCCATCGCCACGAGCTGAAGCACACCATCTCGAATCTCCTGCATCTCCTGACGAAGAAGCCGCGCCCGAAAGCGCGCACTGAGCCGCAGACGATCAATGGCGAACGCGTGAAGCTGCCCGTCGGCTCAAATGGCCACGGCGGCAACGGACACGGCGTTTGAGCAGCCTTGCCGTCCGCAGCGACAGCATTCTTCTGCGTCTCACGGCGCTGCATCCGAACCGCATCGAGATGGGCTTGGGGCGCATCGAGCGCCTGTTGGCTCAACTCGGCCATCCCGAACGCAAGGTCCCGCCGGTCATCCACGTCACCGGCACCAATGGCAAGGGTTCGACCTGCGCCTTCGCACGCGCCATGCTGGAAGCGCAGGGCCTGAAGGTTCACGCCTACACCTCGCCGCATCTCGTCGATTTCCGCGAGCGTATCAGGGTTGTCGGGCAGCTGATCGACGAAGGCGAATTGTGCGCGACGCTTGAGGAATGCGAACGCGTCAACGACGGCGAGCCCATCACCTTCTTCGAGATCACGACCGCCGCCGCGTTTCTTGCCTTCTCGCGGCATCCCGCCGATGTGCTGATCCTTGAAGTGGGCATGGGCGGCAAGACGGACGCGACGAATGTCGTGCCGCGCCCGCATGTCAGCGTCATTACGCCGGTGGGACTCGACCATCAGGAATATCTCGGCGGCTCCATCGTCGACATCGCCGCGGAAAAGGCCGGCATCATCCGCGCCGGCGTGCCGGTGGTCGTGGGGCCGCAGGACGATGCGCCGCTCGATGTCATCACGCGCAGGGCCGATGCGCTCGGCGCGCCGCTTTCCGTGTTCGGGCAGGATTTCTTCGCCCATCAGGAACATGGCCGCATGGTCTATCAGGACGAAGCGGGCCTCCTCGATCTGCCGCTGCCGCGGCTCATCGGCCGCCATCAGATTGAGAATGCAGCGGTCGCGATTGCCTCCCTGCGTGCCGGCGGCTGGGGCCGGGATCCGGCGATCGAGAAGGGACTGCGCACGGTCGAATGGCCGGCGCGGCTGCAACGCCTGACCAAGGGTCCGTTGCTGGAGGCGGCGCCGGAAGGCGCGGAAATCTGGCTCGACGGCGGACACAATCCGCATGGCGCGGCGGCGATCGCGCGTGCGGCAGCCGATTTCGAAGAACGCGCGGAGAAGCCGCTCTATCTCGTTTGCGGCATGCTGGCGACGAAGGATCCGGTCGGATTTCTCTCCGCCTTCCGCGGGCTCGCGAAGCACGTGACGACGGTCACGATTCCCGATGAAGAATTGAGCCTCGGCGCCGGTTCGCTCTACGACGCGGCGCGCGCGAGCGGCCTCGACGCCAGTCCCGCCGACGATCTAGAAGACGCGATGCTCCAGATCGCCGCCTGGTCGCGCGCACGGCCGGAACAGGGCCCGCCGCGAATCCTCATCTGCGGATCCTTGAGCCTGGCGGGGCGTGTGCTGCGGGAGAACGGCTAGTCCAGTTAGTGCCGCTTGAAATACTGCACGTCTTTCTCGTGCTTTTCCGCGGCGGCGCGACTCGAGAACGTGCCGAGATTGCGGCGCTTGCCGGTTTTGGGATTCAGCTTCCGGGAATAAAGGCGATACTCGCCCGATTTCAGTTTGCGGATCATGGTGTCTCTCCTGCCACGAGAACGATACCTCCGCAGCGATGGTTCCGCGCCGCTCAGGTGAGCGCGAGCTTGTAGCCTTCGTGGCTCGCGACGAAACCGAGATTGTCATAGAAGCGGTGCGCGTCGTGACGGCTCTTGTCGGAGGTCAGCTGCACGAGCCCGCAGCCGCGCGCGCGGCATTGTGCGATCGCCCACGCCATCATCTGCTTTCCGAGCCCCGCGCCGCGCTGGCTGGCCGCGATGCGCACGGCTTCGATCTGGCCGCGCCATTGCCCCTGCCGCGAGAGACCGGGAAGAAATGAGAGCTGCATCGTGCCTACCACCGCGCCGTCCTGGACGGCAACAATCACCTGCTGATTGGAATCGGCTTCGATGGCTTCGAAGGCTTTCACATAGCAAGCCGCCGGCGGCGTCTCGATCCGCTCACGCGCGGCGCCGAGCGCATCGTCCGCGAGGAGCGCGATGATCGCGGCGAGATCCTCGCGCGTGGCCGGGCGGAAACTGATGGAGCTCACGCGCGCGCCTCCAGAACATTCAATCCCGGACATCGTGCGTCAGCACGACATCCGGGATCAATGACTCCCCGCATGGGCGGAGACGGCGCTTTATTTCGTAGCAGCGGCTTTGGGCAGATCCACGGACGACTCGATCCATTCCTTGATCTTCGACTTGGGCAGCGCGCCGACTTTCGTCGCGGCGACCTGGCCGTTCTGGAAGATCATCAGGGTGGGGACGCCGCGCACGCCGTATTTGGTCGGCACGCCCGGGTTCTCGTCGATATTGATCTTGGCGACCGTGACCCTGCCTTCCAGCTCGCCCGCCAGCTCCTCGAGGGCCGGCGCGATCATCCGGCAGGGTCCGCACCATTCCGCCCAGAAGTCGACCACAACCGGCCCCTTCGAATTGAGCACATCGGCCTGAAAAGAGGCGTCGGAAACCTTGATCGGGGAAGACATGGTGGTCCTTGGGTTGTGACTGTCAGGCCAGAATCTAGGAATGCGCCCCTTTAGGGTCAAGCCGCGTGCCAATGCGGCCCAATTCTACATCGAGGAAATTGTCGTCCAGCCGCATCAATGACGGCCCGTCGGTCCAGACGAGCGCGCAGGCGACGCGCTTTTTCGGAAAGATTTTTGCAAGTGCAGCGCGGTAGAGCGCCATCTGAGTCACATAAATGCGTGGCACATCTTCGAGGCGCTGGGGCGGCGGGCGGTTGGTCTTGAAATCCACGGCGAGGATCTCTGCGTCCGAAACCGCCAGCCTGTCGATGCGTCCGCTGATTCGGGCGCCCTCCGCGATTTCCGGCAGATCGGCGACGATGGCGACTTCCGCACGGCCGCCCGGTGCGAACGCGGCTGCGAAATCCGGATGGTCCATCACAACAATCGTTTCTTCGATCAGCGCCGCCGCATCGTCCGGCCCGACACCCTGTGCCGCGAGATAGCGCTCCGCCGCGCCACGGCGCTGCACCGGCGCGATATCCGGCAATTGCGCCAGCAGCGCGTGCACGAGATTGCCGCGCCGAAATCGTTCTGCATTGCGCAGTCCCACCGGCGATTGCACGGCGGTCTCTTCCGCGCCGGCCGCATCCGACGGACGGATCAGGCGCGGGCGCTCGCGTTCTTCCGGCGCCAGACGTTTGACCCAGGGCCCGAGCGCGACGGATTCGCTTGCGCCGCCGCGCGCGAGCGCCACAGTCTCGAAGCCGCCGTCGCCCAACGCATGAAACGTCGTGCCGCGCTCCTCGATCTCGAGGCCGATCTCCTGCGCCGCGCGTTTGGCCAGCACATACCAGGAATGCGGATTGGCCGCATATCGCCCGCGGAAACCGCAGACATAAAGCCTGTCCCGCGCGCGGGTCAGCGCCACATAGAGAAGCCGGCGGTGCTCCTCGCGCGCCTTTTTTTCGGCCTCCTGCTTCGCCTTGCGCACGCGCTCGGGCGCAATCTCGTTCTTCACCGGGAAGACTGGCCCATCCTCCGTGTAAAGAATATCGCCGCGATTGCGCTCGCCGCCCGGCTGGCTCGCCGTATCGGGGAGGATCACGATGTCGGCCTCGAGGCCTTTGGAGCCGTGCACGGTCATGACGCGCACCTCGTCGCGCGCCCGCTCCATGTCGCGCTTCACTTCCGCCTCGCCGTGCTCGATCCAGTGAAGGAAACCTTCCAGCGACGGCGTGTTGAGGGCTTCGTAGGACAGCGTCAGCGACAGGAATTCGTCGATGGCGTCTGCTGCTTCCGCGCCAAGCCGCGCGAGAAGACGTCTGCGCATGCCCGGCGTCGCAAGCACCGCAGCATAGAATTCGTGCGGCGGCGCATAATCGGCGCGGGAAAGCGCATCAGAAAGAAAATTGTAGGCCGCGGCGGAAGAAAGATCGTCGGCGCGCGCCGCGCTCAACGCCTGCCACAACGTACCCTCGCGGCCGACGCTCAAGGCGTAGAGTTCGTCTTCGGAAAATCCGATCAGCGGCGAGCGCAGCAGCGCGGCAAGGTTTAGATCATCTTCCGGCAGCAATGCGAAACGCCCGAGCGCAACGAGATCCATCACCGCGATCTGGCTGGCGATGCGGATGCGGTCGGCGCCCGCCACGGGGATGCCGCGCTTTTTCAGCGCGCGGATCAGTGCGGTGGCGAACGGCTCGCGGCGCGGCATCAGCACCATGATGTCGCCGGGTCGGATCGTCTCCGTTTTTCCCGGCAGCCGTTTCGTTCCGTCGGTCCAGTCGCCGATGCGATCGGCGATCTGGTCCGCGAGCTGCACGACCGGGCTCTCGAGCGACGGCTGATCGACGGGACGCCAGATGTCGGTTTCCGGCTTGTCCGACGGCGGAATGAGCGGCCAAAGCTCGACACGGCCCGCGGCTTTTTCGCGATGGGCAATGTGCGCGATGGGCTCGTCGCCCGACACGACGCCTTCGCGCGCCTCGGGAGCGGCGAAGACCTGATCGACAAACCTCAGCACATCCGGCACGGAGCGGCGCGAGACGTCGAGGCGCACATCGGCGAAGGCTTCGCCGCCGATACGGTCGGCGAAATAGCGGCGATGGATTTCGAACTCGCGCGGCTCCGCGCCCTGGAAGCTGAAAATCGACTGCTTTTCGTCGCCCACCGCGAAGATCGTGCGGGGCGCACGCGCGCTTTTCGCGATACCTTCGCCGGCGAAGAATTCTTCCGTCAGCCGTGTGACGATGGCCCATTGCTCGGGGCTCGTGTCCTGCGCTTCGTCGATCAGCACGTGATCGAGGCCGCCGTCGAGCTTGTAGAGCACCCATTGCGCGGCATCGCGGCGTTCGAGCAGGCGCTGTGCCGTCAGGATCAGATCGTCATAGTCGAGAAGTCCGCGCGCACGCTTGGCCGCTTCGTATTCGACCCGCGCCGCCTGGATGAGCGTGAGGGCCGCTTCGGCGAGGAAAGCCACATACGCCGCGCGCCGGCGCTCCTCCGCGCTCGCGAAGCTGGCCGCGACGGCATCCAGCGCCGTCAGCAAGTCGGGGCGATTGTCGCACAAAGCTTTGGTGGCGAGACGTTTGCGGGGCAGGCCCTTTTCCGTGAAGAACAAGTCGTTGAAGGCTTCGAAAGACTCTTCGGCAATCGCGCTGACGAGCAGCCGCGATGCTTCGACGTCGCTCGGCTTACCCTGCGCCAGCCACTGCGCGATCTCGCGCAGCAGCTTCTCGTCGCGGCGCATGGTGGCAAGGAAGTTCGCAACAATGTCGTCGGCGGTCTCTTCGCCGGCGCCGTGCGCTTTGCGGATGGCATTCGCCACATCCTTCTTCGGCACGCGCGCGAGAAAGCGCTCGAGCTTGCGGCGGTCGCTGCCGAAGGCGGCATTGAGAACGTTGTGGAGCTGGAATTCGCTCGTCTCCGTGACAAGCGTGGCGGCCGCCGCCGCCAGTCGCGCATCGCCGCGGCCGGCGCGGTCGAGCACGCGCGCGCGGGCTTCGTCGCGCAATTCGCGCGCCGTGGAGTCGTCCAGCACGCGGAACGACGGCGGCACGCCCGCTTCCAGCGGAAAGCGCGCCAGCAGATATTGGCAGAAGGAATGGATGGTCTGGATCTTCAAACCGCCTGGCGTCTCGAGCGCCAGCGCGAACAGCCGCCGCGCCTTGCGCAGGCCTTCCGCGTCGAACGAGCCCGCGCCGATCGATGCGATATGCTCGGCGAGATCCTTGTCGCTCGCCATCGCCCAGCGTCCCAGCTGCTCGAAGAGGCGGCCTTCCATTTCGGCGGCCGCGGCCTTTGTGTAGGTGAGGCAGAGGATGCGCTCGGGCCTGGCGCCGTTCAGAAGCAGGCGCGTCACGCGATTGGCGAGCGTGTAGGTCTTGCCGGCGCCGGCATTCGCCGACACCCAGGCGGAGCGCTCCGGATCGGCGGCTTCGTGCTGCGCCGTCATTCCTCATCCTCCTGCCAGCCGGAGACGGACCATTCGCGCACGCGCGCCAGATGGTCGTAGTCGCCTTCGATGTCGGTGCGGTACGGCATGACGCGCGGGTAATAGGCCGTCGCTTGGTGATCGAAGGCCGCGATGCGTCCGATCAGCTTTTCTTCGGCTTCGTTCACGAGGTCGTCGCGATCGGGCATCTCGACGATGCGTCCGGGACGCGCGCCGCCGCCGAACTGGATGTAGATGAGATTTTTCGGCGCAAGCTTGCCCGCGCCCGGAAAACCGCCTTCGCGCAGGATGGCGCCTTCCAGCGGCAATTGCGGCGCAATCAATTCCTCCACCTGCTTGGGCGACGGCGGATTGCCGGTCTTGTAGTCGATGATCGCGGCGCCGCCTGCGCGCAGAACGTCGATGCGGTCGGCGCGCCCGCGCAGCAGGAAGTCTCCGGCCGGCGCCGGGAAACTGCGCGTGCCGCGGATCTCGACAAGGACATCCGCGATGTCGCGCCGCCTCTTGCGTTCGAGATCGACAAACCAGCGCGCCGCCTTGACGAAACGCGGCCGCCACAAGGCCAGCGTCGCCGGCGCAAGACCGGCTTCGGCAAACACCTCGTCCGCGATCGCGACGAGCCGTGCCGCATCTTCCGGCGCGCCGGTCCAGTCCTTCAGGAACAACTCGAGGATCCTGTGGATGGCCGTGCCGCGCTCCAGCGGGCCCACTTCGGCGTCCAGCGGGTCGAGAGGCCGAAGCTTGAGGATATGCTTTGCATAGATCGCGTAAGGATCGCGCAGCCAGGTTTCGATCTCGGTGATCGACAATGTGCGCGGGCGATGGGCGACGGGCGGCGTCGGCGCCGGACGCGGCACGGGCACATAACGGTCCGGCACTTCCAGCGCCGCGGCGTAGCCGAGATACTGTTCGGCCGGCGCAAATCCGAGACCGAGGCCCGTCACCAACTGCGTCAGGCGCTGCAGCCAGCGCGATGCGACAGTCGGCGCACCCTCGGCCTTCAAGGCGCGCGTGAGATAGACGCGCGGGCCGGCGGCGAGCATCGCAAAGTCGTGTGCGGCAAGACCGATGGCGCGTTCCGGCGAGGAAAATCCCAGCGCCTTGCGCATCGGCCGCGACAGCCACGGATCGGCGGCCACGCTGGCCGGCCATACGCCTTCATTCAGTCCGCCGAGCACGACGACATCAAAGCGCTGCAGCCGCGCTTCGAGGGGCCCCAGGATCTGCAGGCGCGGATGGCGGCCATAGAGGGGACGCACCGCCCGCTCTTCCATCAGTGTACGGATGAATGGCAGAAGCGAGTCCGGCTCGACGGCCGGAAGCTCCCGGCCTTCGATCTGCAGCGCCGAGAAAAGTTCGGCGGCGGCGGTGCCCGCTTCGCCCTGCCACAGTCTTTTGTCACCGCTTTCGCGGTCCGTTTCCGCGAACGCTTCGGCCGCCCGCGCGGTAGCCTCCGCGAACACCGGCAATTCGACCGCCACCGTTTCGAGGAGATCCAGGAGCGGTGCGATGGCCGCTGAGAATTTCTTGAACCATGCCGCGAGCAGCGCTTTCTCGTGCGGCGCGCGCGTCATCGCCTGCCGGACGCCTTCGAGGCCCGGAGAAGGTCGCGGGCCCCTGAGGCCGAACTTGTCGAGGATGCGCGCGATGCGGCGCAAGTCAGACGGATCGAGGCCGCAGGCGGCCAGCGGATGTTTCAACAGCGCCAGCAACGGCACCGGCGCGAAGCCGCCCGTCACGGCTTCCAGCAGCAGCAGAAGGAACGTGCCCGGCGGCGTATGCGCGAGCGGCGTACCGGCGGAATCGTCGATGACGACATTCCAGCGCTTGAGTTCCGCCGCAACACGCCGCGCCAGCGTGCGGTCGGGCGTGACAAGCGCCGCGGTTTGCCCGGGCGTCTCGAGCGCTTCGCGCAGGATCAGCGCGACGGCGAGCGCTTCCTCGCCGGGATGTGCGGCCGCCACGAGGCTTAGCTTCGCGAGGCTGCGCTCGATCGTCGCGCTGCCGCGATCGGCGATGGCGCGCCAGGCATCCGTCGTCGGTGCGGGCCTGAGCGCTTCGCGCAGCAGCGTCGCACGCGGTTGAGGCTCTGCAGGTCCCCAGTCGCGCACATCGCGGCGCGCGATGCCGATGCGGTCCAACAACTCCTTCATGCCGAACTGCGCGTGACCGGGATCGAGCGCCGTCCAGCTGTCGTCGTCGAGATCGCGATCCAGTCCCGGCAGCACCACCGAACCGTTCGGCTGCCCGGCAATGACTTTGAGAAGCCGCGCGGTTGCCGGAATGCTGCCGGTGGTGCCGGCGGCGATCACCGGCGCGCGCGAGATATCGCGGCTGATCTTCTCGGCCAGCGCGTCGAGCAGGAGATTGCGGCGCTCTGCCGCTTCGAGCGCGCCTTCGGCTTCGAGGAGCGTGGGCCACTCCTCGCGCAGGAACACGAGGAAGTCGCGCACATCCGCCCAATGTTCGGCCAGCGCCGAAGGCGCCAAGGATTCCAGTTGCGAAAGATCGGCACCTTGGGTTTGCGCCTCGTCGAGAAAATGTCCCAGCGCCCGGGCGAGGAGCGTCGCCTGCGCGAAGGACAGATCTTCGCCGCGCCGGGCCTTGCTCCAGCGCCGGACGAGATGGGCGAGCAGAAGCCGCCGCCTGATCGGCGCGATAGCAGGCCTGAGCGACAGACTTTCAGCTGCGGGATCGAACAGCAGCGTGTCTTCGTCGACGTCGCCCAGGGGATGAAGACGTGGCAACAGCGCCGCGCCGCCGAGAATGCGTGCGAAGGTTTCGGACAGCGTCCTGACCGCGCGCCGCGTCGGCAGGAAGATCGTCGCATCGGACAGGGCGAGCGGATCATCGCCCAGCGTCTCGATCAGCCCGCGCGCCAGCGTCTCCGCGAAATTCTCTCCGGCGGCAATGGTGAAGACGTTGGGGGAGACTCGCGGACCCAGCATCCCGCAAACTAGCAAGCCGCGGCCGCGGAAAGAAAGATTTTAACGCGGTTGATGCAGTGGATTCGCGGTGGAAGCAGGGGGATGGCCTGCCCTTGCCGGTTTGACCGCGCGAAGCGCAACAAAGAAATTTCACAGGAGACGGTGAGACAGTGAGCTACGCGGTCTCTCACCGCCTCACTGTCTCTTGTAAATAGGTGGCTGCGCTTCGCGCGATCTAATTGGAGAGGCCCCCGCGTCCACCGCGTCGGAAATTTTAGTTTACGCCGGTGCCAGGTCGGCCAGGAAGTCTTCCGCTTCTCTCACCGCTTCCGCCGTGCCGACATGCATCCACACGCCGTCGAGGCGCACGCCGAAGAGGCGGCCCTTTTCGATCGAGCGGTCCCACAGGAGGTTCATCGAGAATGCGCCCTTCGGAGCACCGTCGAAGATCTTGGGATGCACGATCTGGACGCCCGGATAGGCGAAGGGCGACACGCGCTGCTCCGGCACGCGCGCGATGCGGCCTTCCGCGTCGAGCAGGAAATCGCCTTTGCCTTCGAAGCCGAGCGCTGTGACCATCGAGGCGAGCAGGAGAAGCCCGTCCATCTCGCCCGGATTCCACAAGGTCTGCATGCGGTCGAGCGCATGGCCAATGCCTTCGACCCAGATCGAGTCCGAATTGTGCACGAAGAACGGCTGGCCTTCGAAATTGGGCAGCGCCTTGACGATGCCGCCGCCGGTGCCGAGCAGCGTGTCGGGCTCTTCGGAGAAACGGATCTCGACGTCGCGGCGCTTCTGCAAATGCTTCTTCAGCATCTCGGCGTGATAGTGGAGGTTGACGACGATCATCGTCACGCCCGCCTGCACGAGACGATCGACGGCATGATCGATCAGCGCCTTGCCGCGCACTTCGACCAACGGCTTGGGACGGTCGAGCGTCAATGGACGCATGCGCGTGCCGAGGCCTGCCGCCATGATCATCGCGCGTGTGACGGGCTGCTTCTTCATCAGTTCACGCTCTCGGCGATTTGCCGCGTCTCGGCGGGCAGCTTTTTGTCATACCACGCCTTCAGCTGGGCGAGCGACGGATGTCTGAGATCGCGGTCGAGATATTTCCAGACGCGCGGCAGATAATCGAGATAACGCGGCTTGCCGTCGCGCTTGTAGAGACGCGCGAAGATGCCGACGATCTTGGCGTTGCGCTGCGCGGCCAGAAGCGCCATCTCGGCGCGATGCGCGTCGCCGTCGAGCGGATTGCCGGCTTTCGCCATGGCGGCGAGATAATGATCCGTCATCGCCTCGCTCAGTTCCGGCGCCACGTCGCGGCGCGCATCTTCCATCAGCGAGATGATGTCGTAGCCGCGCGCGCCCGCCACCGCGTCCTGGAAATCGATCACGCCGACGCGCGCATTGCCGCGGCGCTCCGGCAGCCAGATCAGGTTCTGCGCATGGTAGTCGCGGTGCACGAAGACGGGCGACAGCGACTGCAGCGCGGCGAGCGCCTTCTCCCACAAGGCGCGATGCTCTTCGGTTTCGTCATCGCGCGCCGGGCGCCCGAGCGCCAGCGGCAGATACCATTCCGTCATCAGATCGGTTTCAGCCGACATGGCGACGTCGTCATAGGGGTAGAGCGCCTTGCCGGGCGCCAGAGACTGCGGCGCACTTTGCGTGTGGATGGACGCCAGCGCATCGATGGCGGCGCGATAGAGCTCGATCTCGTCGGCGCCGTCGGCCAAAACGTCGGCATAAAGATCGTTGCCGAGATCTTCCATCAGCACGAAGCCCTGGCGCGTATCGGCGGCGAAGATGTCCGGCGCGCTCAAGCCCTGCCGGCGCAGGAAGCCGGCGACGGCGACGAAGCGCGCGCAGTCGGCGCCGGCGAGCCGCGCCACTGCGTTGTAGCCGAGCGCGCGGCGTTCATCGGGCGTTGCGCCGGGCGGGCAGGCGGGTGTTTCCGCGCCCTGCGGCTGATCCATCAGCATGGCCTTGCGGGCGCCGCCGTTGGCGCGCAAATAGCGCCGCGTCGAGGCATCGCCCGGCAAAGGCGAAAGCTTTGCGTCTGCCCAACCGGCACGCGCAAGAAAATCGCGCATCGCCTCTTCGCGTTCCGAATTCAAGCTTTCGCCCCGTTCCCTAGCGCCTTCGACCACCGCATTTGCCCCGACAAAATTGCGCGCCGTGACGTCTCATCGACGGCAACGAGTTGCACATGCAATGCGTCTTGAGGCAAGCGTGAACCTGCATGTTCCGGCCATTCCATTAATACGGCGCCTTCAACCAGCGCGTCGTCGAGACCGAGTTCTTCTATCTCCTCTTCCCTTTCCACCCGATAAAGATCGAAGTGGGCAATGGTAAGGCGAGGCGTCTCGTAGCGCTGGACGAGGGTAAATGTCGGGCTGGGTACGGTCTCGCCGAGCCCCAGAGCCGCCAGGACGGCGCGGGCCAATGTCGTCTTGCCGGCGCCGAGATCGCCCTGGAGCGCCACGGTGTCGCCGGGCTCGAGCGCCGCGGCGATCCGCGCGCCCAGCGCCGCGGTCTCGGCCGGGCTTCGGAGCAGGATTTCCATGGAAAACGGCGCATCTTTCATCGGTGCCTTCTAGCGTGACGGCGTTTTGGCCTCAACGCGCCGGACCCATTGCTTGTGATTTGGCTGCTCGCCAAGGTAGAAGCCCCTTCTTTCGAGGGTTGTTTCGGGCAGCTGCATGAGCGAACGGATTGTCATTCTCGGCGCGGGCCAGGCGGGTGCGCAGGCCGTGGCCACCTTGCGGGCGGAAGGATTTACCGGCGCGCTGACCGTGGTCGGCGACGAGGCCTATCCGCCCTATCAGCGTCCGCCGCTGTCCAAGGCCTATCTCGCCGGCACCTTCGAGCGCGAGCGTCTGTTCCTGAAGCCCGACGCATTCTACGTTGAAGCCAAGTGCGAGCTGATCCTCGGCGCGCGCGCCACGCATATCGACCGCGGCAACGCCTGCGTCACGCTGAACGACGGCCGCACGCTCTCCTACGACAAGCTCCTCATCGCGACCGGCGCGCGCGTGCGCCGCATTCCGATTGCGGGCGCCGATCTCGACGGCGTGCATTACCTGCGCGATATCGCCGACGTCGATCGCCTGCGTCCCAACTTCGTCAGGGGCGCGCGGCTCGCGGTGGTCGGCGGCGGCTATATCGGCCTCGAAGTCGCGGCGGTCGCCGTCAAGCACGGACTCGAGGTCGACGTCTTCGAAGCGATGGACCGCGTCATGGCGCGGGCCGTGTCGACGGAAGTTTCCGCCTTTTACGAGCGCGTGCACAAGGAAGCGGGCGTGCGGCTGCATCTGCGCACCGGTGTCGACGCCATCGAAGGCAAGGGCAAGGTCGAAGCGGTGCGCGCCGGCGGCGCATCGCACAGATGCGATTTCGTGCTGATCGGCATCGGCGTCGTGCCGAACGAGGAGCTCGCGCGCGATGCGGGGCTCGGCTGTGATGACGGCATCGTCGTCAATGAATTCGCCGAGACCGGCGACGCGAGGATCTTCGCCGCCGGCGACTGCACGCGGCATATCGGCCGCGACGGCCACCCGGTGCGCCTCGAATCCGTGCAGAACGCCATCGACCAGGCCAAGCATGCCGCGCTCGCCATGCTGGGCAAGCACACGCCCTACAAGGAAGTGCCGTGGTTCTGGTCGGACCAGTATGACCTGAAGCTCCAGATCGCGGGGCTCGCCTGGCCGAGCGACCGGACCGTGCTGCGCGGCGATCCCGCAGCCCGCAAATTCGCCGTCTTCCACCTTCGGGAGGGCCGCGTCGCGGCGGTCGAGAGCGTTAACGCGGCGCCGGAATATCTGGTCGGCCGCAAGCTGATCGCGGAGGGAAAATCTGTCCCGCCCGAAAAGCTTGCAGACACGGCCATTCCCATGAAAAACATAGGTCAATAAGGCGTCCGAAGGAGCATCCATGCCGAAGATCAAGTACATCGAGCACAACGGGAAGGAACACGAGATCGAAGTGCCCAATGGCTGGTCGGTCATGGAAGGCGCGGTGAAGAATCTCGTGCCCGGCATCGATGCGGATTGCGGCGGCGCCTGCGCCTGCGCCACCTGCCATGTCTATGTCGATCAATCCTGGCTCGCGAAGCTGACGCCGAAGCAGGACATGGAAGAGACCATGCTCGACTTCGCGCAGGACCTCGAACCCAACAGCCGTCTGTCCTGCCAGATCAAGGTCACGCCCGAGCTCGACGGCCTCGTCGTGCGCATGCCCAAGAGCCAGCACTGACTGGCTCTGTAAGTTCAGCAGCAAATGCAGTGTCATGCCCCGAAGGCGGGAACCCAGGAGTGCGCCGAACGCGGCGCCATACGTTCCCTGGACACCGCTGGAGTTTACTGCGGCCGCGCTTTGCGCGGACCGGTGGCGCGGGGACGACATGCATTGGAGATCGGCATTCCCGCTCCGCCATTCGTTCGCCAAGATTGCAGTCCCAACTGATGCGCACATTTTGGGGGGCGGATAATGTGGATGGGTTTCTGGCCGGACGACGCGATCTTCATTCCGTGGGATGTCTGGATCGTTAGTTGGATTGTCGCCGGGTTGTGGTCTGCACGGACCGTCAAGCGACCCAATCGCTCCAACGAACTGCTCTATCGCAGTCTGACGACGGCCGGATTTGTGCTGGTGCTCGCACCCATGCTGAAGCGTGTGTCGGGGCATCTAGAAATCGTCAATTGGCCGGGCGTTCTCGGCCACCGCTTCTGGATCCCGCCGCTCGCCCTAGGATGGACGATGGTCGGCGCGGCCACCGCGAGCTTCCTGTTCGCCTGGTGGGCGCGCATTTATCTGGGTCGCCTGTGGTCGGGCGCGATCACGCGCAAAGAGGGCCACGTCGTCGTCGACAAGGGGCCCTACGGGATCGTGCGTCATCCGATTTACACCGGCATTCTCGGAGCCGCGATCGCGACGGCCGTGGTGGCGGGATCGCTGCACGTTATTCTCGGCGCGGTCTGTCTGATCGTCGGCTATTGGCTGAAGGCGCGGCTGGAGGAACGTTTTCTGCGTGGAGAGCTTGGCGCGGACGCCTATGATTCCTATCGGCGCAGGGTTCCCATGCTGGTGCCGTTCGCACCGGTCTGATCGCTGAGCCGAAGGGAATGCGTCAGCCCGCGACGCGCGCGCCGGGGCGATTAACGGCATTCACCGCCGTCGGTGCGGCACTCCGCCGCCGATGACTTCGGTGTATGATCGCGGACCGAAGCACGATGAGGACCCGTGTCCGACAGCGATCCCCGCAAGCCATCGCCGGAAAATCGTTACAGCCTGAGCGCGCTCGCCAGACCCGGGGCACTCGCCAGCCTTGCGCTCATCGCAGCGATCCTCGGTGTCGTCGCCGCGGCCTTCGCCTGGTCGGCGGGTTGGTTCTCGCCGCATCGTGTCGACCAGACGCACATCGTCAATGCGTTCGAAGCCGATGGCGGCGTTCGTGCCGGCTTCCGGCGCAATCATGCCAAGGGCGTCTGCTTCACGGGCTGGTTCGACGGCAACGGCGCGGCCGTGCCGTTCAGCCGCGCGAGCCTCTTCGAACGCGGACGCGTGCCGGTGTTCGGCCGCTTCTCGATTGCCGGCCCCATCGCACCGGACAGCCCCGCCGCCGTGCACAGCATGGCGATCAACTACACGCTATCCGACGGAGAGGTCTGGCGCACCGCCATGGTTCCCATTCCGGTCTTCGTGGTGCGAGATCCGAAGTCGTTCTACGACCAGCTCGTCGCCGCCGTGCCGGATCCGAAAACCGGAAAGCCTGACCCTTCCAGGATGAAGGCGTTCCTCGCGGCGCATCCGGAAACGCTGCGCGCCATCGGCCTCATCAAGGCGCAGCCTTTCGCGACCGGCTTCGCCAACGAGCGCTACAACAGCCTCAACACTTTCCTGCTGGTCAATGCGCAAGGCGCAGCGACGCCGGTGCGCTGGACGATGGAGCCGGTCGACAGCTTCGCGCCCGCGCCGAAGACCGCGCCATCCTCCGATCCGAACTATCTGTTCGACGCACTCGGCAAGCGCGTCTCGCAGGGTCCCGTGCGCTGGCATCTGATCTTCGTGCTCGGACGGCCGGGCGATCCCACCAATGACGCGACTCTGCCCTGGCCGCGCGATCGCACGCGCATCGACGCGGGCACGCTGACGGTGACGGGCCTTCAGGCGGAAGCGCCGGGCAATTGCCGCGACATCAATTTCGATCCGATGGTTTTGCCGTCCGGCATCGCGCCGTCGGACGATCCGCTGCTGCCGGCGCGCTCCGCCGTGTATTCCGCCGATTTCACGCGGCGCGAAGGCGAAGCGAAAACGCCGAGCCCCGTCCAACTCCAGGCAGGACGATAACGATGGGGAAGAGATTTCCGGCTCTGTCGCGCCTGTTGCACTGGCTGATGGCGCTCATGATCCTCGCCATGCTGTTCATCGGCATCGGCATGGTGTCCTCGCTTGCGGATTATCACCGGCTGGTGTCGATCCATAGGCCGCTCGGCATCGTGATTCTCATCCTCGTGTCGATCCGGCTGCTCAACCGGCTCTTCAATCCGCCGCCGCCCTTGCCGGCCGGATTTCCGCCGCTGTTGCGCTTCGCCGCCGACGGCTCGCACTATCTTCTCTACGCGCTGATGTTCGCGGTACCGCTGGTCGGCTGGAGCATGCTGTCCGCGGCCGGCTATCCGATCGCGATGTGGGGCGGCGTGCATCTGCCGCCGATCCTTCCGCATAGCGCCGCGCTCTATGCACTCCTGCGGCCGCTGCACACCGCGCTGGCGCTGCTCCTCTTCGTGACCTTCCTCGCGCATCTGGCCGCTGCGCTGACGCACGCCTTCCTCTTCCGGGACGGCGTCTTCGAAAGCATGGCGTCCTGGCGGAAATAGCGCCCGCGACTTCGAAAAATATGCCAACGCAGTGGTCGCGGTGGATGCGCGGTGGACGCAGGGGAACCAATTCTTGCCGGGCAGACCGCGCGAAG
>DATKON010000192.1:0-10258 GCA_035524575.1 Rhizomicrobium sp.
TGCTCTCCGACACGCCGCCCGAACGCGACATCGAATGGACCGAAGATGGCGTCGAGGGTTGCTGGCGTTTCGTGCAGCGCATTCATCGTCTCGTCACCGAGGCGGGTGATTTGCCGCCGCCGGGTGCGAAGCCGAACGCGAATGCGCAAGGCGCCGATCTCGAGCTCCGCCGGGCCGCCCATCGGGCGATCGCCGCCGTCACAGACGATATCGAGGCGCTGCGCTTCAATCGTGCCGTCGCCCGCATCTATGAACTTGCCAATGCGATCAGCGGCGCCGACCAGAGCGTGTCGGGCGCCGTCCGCCGCGAGGCGCTGGAGACGATCGTGCTCCTGGCGGGTCCCATGATGCCGCATCTGGCCGAGACCTGCTGGCAGTCGCTGGGCCACAAGGAGATGGTCGTGGAAACCCCATGGCCCAAGGCGGATCCGGACCTGGTTGCCTTCGACACCGTCAACTATGCGGTTCAGGTCAATGGGAAATTGCGCGCCGTCCGCCAGTTTCCCAAAGGCACCGACAAGGAAACCGTCGAACAGACGGCGCTGGCGCTCGACGAAGTGAAGCGCGCGCTTGACGGCAAGCCCCCCAAACGGGTCATTGTTGTGCCCGAGCGGATCGTGAATATCGTGGCATGACCAAGTTTCGTCTGGCTGGAGCGTTGGGGCTTGCAGCGCTGTTGGGCGCCTGCGGATTTCATCCGCTTTACAGCTCGGAGCCCGATCATGACGGCGCGCGGCAGATTTTCGCGTCGGTTTATGTCGATCCGATCGCCGGCGAGCGCGTCGGTTACGACTTGCGCAACAACCTGATCGACGGGCTTTCGGCCACCGCCAAGCCGCAGCAGGCCGCCTACCGGCTCAAGGTCACGGTCGACCAATATCTGCAAGGTATCGCGGTCGCCAACAACGCCGCCGTCACGCGCTACAATTACACGCTGAATGCGAATTACGAGTTGAGCGACATGCGCACGAACAAGGTCATCAAGTCGGGACTCGAGCGCACGCTGGCGGCTTTTGACGTCGTCGCTTCGCCCTATGCGACTCTGGTGGCGCAGCAGGACGCACAACGTCGCGGCGCCCTCGATATCGCCCAGCGCATCCAGCTCGACATCGCCGCCTATTTCGAAAGGCGCACCAGGCAGCAATGATCGTGAAGCCCGCCGATGCGGAGCGCTATGTGGCGCGTCCGCCAGAGGGGCTCGCGGCGGTGCTCGTCTTCGGGCCCGATCAGGGACTCGTGCGCGAGCGCGCCGAGAAGCTTGCGAAGACGGTCGTCTCCGATCTCGCCGATCCGTTCCGGGTCGCCGATCTCGACGAAGCCGTGCTGACGGGCGATCCGGCGAGACTTGCCGACGAAACCGCGGCGCTGTCGATGCTCGGCGGACGGCGCGTGGTGCGCGTGCGCAGCGCCGGCAACGGGCTCGCCAAGCTGTTCGAAGCCTTTCTCGAAGATCCCAAAGGCGACGCGCTGGTCGTTGTCGAAGCGGGCGATCTTGCCAAGAGCGCCAGCCTCAGGGGCGTGTTCGAGGACGCGGACAATGCGGCCGCCATCGCCTGCTACGCCGACAGCGCCCGCGACATCGCCGAGGTCGTGCGCGAGACGCTGAAGGCGGAGGGACTTTCGATCACGGCGGACGCACTCGATGAAGCGGTCGCGGCGCTCGGCTCGGATCGCGGCGTCACGCGGCGCGAGATCGAGAAGCTGGCGCTCTATGCGCACGGGCAGGGACGCGTGACCATCGACGATGTGCGCGCGGTCGTCGGCGACGAATCCGAAGCCCGCACGGAAGAAGTCTGCGATGCGGCCGGCGAAGGCGATGTGGCGCGGCTCGACAGTGCGCTTGAGCGGTTATGGATCACCGGCATGTCGCCGATCGCGGTCGTGCGCACAGCGCTGTCGCATTTCCAGCGGCTGGCGCTGGTGAAGTCGCAGGCCGCGAGCGGCGGCGCGGAATCCGCGATACGCCGGCTGCGGCCGCCCGTGCATTTCAAGCGAGAAACTTCGTTCAAGGCGCAACTGCAACGCTGGAACGAGCCGGCGCTCAACGAAACGCTCGATCTTCTTCTCGACACCGAAGCACTGTGCAAGACCACCGGCGTTCCCGCGGAAGCCGCAACCTCGCGCGCCCTCTTCCAGATCGCCGCCCGCGCCCGCATGCGGAACTAAGATTTTCTGTCAGTGCAGCGTCGAGATTCTTAGCGCAGGGGACGCGGTGGTTGCGCAGAGGACGCGGGGCACCTCGCCGGAAACCTTGCGCGAAGCGCAACGAAAACTGTTCGCAAGGGACGGTGAGGCAGTGAGAGACGGAGCATGTCACTGTCTCTCCTGAAATTTCTTTGGTTGCGCTTCGCGCGATGTTTGCGTCGCAGGCACGATTCCACTGCGTCCTCTGCGCAACCACCGCGTCCCCTACGCTAAAATTGTTTCCGCCTGCCCGGCCTTTCCGTGTAAGACCTCCGCATGCTGAAAGTCCGCGTCATTCCCTGTCTCGATGTGAAGGACGGCCGCGTCGTCAAGGGCGTCAATTTCGTCGGGCTGCGCGATGCCGGCGATCCGGTCGAGCAGGCGATGCTTTATGACGCCGCGGGCGCCGACGAGCTCTGTTTTCTCGACATCACCGCGAGCCACGAGAACCGCGGCATCCTTCTTGATGTGGTCCGGCGCACGGCGGAGGCCTGTTTCATGCCGCTGACGGTCGGCGGCGGCGTCCGGACGCTGGACGACATCCGCGCGCTGCTGCTGGCCGGAGCCGACAAGGTCTCGGTCAACACCGAAGCCGTCCGCCGGCCGGAGTTCATCGGCGAAGCGGCCGAGAAGTTCGGCAGCCAGTGCATCGTCGCCGCGATCGATGCCAAGAAGGTCGCAGCGGGCCGTTTCGAGGTCTTCACCCATGGCGGGCGGAAGGCCACCGGTCTCGACGCCGTCGCTCATGCCCGCAAATTGGTCGGCTATGGCGCGGGCGAAATCCTCCTGACCTCAATGGATCGCGATGGAACCCGGGAAGGCTACGACTTGGCGCTGACCCGGGCCGTGGCCGACGCCGTCACGGTTCCCGTCATCGCCAGCGGCGGGGTCGGCAGCCTTGACGATCTTGTCGCAGGGGTGAAGGAGGGGCATGCGAGCGCCGTCCTCGCCGCCTCGATTTTCCATTTCGGCGAAGCGTCTATCGCCGATGCCAAAGCGACACTTGCGGCCGCCGGTATTCCGGTAAGGTCCTCGCCTTAATTGATTGATTCGACCGATTCGGTGAATGATGGGTCCGGGCCGCTGGGGCGTCATCTCAGGGAGCGGCCGTGTGCCTTCTCATTGGCCGACGACGATGGGTCAGCAGTACGAGTTCAAATTGATGGATGACCCTGAGGTCTTGCCGCGTGGCAGGCGAGCCGGAGCATTGCCGCTCGGACAGGCGCTTGCGACCGTTATCGATGTCGAGCCGGAGCAGATCACCCCGCCGCCGCAGCCCGAGGCACGTCCCGGACACCCGCGGCCGTCGAAAGCGAAGCCGGCCTTCCTGCCGCCGAATGCTACAGCCGAAGACGCGTTCCGCCTGACGCTGACGCAATGCAAATGGCACATCGCCGCCAACATTCCGGCCGTGGTGGAAGGGCGGGAGATCGAAGGCATGCATCAGCTGCGCGTCGGCTTCCGCCGGCTGCGCGTGGCGCTGTCATCGTTCGGCGGGGAATTCCGCACGCCGTCGCTGCAGAATCTGCGCGTGCGCGCCAAGAAGATTTCGGCGCGTCTCGCCGCGGCGCGCGATCTCGACGTGTTCCTCGACGAATTGTTCGAGCCGGCCGCGACGGCCAACGGCTCGCAGGACGCGTTCGCGGTCCTGCGGTCGCGTGCGCAGGCCGCACGGCGGCGTGCATGGGACGACGCGGTCTCGCACGTGATGAGCCCGGTCTTCTCCGGCTTCATGAACGATCTGTCGACCGCGGTCGACCGGCGCAGCTGGCGTGAAGGCACCTATGGCGATGCGCACGCGACCAAAGGCGTCATCGCGTTCGAAGCGCCGGCGACCCAGCTGGCGCAGCGGATGCTCGATCACCGCATGGCGCAGGCGAAGCGCCGCGCCCGCAAGCTCGAGAAACTGTCCGATACCAAGCGCCATCAGCTGCGCATCGGGCTGAAGAAGCTGCGCTACACGGCGGAGTTCTTCGCGCCGCTCTACGAGCAGGACTCAGTCGCGCGATTTGTGAAGCGCCTCAGCGGCATGCAGGATGTTCTGGGCGCGCTGCAGGACGTGGTCGTCGCGCGCACGACGCTCGAACGTCTGGTCGAGATCGACGACGGCATGTCGCTGGTGCCGCAGACCTCGCTCTCCTTCGCCGCCGGCATGGTCTATGGCTGGCATCTGGAATGCGCCGCGCACACCTGGGAAAACGCCGTAAAGCGCTGGAAGAAATTCGCCAAGACCGAGGCGTTCTGGGTCGCGCCGCCGTCGCTCGACTGATCCGATGCGTCGTCCCGTCGAAGCCGAAAAGGCGCAAGACTATCCGCCCAACATCCAGGCCATCCTCAAGCGGCCCGCGGCCGCATCGGCGCATCTGGGCCAGGAGCTGCTCGAGATCGATACCGACGAAGGCTGGGTGAAGATCGCCTATCGTCTGGGTGAGGCGCATTTCAATCGCTATGGCGCCATCCATGGCGGCGTCATCGCCTGCGTGATGGACGATGTCGTGGCGACCGCCGCGGGACTTGTCGCGCAATGGGGCGAGATCGCGCCGACGCTCGAGATGAAAGTCAGCTATCTCAATCAGGCCGGCGCCGGCGCGCATATGGCGGAAGCGCGGGTCGTCAAGCGCGGCAAGACGGTCCTCTTTCTCGAAGGCGCGATGTTCAACGATGCCGGCAAGACGATCGCCACCGCGAGCGCGACGATCATGATCGCGCCGCTGAAGCGCTGACATGAGCTGGCGCTATCGTTTCCTCGCCTATCTCGAAGAGCAGGTGCAGCGCGGCCAGGGCAAGGGCTTCGGCGCCAAATCGATCAAACACGAAGTGCGCGCGGCGCTGCCGTTCCTGCCGCAATCGAACGCCATCGTCTTCGATATCGGCGCCAACAAGGGTCTCTGGACCAAAGAGATGCTGCGTATGGCGGGACCGAAAATCGGCATGCTCTATTGCGTCGAGCCGTCGCGGCACAATTTCGCGGTGCTCGAAGCCATAGGCGATCCACGCGTGGTGCTGCTGAAGACCGCGCTGTCGGACAAGGCGGGCGAGGAGACGCTCTATTTCGACCGCGAAGGCTCCGGCATCGCCAGCCTCGCCCATCGGCGCCTGGATTTCGCCGGCGTGTCGATCGAAGGCCGCGAGACGGTGTCGGTGACGACGCTCGATGCCGTGCTCGAAGAACGCAAGATCGCTCGGGTCGACTTCGCGAAGTTCGATATCGAAGGCTTCGAATACAACGCCTTTCTCGGGGGCGAGAAAGCGTTTGCGAACGGAACGATCAGAGCCTGCGCCTTCGAATTCGGCGGCTGCAACATCGACACGCGCACCTATCTGCGCGATTTCTGGTATTTCCTGACGGAACGCAATTACCGCCTCGCCACGATCAATCCGCTGGGCCCTCCGCATCCCATCGCGCGCTACCACGAGCGCCTCGAGACCTTCACGGCCACAAACTATCTCGCCTGGCGCGTCTAATCCTCCAGCTCCGCCATCACCGGCACGTGATCGGACGGCTGCGTCCAACCGCGGGCGGCTTTCAGGATCGATTGCGATTTGACGGCGCCTTTCAGGCCCTGGCTCACCCAGATGTGGTCGAGGCGGCGGCCGCGATCCGACGCCTGCCAGTCCAGCGCGCGATAGCTCCACCAGGAATAGATCTTCTCGTCCGCCGGCACGAATTCGCGCGTCACGTCGATCCAGTCGAACGCGGCTTTGGCGTTGCCGAGAAGATCGGTTTCGACCGGCGTGTGGCTGACGACGCCGAGCATCTGCTTGTGACTCCAGACATCGTTCTCGAGCGGCGCCACGTTCAGATCGCCGACCAGGATGGCGCGCGCCTCGCGCTTGTCGGTGCGGCTGTCGAACGCCTTCGCCATCTCCCGCAGGAAATCGAGCTTGTGCGCGAATTTCGGATTGACGGCGGGATCGGGGATGTCGGCGCCCGCCGGCACATAGAAATTGTGCAGCTCGATGCCGTTCTCGAAGCGGACCTGCAGGTGCCGGCAATGGTCGACGTCGCAAAGATTCCACGAGCGGGTCTCGGTGAACGGCCGCTTCGAGAGGATGGCGACGCCGTGATAGCCCTTCTGGCCGTGGATCGCCTGGTGGACATAGCCGAGATTGCGGAAGCCTTCGGCCGGGAAAAGGTCGTTCACGACCTTGGTCTCCTGCAGGCACAGCACGTCCGGCTGCTCCCGGCTGAGCAGCATCAGAACGAGCCTTTCCCTGAGCCGGACCGAGTTGATGTTCCAGGTGGCGAGCTTCATAGAACCGCAATTCCCCTATGCGCCAATCGCATGACAATCCGTCATTCGCACGATAACCCTTTCCAGGCAAATGGTTAGCGGCGAGGCCGCCAGTATATGAAAACTACTGAACACTGAATACTTCCGGATTTGTTCATTGAATTGCAGTCAGCCCAGACCTATCTTCCCCTCATCGAAGGCCGCGGTGGCCAACGGAATTCAGAGGGCGGCAGGGCCGCCCGGAGTGAAAAGGAGAGGTCGTCATGACAACGCAGTTCAATCACATCCCCGAGCAGAGCTCGCGGTTCAACCAGATCGTTATCGGCACGCTGATGAGCACGATGATCGTCCTCGCAGGCCTGCTGTCCTTCGCGCCCTACAGCCTGATCTGAAGGCGCCCCGATTTCAGGAAGGCCCGGCTGCAAGGCTCCCCCTTGCCGGGCCTTCCTGAAGCGGCCAGCGAGCTCTAGGCGCGACCCCAAGTTCGTCAAACAGCCCCAGCTGGCTTCTTTCCACCCCCGCCCATGCGACCATCGCCGCGTTGTCGGTGCACAGTCGGGGCGGGGGTTTTTTTATCGAAAAGCCCGTCTCGGCCGAGAGCGCCGACAGCGCATCGCGGATGGCTTCGTTGGCGGCGACGCCGCCGGCGACGACCAGCGTCCGCGTTCCGCCGAACTCCGAGACGAACCTCGCCATTGCGGAGCGCGTACGGTCGATCAGCACGTCGACGACCGCGGCCTGGAACGACGCGGCGAGATCGGCGCGATCGCCGTCCGAAAAATCCGGCGCCGTCGCGACCAGCCGTACCGCGGTTTTCAATCCCGACAGCGAGAAGTCCGCGCCTTCGCGCCCCAGCATTGGCCGTGGCAATGCGAACCGTTTCGGATTGCCGGTGCGGGCGAGCGTCTCGATATTGGGGCCGCCGGGATAGGCAAGCCCCATCAGCTTTGCGGTTTTGTCGAAGGCTTCGCCGACCGCGTCATCGATCGTCGTGCCGTAGAGCCGGAAACGGCCGACGCCTTCGACCGCCAGCAACTGGCAATGGCCGCCGGAGATCAACAGCAGCAAAAACGGAAACGCGACGCCATGCGTCAGCCGCGCCGTCAGCGCGTGCGCTTCGAGATGATTGACCGCCACGAGCGGCTTTCCTGCCGCCATCGCCAGCGCCTTTGCGGTGGTCAGCCCCACCATCACGCCGCCGATGAGTCCCGGCCCCGCGGTTGCGGCAACCGCATCGATATCGGCGAGCGTGCAGCCGGCTTCCGCCAGCGCGTCGGCGACGATCCGATCGATCGCCTCGATATGCGCGCGCGCGGCGATTTCGGGCACGACGCCGCCGAAGGCGCGATGCGCGTCGAGCTGGCTGAGGACGACATTCGACAGGATTTCGCCGGGACCGGGCGCGAGCCCGCGCACCACCGCCGCCGCGGTTTCGTCGCAGCTGGTCTCCAGACCTAGGACAGTGAAAGCGCGGGAATCTTCTGCCATGGTAGCGTTCGTAAGAACCCTTTAGCGCGAAGTTCCGGATGCCGCAAAATCCCGTTCCCTTGCGTATCGGCACACGCGGCTCGAAGCTCGCGCTGGTGCAGGCCGAAATGGTGCGCAGCCTGCTCGCCGCAAAGGCCTGCCCCTGCGAGATCGTCGTGGTTAAGACTTCGGGCGATCGCATCCAGGACCGCTCGCTGGCGGATATCGGCGGCAAGGGGCTTTTCACCAAGGAACTGGAGCAGGCGCTGCTGGCGCGCCAGATCGACATCGCGGTGCATTCCATGAAGGACGTTCCCGTCGTCTGTCCGGATGGCCTTGCCATCGCAGCCATCCTGCCGCGCGAGGATCCCCGCGACGCATTCATTTCCAACAGTGCCGCGACGCTTGAAGATCTGCCGCCCGGCGCCCGCATCGGCACGAGTTCGGTCCGCCGCCAGGCGCAGGTCGCGCGCGCCCGTCCCGATCTCGAGATCCTTCTGTTGCGCGGCAATGTCGACACGCGCCTTTCGAAGCTCGACGCCGGCCAGTACGACGCGATCCTTCTGGCCTATGCCGGATTGAAGCGCCTCGGCCTTGCCGCGCGCGTCACCAGGCTTCTGCCGCTCAACGACTGGCTGCCGGCGCTGGCGCAAGGCGCGGTCGGTGTCGAAACGCGCGCCGGCGAGGAGACTACGGCAGCCGTCCGTACACTGAACGATCCTTTCAGCGAGACGGCGCTCGCCTGCGAGCGGGCCTTCCAGGCGGCGCTCGATGGCTCCTGCAAGACGCCGATCGCGGGGCTCGCCGCTTACACCGGACACCAGCTCGTCTTCCGCGGCGAAGTGCTGGCGCCGGACGGCAGCGATTTCGTGGAAACCGGTTTCGAGATCCGCCTCGGCGATGATCCCGTCAACGCCGCCGCGGAAGCAGGCCGCGAATCCGGCCTCGCGCTCAAGCCGCGCGCGAAAAACTGGCTCGCGCTCTGACGATGCTTGTTCTCGTCACCCGGCCGCAGGGCGACGCCGAGGAGACGGCCGTAAAGCTCGCGATGCGCGGCCACGATCCGGTGATCGCGCCGCTGCTCGAGATCCGGTACCGCGCGGGAGGCGATATTCCGCTCGATGGCGTGCAGGCCGTTCTCGTCACCAGCGCCAACGGCATCCGGGCGTTGGCGGCGCGAACCAAACGACGCGACGCGAAAGTGCTGGCCGTCGGCACGCAATCGGCCGAGACGGCACGCGCCCTGGGATTTGCCCATGTCGCGCACGCCGACCGCGATGCCGCCGCGCTCGCCAATCTGGCGATCACGACGCTCGCGCCGCAACACGGCGCGCTTTTTCATGCGGCGGGATCGCCGACGCGCGGCAATCTGACGGAGCTGCTGGCAACGCGCGGCTTCACCGTGCAGAGCGAAGTGCTCTACGACACGGTCGCGGCGGAAGCGCTGCCGCGGAATGTGCGAAGGACGTTCGGCACGCTCGACGCGGCGCTGTTCTTCTCGCCGCGCACCGCGCGGATTTTCGCGGACATCGCCGCGAAAGAGAATCTGTCCTGCCGTTCGCTGCGGGCGCTATGCATCAGCCAGGCCGCCGCCGACGCGCTCGGCGGACTCGCGTTCCGTGACATCCGCGTCGCGGATCAGCCCAATCAGGACGCGCTGCTGGCCCTTCTCGGCTGAACGGCGCTGCCCCCCTCCACCGCTAACGCGGTCCCCCTCCCCCAATGCTGCGCATCGGGGGAGGATTGGCGTCGACGCAATCCTCCCCCGACGAATGTCGGGGGAGGGGGACCGCGAAGCGGTGGAGGGGGCCCACGACCCGCCTACGCTGAAGCTGCGGCGGGTTTGAGTCCGCACGTGGTCCGCCGAAGCCTTGGCGAAGGCGGAAGCGGTGGAGGGGGCATCACGCGCGCAGATGGCCGTCGCCGAGACGCGCAGATGCCACCGCGCAAACCCGTTCGATGGCCTCGTCGAGCCCGTCGTAGACATCTTCATTCCTCAGGCGCAAAACGAACCAGCCTCGCGATTGAAGATAGCGATCCCGACGTCGGTCATATTCGGCTTCCGCCTTGGAAACATGCGTGCCGCCGTCGATCTCGATGATCAGGCGTGCCGGAACGCAGGCGAAATCGGCGATGTAGGGTCCGATCGGGTGCTGCCGGCGAAAGCGTATGCCGTAAACGTCTTTGCGCAGCCGCCACCAGACGAGACATTCGGCGTTCGTCAGTTTTCGCCGGAGCGCACGGGCGCGCGACAGCGTTTTGCGGGCGACCTTGGCCATGCGCCAAACGTGGCGGACCGCTTTTGCAGGAATTTGTCGCGACTGTATTCGTATGTCGTGCGGTGCTTGCCCCCTCCACCGCTTCGCGGTCCC
>DATKON010000193.1:0-37962 GCA_035524575.1 Rhizomicrobium sp.
GTGGTCCCGAGATAATCCGCCATATCGAAGCGCGAGAGGGGCAAATTCAACATGCCCCGATTCATATCGAAGAATTCATCGTGCATTGTGAAATCCAACAGCAGCGTCGCCAGGCGCTGATACGTGTTCTGCAACCCGAGGATCATGATCCTCCGCTGGGCTTCGCGAAGATCGTAAGCAACGCGATTGAGCAGATTGTGCTGGAAGGCAGGGTCCCGCAGCATCAGTGTCGTCAGCTTTTGCCAGGGCACGCGGAAAAGTGTGGTCGGGCAGGTGACGTCTGCCGAATTGACGTAGATGCCTTCGTCGGGCAGCCCGAACAGGTCGCCCGGCAGCATGAGCGCCAGAACCTGGCGTTTTCCGCTGTCGGAGTGCCGGCTTATCCTGACCACGCCGGATGCAATCAGAAAAATGAAATGCGCATCCTCCCCCTCGGCAAATACGGGGCAATTCCCGGTCCGGTATTCGAGAACGGTGGCGATTCTCTGGAATGCCTGCTGCTGCGTATCGGTCAAAAGGTTGCCGGCCAGCGAGCGAGCGTCCTTCGTCCCGTCAAATCGACGGGCCCGGATCTCAGGCAATCGGGATTTCGTCACTGGCACCTTCCCTTAAGACCTACGACATGTTGGGACCACTCGCGGCCCGGATAAAGCCCCCTGAGCTGACTATAGTCAGTGCGTGTTTTGACCGGACGCGCCATGAGGTGGTTCCCGGTTATCGGGCGGGGCATTGGCGTGGCGGTGGTAAGTCCCCGAACTTACCCTCCACGCCAACTTGCCACGGAAATGCGACGGGGCGCGAACAACCAATTGGCAGTGGGCAGTAAGACGGTCCTCATCTCCGGCGCCGGCATCGCAGGCCCGACGCTCGCATACTGGCTCGTGCGGGCCGGCTTTAAACCGACCATCGTCGAGCGCGCGCCCGCGCCGCGCGAAGGGGGCTACGTCATCGACTTTTGGGGCATCGGATTCGATGTCGCGGAGCGGATGGGGATCATACCTGCACTTCGCCAGAGTGGTTATGTCAATGACCGCGTTGTATTCGTCGACGAAGGCGGTCGGGAGCGAAGTGCATTTGGCGGGGACGCGTTGCGTCGCGCACTGGACGACCGCTTTCTCAGCATTCTGCGAAGCGATCTCGCCAGAATACTGTACGAGGCGGTGCGCAATGACACGGAATTCATCTTCGGAAACGAAGTGTCTGCCGTGACCGAGCTGAAGAAACACGTGCTCGTCAAATTCAAGTCTGGAATACTTCGAGAGTTCGACATGGTCGTCGGCGCTGACGGGCTCCATTCCGCCGTGCGCGAGGCGGCTTTTCCTCGGGCCCGCACGGCTGAGCATTACCTCGGCAAGTATGCGGCCGTGTTCATCGGAAAGGGCTATTCCCGGAGGGATGAGAAGACGTATCTGAGTTATGCCGCGCCGGGTCGGCAGATCGGCCGGTTCTCGTTGCGGAATGACGAGACCGGATTCTTTTTCGTATTTTCGCGGAGGAACCGCGACACCGCTTTTGCGAGATCGCTGCTGTCCCAGAAAAAGGCTCTTGAGGCCGTCTTTTCCGGGGATGGGTGGGTTGAGTGGCCCGAAATCAGTGCACAGCTGGCTGCGGCGCAGACCCTCTATTTCGATGCCGTCAGCCAGATCCAGTTGCCGCGATGGTCGCGCGGCCGCGTCGCGCTCGTCGGAGACGCCGCTTATTGCCCGTCCCTGCTGGCCGGAGAAGGGGCCGCATTTGCGATGGCCGGTTCCTATATCCTTGCGGGCGAGCTTGGGCGGGCAAACGGAGACGTTCGCGCGGCGTTCGCCGCTTACGAGCGTGTCTTCCGACGGTTCATCCTGCGGAAGCAGAAGTCGGCCCGCGGCTTTGCGTCAAGCTTTTCGCCGGAGACCCGCTTTGGGCTGAAGGTGCGAGACATCGTCCTGCGATTGGCGGCGAATCCATTCATCGCGGATTTTTTGGTCTGGCGCATGATCTCGGACCGTTTCATTCTTCCAGACTATGCGACGCAACCATCTATCTGCTCATAAAATGCGCGAGAACAAACGGTCAGTGAAGACGGCCGCAGCATTCGAACATAGTTTCGATCTGAAGGCTGGGTAGCGGGGGAATCCTGGATTGGCACTATCGGAGCGCGAAAAGGACGTTCTCTCCTTCATAGCCGTAGCCGCGGGCTCCATAGGAGCTCTTGAGCTTCTCTTCCTCCTCCGCCGCTCGCCCGAGCGATACTGGGAAAGCGAGGCGCTTGTGCACGAATTGAGGGCCAGCCCCCTGCTCGTTGAGAGAGCGACCACACAACTGGAAAAATATGGCCTTCTCGAACGGTCCGAAAGCATGGTCCGCTACAGGCCTTCCTCGGAGCAACTCGATACATTGGTTGCAGAGGCCGAGAATCTCTACCGCGCAAAGTTGGTTTCTGTTCTCAATGCGATCGCAAAAACACCGAACGAAGCGATGTACGCCTTCGCCGAAGCATTTCGCATCAAGGGGTAGATCGTGGATATTCTTGGCTCGACCATCTACCTGCTCTGTCTCGTCACAAGTCTTGCTTGCGCCGCGCTCCTGATACGCGCCTATCGCCAGCGCCGGACGAAACTGCTGCTGTGGAGCGCCGCCTGCTTCGCTCTCCTCGCAGTCAACAATCTCGTCATGGTGCTCGATCTGCTCGTATTCACTCAGATCGACTTGAGGATTGTGCGTGACCTTTTCAGCCTGCTCGCCGCGGCAACGCTCCTGTACGGCTTTATCTGGGAGGCGGATCGATGAGCGCCGCAACCGCTTTCCTGGGCGGAGGGGCAACGCTAGGCTTCCTTCTGTCCGCGCTGTTCTTCCTGCGGTTCTGGACGCACACGCATGACTCGCTGTTCGCGGCTTTCGGTGCGGCGTTTTTCCTCCTGGCATTGCATCAGATCGTGATTGCGTTGGTCCCGATCGGGCACGGCTACGAGATCTGGATCTATCTTCTGAAGCTTGCAGCGTTCGCGCTCTTGATCATGGCGATCGTGCGCAAGAATTTCGAGCCGCCGCGAGATCGCTCGCCCTGAAGAGCGCGATCGCGTGCGGCGGCCGGCCGGCATCCGGAATTAAAGTCGAAGCGGCAGATCCGGTATTCCGCCACCTCACTCGCCTATCACCAGCTTTATTGACCGGCCGAACGCGTGTGTGGTTGCGAAACGTGAACGCAATGCACCATTGTGGATGTGACGATTGTGTGAGTCGCCTGATGGACGATTCTCCCACGCAATACAGGGCACGCTCGGCTCAGCTGCGCGAGACGCTGCGGACCGCGCGAAGTCCCGTCAACCGCATGCTGCTCATGAACCTGATCGAGCAATATGAACGCATGGCCGGCAGATCGGAGGAGCGCCCCGCCCATGCGAACGGCCAAACCGATTTGGTCGAACTGGGCCCTTCGTAATCAGTCCTGGCCAAGCCTCAGGGCCAGGGACCTGTCATTGGCGAGATTCAAAATCGCCACCGCACCAACTTTTGATGGAAAGAAAGCGCGCGGAGGCCGTTGCCGTACGGAGGAGTTTCGTCGGATGCCCAAATACACCTTTCACCGCATCACCTCCGGCGGCGTCCCCATCGCCACCACGCATTATGAATGCGATAGCGACGAGGCGGCCCTGGCGCATGCGATGGAGAATGCCGGTCGCTGCGCGATCGAGGTATGGCGGGACGCAACCAAGATCGGCCACATCGACGGCGGCATCATGGGCATCTCCGCCGCGCGTCTTGGCCTGAGCATTCCCGATTGCGATCCTCACGAAACCGGCACAGCCGAAGCGTAGGAAGCACGGCGCGCGACTCGGCGGATTCGGCGACAGGCAACTACAGATCGCAGAGCGCCTTCCGCACGACGGACCAAGCCTTCACTTTCGCCTCGAACGGCATCCCGGCATGCGCGGGGCTGGTCGACGGCAGGCGCGTGTAGAGGCGCTCCGCGCCGGATGACGGCAACGGCAATACATGCCGACGAAAGCTCGTCTCCGCCTTGGCGCCGTTGAAGTAGACGTGCCGGATGCGGGGATGCTGCGCGAAGAACGATGCGAAGTCGTTCGGCACTTCGTCGGTGATCGATGTATCGAGACTGCCTGGCCGCACGCAAGCCTCAAGCGATTCCCACAAGGCGACACCCGCCTGCAACAGGCGCTTCACTCTCTGCTCGTAGGGCCATTGCGGGCCCGCATCGAACAGCCTGCCCATGATCGGCCAGAACGCGTTGCGGGGATGGGCGTAATATTGGCCGGCCTTCAGCGACGCCGTTCCCGGCATCGAGCCGAGAATGAGCACCCTGCTCTTCCCGGACACGATCGGCGGAAAGCTCTCAACCCGGCTCATGGACCGACAAGGAGGCTGGTGGGACTGGTGAGCCCGGATGGGATCGAACCATCGACCCTCTGATTAAAAGTCAGATGCTCTACCCCTGAGCTACGGGCTCGCCAAAGGGCGGCGGACCATAGGGGCAGAGCCCCTGCCGGTCAACATGGGTTTGCCGGGATTTCTTCAGGGTTTTCCTCGGCTCCGGCGCGTCGCGTGCTGCGGGTGCGCCGGGTCCCCTCAGCGCGTCCCGGCGCCGGGGCCGCCCGGCTTGCCGGGGCCGCGCGCAGGCTTTTTGACGATCCGGTCCCTGCGCGAGAGGAGGATGCCGCGGCGTGCGTTCCGGCGGCCCCAGCGGATCAGGAGAATGCCCGGCAGCGCCGCGACGAAGAGCAGCGCCATGTCGCCGCGTCCGCCGCGCAGAAGGCGATAGCTGTAAAGGAGGATGGCGCCGACGATGATCGCGACGATCCAGAAAATGCCGGCAATGGTCGCCGCCATGCGCATGCGGGGTCTCTCACGTCCGACGACGTTGAATCACATCCCCTTGCGGTCGTCATTACCCGGCGCGCCGACGGCGCGTTCCGGGCAACCGATCTTTCTTCGATGAGGACATGGACGGAACCGCCCACACAATCGCCGCGGGGTCTTCCCGCACGGCAATCGTCCTTTACACTCGCCCCATGTGCGGAAAATTCACCCAGATGATGAGCTGGCGCGAGGTCGTCGCCTATTCGCAATTGCTGGCGGCCACCGGCGACGTCGAGACCGTGACGCCGATGCGGCTCGCCCATGTCGTCACGCTGGACGAGAGTGGCGCGCGCAAATCCGTGCCGATGCGTTGGGGGATGGTGGCCAGGGGCGCCAAGGATCCGATGAGCGGCATGAAGCACATCCACGCCCGCGCCGAGACCATCGACACCCTGCCGACCTTCCGCGAAGCCTTCGCGCAGCGCCGCGGGCTCGTCGCGGTCACGACCTTCAACGAGGCGAAGGAGCTGTCGCCCACCAAACGCGAGCAGCAGGTGATCACGCCGAAGGACGGCAAGCCGCTCGCCATCGCCGTCATCTGGGAGCGCTGGACGCATCGCAACGAAGGCGAGCTTCTGACTTTCGCGATGGTGACGGTGCCGCCCAACCGGCTGATCGCGACTGTCACCGATCGCATGCCCGCATTCCTGGCGCCGGACGAGTGGAGCAAATGGCTCGGGGAGGAGCCTGCATCGGTCGAAGACCTGAAAGCGCTGCTGAAGCCGGTCGAAGGCGACTGGGACATGCGACCGCAGACAAAGGCGCCGCCGCCGCCGAAGCCGCAAAAACCGAAAGCACAGGAAGAGCTGTTTTAGCGCGCGCTATCGCGGCGGGGGATGCGCCGTCCTGCGTCGATAATCGGTACAAAAATGACAACAAGCGGCCGCGCAACGCGTTGATCCGCCTGCGATCGCAATTTTTCGATACGAAAGTTTCGGCTACACCCCTTGCACTTTTGATCAAAAAGCCTACCTCTTTGGCTATATCGCATTGCTGCGCCCGGCACTCTTTCGAGCGGCCGGGTTTTTCATTTCCGGTGCGCGTGCTGAATCCGTTCAGATGCAGAGTTGCCCTCGCACATGCGTGCGGGATGCGCGCTCGCCTGCGAACGCTTGACCATCGCTTTCGAAACCAGATGAGTGGCCACGATGAGGCGTTCCGCTTTCGCGATGTCCTGGGAGTGCGCCCGCCTGCGCGGCCCTAGCCGCTTCGGCGCGGCGAAGGCCCGATCCTTTTTGGAACGCAGCCTTGCTTGTTACCGTGCTCTTTGCGTGATCCTGGCAGGCGCCGCAACCCGGCTGTGCGCGCAAGGGATTGAGCGCATTCGCCAATCGGCCGTGGAGTGCCTGGGCCCCCGCAAAAAATTGCGTGATAAAGCCGTCGGATCACGCAATTCCGGCGCGCGAAAAATTCCTGCCCTATTCGCTGTCGCGGGCATAGGCCTTGATCACCTTCGCCGCAACCTCCTGCGTGGTGCCCGCCGCGATCGCATCGCGCAGCGCCTGCATGAGATCCTGATAGAACGTGAGATTGTGCCAGGTGAGCAGCATCGAGGCGATGATCTCGTTCGCCTTCACCACGTGATGCAGATAGGCGCGGGAGTAATCGCGACAGGCGGGGCAACGGCAACGGGGATCGAGGGGCGATGCGTCTTCCGCATGCCTCGCGTTGCGCAGGTTGAGCGCGCCTTCCCACGTGAAGGCCTGGCCGTTGCGGCCCGAGCGCGTCGGCAAAACGCAATCGAACATGTCGATGCCGCGCAGCACGGCGCCGGCGATGTCGTCCGGCTTGCCGACACCCATCAGATAGTGCGGGCGATCGTCCGGCAGATGCGGCACGGCGGCGTCGAGCGTCCCGAACATCGCGGCCTGGCTTTCGCCGACGGCGAGACCGCCCAGCGCATAACCGTCGAAGCCGATCTCCTTCAGCTGCTCCGCAGAACGTTGCCGCAGATGCGCAAATACGCCGCCCTGCACGATGCCGAAGCATGCCTGCCCCTCGCCGCCCGTGAACGCCGCTTTCGAGCGCTTCGCCCAGCGCATCGACAGCGCCAGCGATTTCTCGATCTCCGCTTCCGTCGCCGGATAGGCCGGACATTCGTCGAGCACCATCTGGATGTCGGAGCCCAACAGTCCCTGGATCTCCATCGCGCGTTCCGGCGACAGGAATTCCTCGCTGCCGTCGATATGCGAATTGAAGCGCACGCCCTCTTCGGTGATCTTCCTGAGCTTCGACAGCGACATCACCTGGAAGCCGCCGGAGTCCGTCAGGATCGGCCGCTGCCACGCCATGAATGTGTGCAAACCGCCGAGCCGGGCGATGCGTTCCGCACCCGGCCGCAGCATCAGGTGATAGGTGTTGCCGAGGATGATGTCGGCGCCGGTCTCGCGCACCGAAGCCGGCAGCATCGCCTTCACGGTTGCCGCCGTGCCGACCGGCATGAAAGCGGGCGTGCGGATGTTGCCGCGCGGCGTCCGGATCTCGCCCAGGCGCGCGGCGCCACAGCTCGCTTTTACGGTGAAACGGAACGCGCTCATGTCCTCGCCCGGAATAGCAGGCAGGCGTCGCCATAGGAATAGAAACGATAGCCTTCGCGGATCGCCTCCGCATAGGCGCGCTTCATCGTCTCGAGTCCGGCGAAGGCCGACACCAGCATGAACAGCGTCGAGCGCGGGAGGTGGAAATTGGTGAGGAGGATATCCGCCGTGCGGAAACGATAACCCGGCGTGATGAAGATGTCGGTCTCGCCGCGGAAGGCTGCGATGGTCCCGTCGGCGCGGGCCGCGGATTCGAGCGTGCGGAGCGAGGTCGTGCCGACGGCGGCGATGCGGCCGCCCTGCCGGCGTGTTTGGCTAAGCCTGTTGGCGGTCGTTTCGTCGAGCTCCGCCCATTCCGCGTGCATGCGATGGCCCGATGTGTCTTCGGCCGTCACCGGCAGGAAGGTCCCTGCGCCGACATGCAGCGTGAGACGCTCGCGCACCACGCCTTGGGCCGCGAGGCGCGCGAGAAGATCGTCCGTGAAATGGAGACCCGCCGTCGGAGCCGCGACCGAGCCGGCGCGCTCTGCGAAATAAGTCTGATAATCCACCGCGTCGCGCGCGTCCGTCTTGCGCTTGCCCGCGATGTAAGGCGGCAGCGGCATCTCGCCTTCGCGCGCAATGGCCGCATCGAGTGCAGCCCCCTCCAGCACGAAACGTACCTCGACTTCGCCCGCTTCACCGCGCGCGGCGACTTCAGCCTCGAGCGACCGCCCCAGACGCAAACGATCGCCCGCGACGAGCTTCCGTGCCGGCCGCGCGAAAGCCGAGAACCGGTTCGGCGCGAGGCGCCTGTGCAGCAGGATCTCGATCTTCGGCCCCTCGCCGTCCTGTCCTTCGCGCGGCGCGCGGCGTCCATGCAGGCGTGCGGGAATGACCTTGGTGTCGTTGACGACCAGCGCATCGCCGGCGCGGAGATAGTCCGGCAGATCACGCACCTGGCGGTGCTCGAGCGTGCCGTCGGCCTGCACCACCAGCATCCGCGCGGAGTCGCGCGGCGATGCAGGCCGCAGCGCGATCAATTCTTCAGGCAGCTCGAAGTCGAAAAGGGCGACGTCCATGGACGCGAGTGTAGCGCGAACGTCAGGCCGCCGCGCGGGCCACGCTTTCGAGGACGCTCGCGATGATGAAATCCTGCGTCTTCTCGTCGAGATAGGGATGCATCGGAAGGCTGATGACGTGCCTGCCGATCGCCGTCGAGACCGGCACGGGCGCGGCGGGATAATGCGCATAGCCTTTCTGCGCCGTCATCGGGATGGGATAGTAGATCGCGGTCGGGATGCCTTTCGCCTTCAGGTCCTGCGCGAGGCGATCGCGCTCCGGCACCTGGATCGTATATTGCGCCCAGGTCGATTGCAGACCGTCGAGCACGCGCGGGGTCCGGATCGCGTTCGATTGGCCGAGCGCCTTCGAATAGCGCCGCGCAATGGCCTCGCGCAGCTCGATCTCTTCGGCGAAGATCTTCAGCTTCTCGAGCAGGATCGCGGCCTGGATGGTGTCGAGGCGGGAGTTCACGCCGATGCGCACATTCTCATATTTGTCGACGCCCTGCCCGTGATTGCGGAGGGAGCGCAGAAGCTCGATCAATCCGTCGTCATTGGTAAAGCTCGCGCCGCCGTCGCCGTAGCAGCCGAGCGGCTTCGCAGGAAAAAAGCTCGTCGCCGCCGCATCGCCCAGCGCGCCCGCGCGCCTGCCATGCCAGAGCCCGCCGAAGCCCTGCGCCGTGTCGCACAGCATCAGCAGCTTCTCGCGCCTGACGATCGGTTCCAGCGCCGCGTAGTCGGCCGGTTGCCCGAAAAGATCGACGGGCATCACTGCGCGCGGCTTCAGCTTGCCGTCGCGTTTCACCAGCGCGATCGCCGCTTCGAGGCTTTTCGGATCCATGTTGTAGGTGTCTTCGAGCACGTCGACGAAGACGGGATCGGCGCCGACCAGCGCCACGACTTCCGCAGACGCCGCAAACGTGAAGGCCGGCACGAACACCGCATCGCCCGGCCCCACATTCCATGCGCGCAGCACGAGCATAAGCGCATCGGTGCCGTTGGCGCAGGCGAGCGCGTGCTTCACGCCGGCGAAACCCGCGAGCTTTTCCTCGAACTCGCGCACCTGCGGGCCCATGATCCACTGTCCGCCTTCGACGGCGGCTTCGATGGCGCGATTGAGGTTCGCGCCGAGGCGCTTGCGCTGCGCCTGAAGATCGATGAACGGAATGGGATTCATGGGATGGGCCTCGTTATCGCCGCCTCTTCTAGGCGAAAGCGCCCCCACCCTCAATCTTCGCCGCAACACCAAATGTTGCGGAATGCGTCAGGCGTCCGCGGCCACGCGCATCTTAACGATCTTGTCCGGCGTGCCCGAGATCATGCCGTTGTTGTGTTCGCCGCCCTTCTTGATCTGATCGACATGGTCCATGCCGTCGACCACCTTGCCCCACACCGTGTACTGACGATCGAGCCACGGCGCGTCGTCGAAGCAGATGAAGAACTGGCTGTTGGCGCTGTTGGGATCGCTGGTCCGCGCCGCCGAGACCGTGCCGCGCACATGCGGCTCCTTCGAGAACTCGGCCTTGAGATCGGGAAGATCGGAGCCGCCCGAGCCGGTGCCCGTCGGATCGCCCGTCTGCGCCATGAATCCCGGAATCACGCGATGAAAGACAATGCCGTCGTAGAATCCCTTCCGCGCCAGCTCCTTGATCCGCGCCACGTGATTGGGCGCGAGGTCGGGCCTGAGTTCGATCGTCACCGGGCCGGACTTCAATTCGAGGATGATGGTGTTTTCGGGATCCTGGGCCATCAGGCTTTCTTTCTTTTCTCTTTGCTGCGTTGAACGAGTTTATCGGCGACATAGGGCGTGAGGAACGGCGTGACATTGCCGCCCAGCATCGCCACTTCCTTGACCAGCTTGGACGCGATCGACAGGTATTTCGGATCGGCCATCAGAAACACCGTCTCGATGTCGGGCGCGAGCCGCTGGTTCATGCCGACGATCTGAAACTCGTATTCGAAATCCGACATGGCTCTGAGGCCGCGCACGACGATGTTCGCGCCGACCTGACGGGCGAAATCCACCTGCAGAAAATCCCCGAAGGGCTGCACGTCGATCTCGCCGCCGTCTTTCGTCAGCTGTTTTGCTTCATGGCGCCACATGTCGACGCGCTCTTCGTAGGTGAAGAGAGCATTCTTGCCCGTCCCGGTGCCCACGCCGATCACCAGCATGTCGACGAGCTTCAGCGCGCGTTTGACGATGTCGATATGGCCGAGTGTCGGCGGGTCGAAAGTACCCGGATAAAGCCCAATACGCTTTGCCGCCATAGGATGCCCCCAATCTTAGGCGCCGGCCTCGCCGGACGTTTCCTCGATGCGTTCGACGGCCACCACGCGTTCGCCGCCCTCCACCCGGAATACGGTAACGCCGCCCGAGCCGCGCCGTTGCACGCTGACGCTCGCGGCGGGCACGCGGATGGTCTTGCCGGCATCGCTGATCAGCATCAGATCGTCAGTCTCCTCGACCGGGAAAGCCGCGATGATGCCCGTGTTCTTGCGGCCCATATCCATGGCGACAATGCCCGAACCGCCGCGCCCCGTCGCCCTATATTCATACGAGCTGGTGCGCTTGCCGTACCCGGTCTCGGAGATGGTCAGAACGAGCTGCTCCTTGGCGCCCAGCGCCGCATAGCGCTCCGGCGTCAGTGTTGCCTCCTCGCCCGTATCCTCGTCGTCGCTGACATCCTCGGTGACGGGCTCGCCGTCCTCCCCGGAGATGGCGCGGCGCGCGGCGCTCGCCTGTTTGAGATAGGCGCGGGCTTCCGCTGTCGTCGCATCGGTGTGATGCAGCAGCGCGAGGCTGACCACTTCGTCGCCTTTCGCCAGCTTGATGCCGCGCACACCCGTCGAATCGCGACCCTTGAAGACGCGCACGTCGGTGATGGCAAAGCGGATGCATTTGCCCAGACGCGTCGTCAGCAGGATGTCGTCGTGCTCGGTACAGGTCTGCACGCCCACGATGCCGTCGTCGGCGGCGAGCTTCATCGCAATCTTGCCGTTGCGGTTGATGCTGGCGAAATCGGACAGCTCGTTGCGGCGGATGTCGCCGGACTTGGTGGCGAAGACGACGTTGAGCTTCTCCCATTCCGCCTGGTCTTCGGGCAGCGGCAGAACCGTCGTGATGCGCTCGCCGGGCTGCAGCGGCAGGAGATTGACCATGGCCTTGCCGCGGCCCTGGATCGGCGCTTCCGGCAGACGCCAGACCTTCAGCCGATAGGCCATGCCCGTCGAGGAGAAGAAGACGAGCGGCGCATGCGTCGAGGCGACGAAAATATGCGTGACGAAATCCTCTTCGCGCGTCGCCATGCCGGCGCGGCCCTTGCCGCCGCGGCCCTGCACACGATACTCGGCCAGCGACGTGCGCTTGATGTAGCCGCCATGAGTGACGGTGACGGCCACCTCCTCGCGCTCGATGAGGTCTTCGTCTTCCACCTCGACTTCGGCTTCGACGAGCTCGGTCATCCGCGGCGTCGCGAATTCCGACTTGATCGCTTCGAGCTCGGTGCGAGCGATAGCGAGCACGCGGGCGCGACTCCTGAGAATATCGAGATAGTCCTGGATGGCTTCGCCGAGCTTCTTCACTTCGTCTGCGATCTCGTCGCGGCCGAGCGCAGTCAGGCGCTGCAGCCGGAGATCGAGAATGGCCTTCGCCTGCTCCTCGCTCATGCGGATCGTGCCGTCGGCCGCGATCACGTGGCGCGGATCGGCGATCAGCGCCACCAGGGGGCCCACGTCCTTCGCCGGCCAATCGCGCGCCATCAACTGCTCGCGTGCGGCACCGACATCGGCGGCGCCGCGAATCAAGGCGATGACTTCGTCGATATTCGCGACGGCAACGGCGAGACCGACGAGCACATGGCCGCGCTCGCGCGCCTTGCCGAGTTCGTAGCGCGTGCGCTTTGTGATGACCTCTTCGCGGAACGCGACGAAGGCGCCGACCATGTCCTTGATGTTCATGACCTGCGGGCGGCCCTGGTTCAGCGCCAACATGTTGACGCCGAAGCTCGTCTGCAGCTGCGAGAAGCGGAAGAGCTGGTTCAGGACCACGTCCGCCGAGGCGTCGCGCTTCAATTCGATCACGATGCGCATGCCATGGCGGTCGCTCTCATCGCGGATATCGGCGACGCCGTCGATGCGCTTGTCGCGCACGAGCTCGGCGATGTGCTTGATCATCCCCGCCTTGTTCACCTGATAGGGGATCTCGGTGACGATGATGGCTTCGCGGTCCTTGCGGATCTCTTCGATCGTATGCCGCGCGCGCATCAGCACCGACCCGCGTCCGCGCATCAGGGCGAGCCGCGCCGCCTGCCTGCCGATGATGAGGCCGCCGGTCGGGAAATCCGGGCCCGGCACGATGTCGGCGAGCGCTTCCATGGTGATCGAAGGATCGTTGATGAAGGCGAGACAGGCATCGATCACTTCGCCCAGATTGTGCGGCGGAATATTGGTCGCCATGCCGACGGCGATGCCCGAGGCG
Source organism: Rhizomicrobium sp. (assembly GCA_035524575.1). Taxonomy (GTDB): domain Bacteria; phylum Pseudomonadota; class Alphaproteobacteria; order Micropepsales; family Micropepsaceae; genus Rhizomicrobium. The sequence continues at coordinate 12,912 of DATKON010000193.1, forward strand.
CCGTTGACGAGAAGATTGGGGTAGCGCGCCGGCAAGACCGTCGGCTCTTTCTCGGAGCCGTCGTAATTGTCCTGGAACTCGACAGTTTCCTTGTCGATGTCTTCGGTCAGCGTGTGCGCCACCTTGGCGCGGCGCGCTTCGGTGTAGCGCATCGCCGCCGGCGGATCGCCGTCGACGGAGCCGAAATTGCCCTGCCCGTCGATCAGGGGCACGCGCATGGAGAACTCCTGCGCCATGCGGACGAGGGCGTCGTAGATGGATTGATCGCCGTGCGGGTGATATTTGCCCATCACATCGCCGACAATCAGCGCGGATTTGCGATAGGGCTTGTTCCAGTCGCGTCCGTTCTCGTGCATCGAATAGAGGATGCGCCGATGCACGGGCTTCAGACCGTCGCGCGCGTCCGGGATGGCGCGGCTGACGATCACGCTCATGGCATAATCGAGATAGGAGCGGCGAAGCTCTTCCTCGATTGCGACGGGACTGATGCTGGGTGCGCCCGGCGGCGCGCCTTCCGGCTTATCGTTCAATGTCGTCCTCGGGGCCTACGGCCTCACGCCTCGTAGCATCTGGCGGGGGCCGCTTCCATAGGCAGGTCTTGATAGGAAAATAACAACGATTTCAGAGCCTTATATAGCATCGCCAAGCGCCCGGCCAAGATGTGTCCAGCGTAAATGGGATGCCTTGATGCCACAGCGAATGACAAAGAATTTCATGGCCTTGTTGCGGCTGCGAAGTTACATCACTTCTAGCCTACGGGGGTCTGCCCCGGCAACGTTTTCGAGCCCCCGCTCTTCCGGATTCGGTCGTGCAAAATCAGCATGTTGAGCTTCGCCGCGTGTGGTTGCCCGCGATGCTGGCGGCAATCCTGACGCTTTTCGGCTGCGGTCGCTCGCAGGGACCGGCGAATCAGGCACCGGAAGTCGGCGTCGTCGTGCTGAGGCCGCAGGCCGTGCCGCTGACCGCCGAGCTGCCGGGGCGGACCGCCCCGCTGGCGACGTCCGATGTCCGTCCGCAGGTCAACGGCATCCTGAAATCGATCCTCTTTACCGAAGGCGGCCTCGTGCACGCGGGCCAGCCGCTCTATCAGATCGACCCGGCGCCCTATCAGGCCGCCTTTGACAGCGCCAAGGCGGCCCTCGAGAACGCCGAAGCCAATCTCGTTACGACGAAGCTGAAAGCAGAGCGCTATGCGGCGCTGCTTCAGCAGAATGCCATCTCCAAGCAGGACTATGACGACCAGGAGGCGCTGTACAAACAGGCGGCGGCCAACGTCGCACAGCAGAAAGCCAATCTGGAAAGCGCCCGCATCAATCTCGGCTACACCCGCATCACCGCGCCGATCACCGGGCGCATCGGGCGCTCCATCGTCAGGCCGGGCGAGCTATTGACCGCCAACCAGACGACTTCGCTTGCCACAATCCAGACGCTCGACCCGATCTATGTCGACGTCAATCAGTCGACAGCGGAGCTCCTGCAGCTCGAGCGCGCCGCCGCGGCGGGGCAGATGAGTCGCCACACGCCGGCGACGGCCCGCGTCACGCTGCAGCTGGAAGACGGCACGCCTTATCCCGAGGACGGCGAACTGCAGTTTTCCGAAGTGACGGTCGATCCGACGACCGGCGCAGTGGTGCTGCGCTGCAAGTTCCCCAATCCGGACGGTGTTCTGCTCCCCGGCATGTATGTGCGCGCGACGATCATCGAAGGCATCGCGCACAACGCAATCCTGGCGCCGCAACGAGGCGTCAGCCACGATGAAAAAGGCGAACCGACAGCGATGGTCGTCGACAAGGGAGGCATCGCGCGCCTGCGCGTCTTGACGACATCGCGCACGGTCGGCACCAACTGGTTAGTGACGCAAGGTCTCCAGGCCGGCGACAGGCTCATCGTCGAGGGCCTGCAGAAGGTTCAACCGGATATGCCCGTGCACGCCGTGCCGGCCGGGTCGCCGCCAGTGACCTACGGTTCGAGTGGAAGCGGGCGCTAGGCAGCCATGGCGCGCTTTTTCATAGACCGCCCCGTCTTCGCCTGGGTCATCGCGATCGTCATCATGCTGGCGGGATCGCTGTCGATCCTGACGCTGTCCGTCGCGCAATATCCGACGATCGCGCCGCCGTCAGTCAGCATCAACGCGTTCTATCCGGGCGCCGACGCGCAGACGCTGCAGAGCACGGTCACGCAGGTGATCGAACAGCAGCTGACGGGCGTCGACAATCTTCTCTATTTCTCCTCATCGAGCGACTCCTCCGGCAGTGCGAACATCACGGCGACATTCGCGCCGGGGACCAATCCCGACATTGCGCAGGTGCAGGTGCAAAATAAGCTGCAGGAAGCGGTCCCGCTCCTGCCGCCGACTGTCCAGCAGCAGGGCATCAGCGTCAACAAGTCCCAGCCGTCCACGCTTGTCGCGGTCGCGCTCTACGACACGACGGGTCGCTATACGAATAACGATATCGCGGACTTTCTGGCGAGCCGCATCGAGGATCCGATCGCGCGCATCCCGGGCGTCGGGGCGGTGCAGGTGTTCGGCGCGCAATATGCGATGCGCATCTGGCTCGATCCGTTCAAGCTCTCGACCTACAACCTGACCGTCGGCGATGTCAGAAGCGCCGTCCAGGCGCAGAATGCACAAGTGTCCGCAGGCGAGCTCGGCGCGCTTCCGTCGGTTCACGGCCAGGAGCTTGACGCAACGGTTACGGCCCAATCCGAGCTGCAGAAGCCCGAGCAGTTCGCCAACATCATTTTGAAAAGCAGCCCCGGCGGCGCGGTCGTGCGGCTGCGCGACGTGGCCCGCGTGGAGCTCGGCTCCGAAGACTATTCCGTCCTCAGCCGCATGAATGGACATGCCGCCTCGGGCATGGCGATCAAACTGGCGCCTGGCGCGAACGCGCTCACGACGGCCGATGCCGTGAAGGCCAAGGCCGAACAGCTGTCGTCGACCTTCCCGCCGGGCGTCAAGCTGGCCTTTCCCGTCGACAACACCGGCTTCATCCGCATTTCGATCAGGCAGGTGATCATTACGCTCGCCGAGGCGATCTTCCTCGTCATCGCCGTGATGTTCATTTTCCTGCAGGACTGGCGCACGACGCTGATCCCGGCGATCGCCGTCCCCGTCGTGCTGCTGGGCACGTTCGGCGTGCTGAATGCGGCGGGCTTCACCATCAACACGCTGACGCTGTTCGCGCTCGTGCTGGCGATCGGCCTTCTGGTCGACGATGCCATCGTGGTGGTGGAAAACGTCGAGCGCATCATGCGCGAAGAAGGGCTCGGGCCGCGGGACGCCACGCGCAAGTCCATGGAGGAGATCACCGGCGCCCTCATCGGCATCGCGCTCGTCCTTTCGGCCGTGTTCCTGCCGATGGCCTTTTTCGGCGGTTCGACCGGCGTCATCTACCGGCAGTTCTCCGTCACCATCATTTCGGCGATGGGACTGTCGATCCTCGTGGCGCTGGTGCTGACGCCTGCCCTGTGTGCAACCCTCCTCAAGCCCATTCCCGAAGGCGGCAGCGTCGCTCACGGGCGCTTCTTCACCTGGTTCAACGAGACATTCGACTATCTCGTCAAGCGCTATCGCGAGCTGCTTGAAAAGGTGTTCGAGCACTCAAAGATCATGCTTCTGGCCTTCGGCGGAATCATCGTCGTGCTTGCAATCCTGTTCGTGCGCCTGCCGACCGCGTTTCTGCCCGAAGAAGACCAGGGCATCATCATCACGCAATTCACGCTGCCGACCGGCGCCACGCAGGCCCGCACACTGCAGGTCGCCAAGCAGATCGAACATCACTATCTCGTCGACGAAGCCAAAAACGTCGACACGATGTTCATCGTGCTGGGCTTCAGCTTTGCGGGCTCGGGTCAGAACGCGGGCATATCGTTCCTGCATCTGAAGAAATGGGACCAGCGCCCGGGCTACGAAAACAGCGCCGAAGCGATCGCGCGACGCGCGATGAAAGCGTTCTCGACCATCCGCGACGCCCAGGTCTTTGCACTCGTGCCGCCGGCCGTGCAGGAGCTCGGCAACTCGTCGGGCTTCGACCTCGAACTGGAGGATCGCGGGGGCCTGGGTCATGACGCGCTCGTTGCGGCACAGAACAAGCTCCTCGCGATGGCGGCGCACGATCCCGTTCTGGCGCAGGTGCGGCCCAACAGCCTGCCCGACACGCCGCAGCTCCATGTCGATATCGACCAGTCGAAAGCCGATGCGCTGGGACTTTCGATCGCGGACATCAACGACACGCTGTCGACGGCATGGGGCTCGAGCTACATCAATCAGTTCGTCGATCGCGGCCGCGTGAAGAAGGTCTTCATGCAGGCCGATGCGCCGTTTCGCATGAAGCCGGAGGATCTCGATCGCTGGTATGTGCGCACGTCTGCCGGTACCATGGCGCCGTTCTCGTCCTTCGCGAAATATTCCTGGCAGCTCGGCCCGTCGGCGCTCACGCGCTACAACGGCGCGCCGTCGCTCGAAATTCAGGGGCAACCCAAGCCCGGCAAAAGCACCGGCGCTGCGATGAACGAAATGGTCAGGCTGATCGGCGAGCTGCCGCGCGGAATCAGCTACGAGTGGACGGGGCTGTCCTATCAGGAACAGCTCTCGGGCTCGCAGGCGCCGGCGCTTTATGCGATTTCCGTGCTGGTGGTCTTTCTCTGCCTTGCCGCTCTCTATGAAAGCTGGGCTGTGCCGTTCTCGGTGATGCTCGTCATCCCGTTGGGCGTCATCGGCGCCATTCTCGCCGCGACTCTACGCGGGCTCTACAACGACGTCTTCTTTCAGGTCGGTCTCCTCGCCACGATCGGGCTCTCCGCCAAGAACGCGATCCTGATCGTCGAGTTCGCGGAAAGCGCGCTGCATCGAGGCGTGAATATCCAGGAGGCCGCGCGCGAAGCGGCGCGTCTGCGCCTCAGGCCGATCCTGATGACATCGCTCGCCTTCATTGCGGGCGTGGCGCCGCTCGCCATCGCCACCGGCGCAGGCGCCGCGAGCCAGAACGATATCGGCACCGGTGTGATCGGAGGCATGCTGACCGCGACTGCGCTCGCGATCTTCTTCGTGCCGTTGTTCTTCGTGATGGTCCGCTCGCGCTTCAGGCCGAGGCCGAGGCCGGTGGATTGAAGGCAATCCTCTAACGCAAATCCTCCCCCGAACGGAGTTCGGGGGAGGTGGATTGCCACGCAGAGCGTGGACGGAGGGGGCATCGTGATTCAAATTGTGCGAACGTCGGCCCCCTCCACCGCTTCGCGGTCCCCCTCCCCCGAACTTCGTTCGGGGAGGAATGACGACGCCGCAACGACTTTAAAACGGAATCTCGTCGTCCATCTCGCCGCGGTCGAAATTGCCGGCCGCTTCGCCGGAGCCGGAGCGGGCCATTGCGCCACCGCCGCCTTCACTGCGTCCGTCGAGCATCACGAGCTCGCCGCGGAAACGGTTGAGCACCACCTCCGTCGAATATTTTTCCTGGCCGTCCTTGTCGGTCCATTTGCGGGTCGAGAGCTGTCCCTCGAGATAGACCTTGGAGCCCTTGCGCAGATATTGTTCGGCGACCTTGGCGAGGTTCTCGTTGAAGATCACGACGCGGTGCCACTCGGTGCGCTCTTTGCGCTCGCCGCTAGCCTTGTCGCGCCAGCTTTCGGAGGTGGCGACGGACAGATTGACCACCGGCTCACCCGACGTCATGCGGCGTATCTCGGGATCCTTTCCCAGATTACCCACCAAAATCACTTTGTTGACGCTGCCCGCCATTGTCGGTCCTTCCTTGTCTCACCACCAAAATGCAGAAGGCGCGCACCCTAACGCCCGCCTTTCGCGGCCGCCACGCGGCTTCGTTGTTTGTTCACTATACGTTCTTACTGCACGGTCGTCAATCCCCAGCAATTCTTGCCGTCCGCAACGCAGAGCTGTCGGGCTACATTGCTTTCGAGAACAGCGGCATCAGCTGCAGCGCGCCATAGACGCTCAAATGATGCTCGTCGCGATAAAGCGGGATGCCGTTGAGCGACACCGCGCAGGTGCCGCTCCGGCAGAGGACCGCATGCGGATAGACGAGCGTAACGCCGTCCTTCCTCTGCAGCTGCGCGAAAGTGGAGAGCACGAATTTCTGCCGCTCGAAATACGCATCTTCGCTCGGCGGCTCGCGGCGCGCCTTGTCGGCGAGCTTTTCCCGCGCCAGCACGGCCGGGACAGGCCAGCCGATCTCCGGCACCGAGGCAACGATGACGATCTTCTTGCCGGACAGCGCTTTCACTGTCCGCGCCAGACCGCGCGCGAACACGGCGTGATTGCTCGTGTTGTCGGTGCCGCCGTTGTCGGAGAGCACGATATGGCCCTCGGGCTCGTCCCCATAAGTCGAGCCTTCCGCATATTTGGCCCAACGCGCCTCGAGAATGACTTCGCGGATCTCCGGCCGCGACGCCTGCGCAAGCACATTCGCGTTGAATGCGCGGCATTCCGGACGTGGAGTCGTCACATCGAGCAGCGGGGGACAGGAACGGCCGCCGGCGAACAATCCTGTGCGCCCTTCGCGCTTGGCGACATCGGAAATCGCCGGCAGCACCGCATCGGCATGGGAGTCGCCCCACAGAATGAAGCTCGGCTTGCCGCCGATCACGCCGATCTGGCACATCTTTCCGTCACGCACGGCCTGCGGTGAAATGCCGAGACAGGTATCGATCCTGGGCTCGTGATCGTCCTGCTCGGCCAAAATGCTGCGAAGATCGGGACGCAGCCGTTGCGGGAGGCCGTCGCCCTCGAGAAGAACCAGCGACACCGCCGCAACCGTAACCATCGTCGCCAGTCCGCCAGTGAAGAGTTGTGGCCGGCGGAACCGCAGCTGCCCGCGGCGGAAAGGCTGCTCCACGAAATAGTAGGACGCGATGGCGAGCGCAAAGGAGGCTGCGATAAGGCACGCAACGACGGCCGGCGCCGGATCGCGATAGCGCAAATAGCGCGTGAAAACGTAAAGCGGCCAATGCCAGAGATAGAGCGAATACGAAATCCGGCCGATGAACACGAGCGGGGAAAGCGAAAGGACCGCGCTGGCGGCCGTTGGTCCCGGCTGGGCAGCATAGATAAGGAGCGCGGCGCCGAGGCATGGCGCCAATGCGGCGGCGCCCGGAAACGGCGTATCGCGGGTATAGAAGAAGGTCGCAAATGCGATGAGACCTGCGCCGGCGAGCGCGAGGGCTTCGCGAGTCCGGCGCTGCGCGATCGGCGGAAAGGCGCCGAGCGCCAGCAATGCGCCCAGCATCAATTCCCAGGCCCGGCCGGGCAGAAGATAGAAGGTCGCCGACGGCGCGTGCGCGGTTCCCCACAATGCAAATCCCAGCGAGGCCGCGAAGATCAAGGCCGTCGCCGCGATCCTGCGCTGCGCGAACATCAGAAGGATCGCCGGGAAGAACAGATAGAACTGCTCCTCGACCGCGATGGACCATAAGTGCAGGAGCGGCTTGTCGGCTGCCAGCACGTCGAAATAACCCGTCTCACGCCAGAATTCGAAATTGGCGGCAAAACCTGCAGTGGCCAGAAGACTGTTGGCGTAGCGAACGAGATCGGCCGGGAAGAGAATGAGGACCGCCGCAATCGTCGTCACGGCCAGCATTGCGAACAGCGCGGGAAAGATACGCCGTATCCGGCGCTCATAGAAATGCGCGATCGAAAACTGCTCCCCTTCGGCCGCGATCAATTGAGTGATCAGATAGCCAGAGATGACGAAGAAGATGTCGACACCGACAAAACCGCCGCTGAAAGGCGGCACGCGATAGTGGAAGAAGAGAACGGGCAATATCGCAAGCGCGCGCAACCCGTCGACATCGGGGCGATAGCGCGGGCGTTGGGACGAGGAGAGCATGAGGGGGCGCACAATCCTTGCCCGGACGGCTCCCGTCAAGCCGAGGGTTTTCAGGACAACGTCCGCCAAATGGCGGGCGTTCCCGGCCCATTAAGCGAGCGTCTTCGCCAGATTGCCGAGGATCATCCTCCAGCCTTCCGGCACGCGGTCGGCGTAGTCCGGCAGCACGCCTTCATTTGTAAGCGTGAGTTCGCAACCCTGCCCCATCGGCACAATCTCGATAATGACACGCGACAGTTCCGGCGAGAGCCGCACGATCCCGAAGGTGAACACCAGCCGGCGGGGGCGGTCGATCTCCAGATACTCGCCCTCGTGATTGAATTCGCCGTTTTCGTCGACGCGGACGATGGAGAATTTACCGCCCACTTTCGCATCGATCGCGCAGCGCGTGATCTTTCCGGTCGGCGTCGCGAAAAGCCATTTGCCCGCCGTCACGGGATCAAGCCAGGCATCGAAGACCCGCTCTGGCTTGGCGGTGGGGAAACGATGCGTGACGCGCACGGTCACCTTGTCGGACATTATCGCGATCCCTTCGTGGCGTGATCCGGGCCTTCCGTTTCCAGGACGGCTTCGAGCGCAGAAAGCTGTCCGCGCCAGAAGCGCTCGTAGTAGCGCAGCCATTCGTCGGCGGCCGCCAGCGGCTCGGGGACAATGCGGCAGATATGCGAGCGGCCCTGGACCCGGCGGCGCAGCAGCCCTGCCCGCTCCAGCACCCGCACGTGCTTGGAGGCCGCCGCGAAGGACATCCGGAACGGCGCGGCCAACTCGCCGATCGTCCGCTCGCGGGCGGCCAGGCGGCGCAGCATGCTCCGGCGGGTCGGATCGGACAGCGCCGAAAAAATGCCGTCCAGCGATTTCTGCGGTCGTTGAACCATATGGTTGAGCATAGCGGAGGCCGAAGAATAGTCAACCTTTCGGTTGAATATCAGAAACCCGCATGTCCCAGCGGTGTCCGCTGCGAAAGGTCCCGGATTAGCGACTAAATAAGCAAAATCTCTCGGCTTTTTATTCAAATGCCGCACAAACAAGTGCCGCGCGCAGGCGGGGATAGATGCAACGTGCAACACAAAATTAAGCCGTCTTTAAAGCGGCGGGTCCAAGCTCGACGCGGGTGTTGGACTGGGGCTAGGACATGCTCGGTACACTTCGCAGTTTTCTGCGGGAATCGAAAGGCTCTGTCGCGATGATCTTCGGGTTGTCGCTCATTCCTCTCGTATTCCTCAGCGGCGCCGGCGTCGACTACGGCTCGGCCGCGATGCGCGAAGCCCAGCTGAACGCCATTGCGGACTCCGCCTCGCTCGCCGCCGTTGCGCCGGCCATGATGAGCCAGGGCGACTCCGCCTCAGTCACGGCGGCCACGAACTATTTCAACGCGCAGGCCCAGTCCATCACGGGCGTCAACTACGACACGCACAACCTGAGCGTGACCGTCGCCGACAGCATCACCACGCGCACCGTGACGGTCTCTTATACGGCGCAATCGCAGAACTTCTTTCCAAACGTCCTGTCGGTTGCCCTCGGCGGCGCCACTACGATCGGGCTCAGCGGCAGCTCGACGGCCGTCGGTTCGGTCGCACCGAACATCAACTTCTATCTGCTGCTGGACGACTCGCCGTCGATGGGCATTCCCGCGACGAGCTCCGGCATCAATGCGCTGGTGGCGAAAACCTCGGCCCAGGGCGGCTGCGCCTTCGCCTGCCACGAATCCAATCCCTCGGCCGACAATCTGGGCAACCCCAAGAAGGTGCAATGCGCGGACGGCACGACGAAGTTCACGAACGGCGGCGAGGACAACTTCGCGCTGGCGCAATGCCTCGGCCTGACGCTGCGCATCGACAACATGCGCACTGCCGTCGAGAACCTGACCACGACCGCGACGACGACGGAACAGAACTACAGCGCCACCTACCAGATGGCCGTGTACACTTTCGATGCGAACTTCAACACGATCTCGTCGCTGACATCGAGTCTTTCCAGCGTCAGCGCGGATGCGAGCAACATCCAGCTGCTCGAGGTGTATGACAACAACTACATCACGTCCTCGACGAACAATAGCGACGAAGACACGAACTGGGACAACGCCATGAGTTCGGTCAACACGGCGATGCCCGATCCCGGCAACGGCACGAACGCGCAAGGCGACACGCCGCAGGAAGTGCTCTTCATCGTCACCGACGGCATGATCGACGAGAAAACCTCGAGCCAGCCGGCCATCAGCACGAAATACGGCGCCTATTGCTGCGGCGGCCGCCAGCAGTCCACGGTCAATCCGCTGAATTCGGGCGGCTCGGAACCCGACAAGGACTGGTGCACGACGATCAAGAACCGCGGCATCCGCATCGCGGTGCTCTACACCGCCTACTACTCGCTCGGCACGTCGAATTCGTGGTTCAACACCTATGTTGCGCCGCTCATCCCGCCGAGCGCTTCGCAGGACAACATCGGTGCGCAGCTCCAGTCCTGCGCCTCGCCGGGCCTCTATTACGAGGTCACGACCGACGGCGACATCTCGGCGGCGATGAGCGCCCTGTTCCAGCTGGCGGTGTCGACCGCCCACCTCTCGAAATAGCGGAGGACAGACATGCGCGCGCGCCCTTCAAAATTTCGCAGGTTCGTCCGCGAGGGTGAAGGCGCGACTGCCGTCGAATTCGCGCTGGTCGCGCCGGCCTTCATCGCGCTGCTCTTCGCGATCCTGCAGACGGCCCTGGTGTTTTTTGCCCAGCAGGTCCTGCAGACGGCGACGCTGCAGGCGGCGCGTCAGATCATGACCGGCCAGGCGCAGTCCGGAAACATGTCCCAATCGCAATTCGAGCAGCTCGTCTGCGCGAATGCGGGCGGACTGTTCAATTGCGGCGGGCTCTATGCGGCGGTGCAGACGTTCACGACCTTCCCGAACGTTACGATGTACAACCCGATTTCGAACGGCAAGTTCAACGGATCGAATATGCCTTACAGCCCGGGCGCGCCGGGCGACGTCGAGGTCGTGCAGGTGTTCTACCAGTGGCCGGTCTATCCCGGTCCCCTGAGCTTCACGCTGGCGAATGCGGGCAATGCCAATGTGATCGTCGGCACGGCAGCATTCCGCAACGAACCCTAGGAGAGCGTCGTGATCCGCAGATTCCGCCTCGCAGTCAAACGCTTCCCCGCCGCCGAACGCGGTATCGCGGCGGTCGAGTTCGCGCTGATCCTGCCGTTCATGGCGCTGATGTATCTCGGCGGCTTCCAGGTGATGCAGGAGATCTCGGCGAACCGCCAGGTATCGCTGACCGCTTCGACCGTTGCCGAAATCGTCTCGCAATATTCGACGATCAGCCAGAGCCAGACGATGCCGGGCATCCTCGCGGCTTCGACGTCGACCCTCGCGCCGTTCTCCGCGGCGAATGCCGTCGTGACGGTATCGTGCATCAACATCGATTCGACCGGCAAGATCGCGACCGTCGCCTGGAGCCAGGCGTCCTCCGGCTCGGGCCGTGTCAAGGGCTCGACCATCACACTGCCGCCTGCGCTCTACACTCCGAACGGGACAGTGATCCTGGGCGAGACGAGCTACACCTACACGCCGGTCATCGACTTTCTCCACACCGGCACGTCGACGCTCTACTCGTCGATCTACATGCTCCCGCGTCAGCCCGGCACGATCGTGCTGGCGGCGTAATTCCCTCGTAGATTTGACAGTCGCATGACACAGTCTCCGCAGGAGCAATCCGTACCCTGAGCTTTTTTTGGCCTCTGCTCTCTCCTCCCCGTTGAATTCTGCGCGCATTCTTGCCATTCTGCGCGCGGGGTAGGGGTAATTTTCAATGCAATATCGGCAAGTGCTGGCGCTCGGCCTTGTGGCCGGGCTGCTGGGTGGTTGCGCGTCGGTGGTCGAAGGTACCACCGAGCCGATTTATGTCGCGACCACACCGGAGCCGGGCGCGACATGCGAGGTCTCGAACGCGCTCGGCAAGTGGTCGCTCGTGACGCCAGGAACTGTCGTCGTAAAAAGAAGCGAGTCCGTCCTTGCCGTGCGTTGCTCCAAGGAGCAGTGGCGCGACTCGAAGGAATATTTTGCGTCGAAAATGCCAACTTCGGCGCTTGTCGGTGCCCTGTTGCCTTACGCCGGCATCGTTTCAGCGGCGGTCGACGGCGCCAGCGGTGCGGGCGGCGAATATCCCAACACGATCAACATCACCATGCGCAAGACGGAGTCGCGGGGAACTCCATCAAGTGCACCACCAACGTCGCCAACAGCCGGCGGCGATCAACTCTCAGCAAAGGGGAATTCATGAAAGCCAGACATTTTGCAATCCTCGCAGTCACGGGCCTTGTCCTCGGCGGATGCGCCGGCAGCGTGTCTGCGCCGACCGCTGTGCAGCCGCTCGCCGTCGACTCCTCCGCTCCGTTACGCATCTCCGATATTTCGGCCGACGCCGCTCCGGACGTGCAGGTCGGCGATGACGAACTCGGGCTGATCACGCAGAAGGTTAAGGCCTATGTTCAGGCCGAGGCGCCGACAGTCATGGCGGACCACGGCTACCTGATGAAGATCCACGTCACGCGCTTCGACCGGGGCAACGCTTTCGCCCGCGCCATGCTGATCGGACTGGGCCAAATCCACATCGAGGCCACGGTGGATCTTAACGATGCCGGCGGCAAGATGGTCGCGGAGTACAAAGTCTCGAAAGATTTTGCGCTGGGTGGCATCGCTGGAGCTTCAACAACCGTCTCCGATGTCGAGGACGGTTTCGCCAAATCCGTCGCCGAGATCGTCAAAGGCAAGGGCTAGCGCTCCATAGCTTCGCGAGGGACGGCCGTCCGATCGCTGCGCGGCGGACGGCCAAACCTTTTGTTGACTTGCGTCCCTTACACACCCCGTACATCCCTCGAATGGGGCATACTCTGAGCTCGTCAGCAGCTGGCAGGAGCGCATTCCGGACCGATTGAACGGGGTGGCCACAGCGCTATATCCTTGAAAGACCCGAGGGCAATCGGCTGGACAAGGCTGTCGACTCGGGCTAAAAAAGTTCTCATTTCGTTCCCGCGTGGAATCTTTGTTCGAGGCGGACATGCCGGGGATCGGCGCCGCCGCGCAAGCTTTCGCGTTTCGGCTCAAGGAGCTCCCTTGCTCAAGAACATCTCCATCCGCGGCGCCCGCGAGCACAACCTGAAGGGCATCGATGTCGAGATCCCGCGCGACACGCTGACGGTGATTACCGGCCTTTCGGGGTCCGGCAAATCCTCGCTCGCCTTCGACACCATCTATGCCGAGGGCCAGCGGCGCTATGTGGAAAGCCTGTCGGCTTATGCACGGCAGTTCCTGGAGCTGATGCAGAAGCCCGATGTCGACCACATAGAGGGCCTCTCGCCCGCGATCTCGATCGAGCAGAAGACGACCTCGCGCAATCCGCGCTCGACGGTCGGGACGGTCACCGAGATCTACGACTATCTGCGCCTGCTCTTCGCACGTGTGGGTGTTCCCTACTCGCCCGCAACCGGGCTTCCCATCGAAAGCCAGACGGTCAGCCAGATGGCCGACCGCATCCTCGCCCTCGACGAAGGCACGCGGCTTTTCCTGCTCGCGCCCATCGTGCGCGGACGGAAGGGCGAGTACAGGAAGGAATTGGCCGAGCTGCAGAAGAAAGGCTTCCAGCGGGTCAAGGTCGACGGGAAATATTATGAGCTCGGCGAGGTCCCGGCGCTCGACAAGAAGTTCAAGCACGACATCGAAGTGGTGGTCGATCGCATCGTCGTGAAACCGGATATCGGCAACCGCCTGCCCGATTCCATCGAGACAGCGCTCAATCTTGCCGACGGCCTCCTCATCGCGGAATTCGCCGACCCCGCTCCGCCAGAGCGAAAATCGACAGATGCGAAAAGTGAGAAGGGCTCCGCGGCGGCGAGCGCGAAGGAGAAAGGCGAGCCGAAGCGGCTTCTGATGTCGTCGAAATTCGCCTGCCCGGTTTCCGGATTCACGATACCGGAGATCGAGCCGCGTCTTTTCTCGTTCAACAATCCGCACGGCGCGTGTCCTGCCTGCGACGGCCTCGGCACGCAGCTCTATTTCGATCCGGCGCTCATCGTGCCCGACGAGAGCCTCACGCTGCGCAAGGGCGCCATCGCGCCATGGTCGAAGTCGTCGTCGCCCTATTACCTGCAGACGCTCGAGGCCCTGGGGCGGCACTACAAATTCTCGCTGACCGTGCCGTGGGAAGACCTCCCCAAGAAGGCGAAGGACATCATCCTCTACGGCTCGGGCGAAGACGAGGTGAAGTTCATCTACGACGACGGCCTCCGGAGATACGAGACGAAGAAGGCGTTCGAAGGCGTCGTTCCCAATCTCGAACGCCGCTTCAAGGAAACCGACTCGTCGTGGGTGCGCGAGGAACTGGAGCGCTTCCAGGACACGAGCCCGTGCGACGTCTGCAACGGCTACCGCCTGAAGCCCGAAGCGCTGGCGGTAAAGATCGCCGGACAGCACATCGGCGAAGTCTGTGCGCTGTCGATCAAGCGCGCCGACGAGTGGTTCCGTGATCTCGACAAGGACCTCACCAGGCAGCAGAAGGAAATCGCCGCGCGAATCCTGAAAGAGATCCGCGCGCGGCTGAAATTCCTCAACAATGTCGGTCTCGACTATCTGACGCTGTCGCGTTCGTCCGGGACGCTCTCGGGCGGGGAAAGCCAGCGCATCCGCCTCGCCTCGCAGATCGGCTCCGGTCTGACGGGCGTGCTCTACGTCCTCGACGAGCCGTCAATCGGCCTGCATCAGCGCGACAACGCGAAGCTGCTGGAGTCCCTCAAGGGCCTGCGCGATCTCGGCAACACGGTGATCGTGGTCGAGCATGACGAGGAAGCGATCCGCGTCGCCGACCATGTCATCGACATGGGTCCCGGTGCCGGCATCCATGGCGGCGAGATCATCGCCGAAGGCACGGTCGACGACATCATGCGCGCACCGAGGAGTCTCACGGGCCGTTATCTCGTCGGCCTTGAGCAGATCGCCATACCGGCGAAACGCCGCAAGGCCGTGCATGACCGCTGGATCAAGGTCACCGGCGCGCGGGGCAACAATCTGAAGAACGTCTCCGCGCAGATTCCGATCGGCACCTTCACCTGCATCACCGGCGTCTCCGGCGGCGGCAAGTCGACGCTCGTCATCGAGACGCTCTACAAGGCCGCTGCGCGCAAGCTCAACGGCGCGCGCGAGCATCCCGCGCCTTACGACAAGATCGAAGGCCTCGAATATCTCGACAAGGTGATCGACATCGATCAGTCACCGATCGGGCGCACGCCGCGCTCAAATCCGGCGACCTACACGGGCGCCTTCACGCCGATCCGCGACTGGTATGCGGAGCTGCCGGAATCCAAGGCGCGCGGCTACGGGCCGGGACGCTTCTCGTTCAACGTCAAGGGCGGACGTTGCGAGGCCTGCCAGGGCGACGGCGTCATCAAGATCGAGATGCACTTCCTGCCCGACGTCTATGTCCAGTGCGACGTCTGCAAAGGCAAGCGCTACAACCGCGAAACCCTCGAAGTGAAATTCCGCGACTATTCGATTTCCGACGTGCTCGACATGACGGTGGAAGCGGGCGCGGAGCTCTTCAAGGCGGTGCCGTCCATCCGCGAGAAGCTCGACACGCTGACACGCGTCGGCCTCGGCTATATCTCGATCGGGCAGCAGGCGACGACGCTCTCAGGCGGCGAAGCGCAGCGCGTGAAGCTGTCGAAGGAATTGTCACGCCGTGCCACGGGGCGCACGCTCTACTTCCTCGACGAGCCGACGACGGGCTTGCACTTCCACGACGTCGCGAAGCTTCTCGATGTGCTGCACGAGCTGGTCGAGAACGGCAACACCGTCGTCGTCATCGAGCACAATCTCGAAGTCATCAAGACCGCGGACTGGATCGTCGATCTTGGTCCTGAAGGCGGCGACGGCGGCGGCGAGATCGTGGCGCAGGGCACACCGGAAGATGTTGCAAGGGCCGCGCGATCCTATACGGGGCAGTATCTCAAGCCGCTGCTGAAGGCGCGCGCGCCGGAAAAACTTCCGGCGGCAACGCCTGCGAAGAAGATGAAGGCGGCGGAGTAACGGCTTCCGAGCTTCAAGATCGGCTAGATTACAATCCTCCCCCGAACGAAGTTTGGGGGAGGTGGATTGGCGCGCGAAGCGCGGCAAGACGGAGGGGGCACTGGCGACGAATTTCGCACGAGCGTCGGCCCCCTCCACCGCTTCGCGGTCCCCCTCCCCCGAATTTCATTCGGGGGAGGATTGAATCGCGCTCAGCCCGGTGGCGGGACGTGGAATCCCGATTGCGCCGACAAGACACCCGCGGGATCGAGCGGCGGCGGCGGAAATTCAGCGGTTTGCGCATGATCGGGCACCGGATGACCGTCAAAGCCGACGACCTGACTGGCCTGGTGCTTGGGCACGACGTCTGAAGCTTCCATCGCGATCGGCTGGCCCGCCGAGGTCGCGCCGGACACGACCATGCTCGTCGATTCCTCGGCCGTTTCATGCGCAATCTCATGCTGGGCCTGCGCCGACGCATTCTGCGCTTCGACCGGATGCTCGGCTTGTGCCGCGATCACCGCTTCCGCCAACGCATCGGCCGGCGGCCTCGGTTCGGCTTGGTGCAGGTCCATCTCATGATGCTGCTCGTGAGGCTGCGCATCGTGCGGATCGGCGCCGAAATGCGCATCGGGCGGCGGCGGCATCCATTCCGTTACGGTTGCGGCGGCGGCGGTGGCGAGCGGCTCCTCAGCGGCAGCGGAAACGGACTCCGCCTCCGGCGTTGCGATTTCCATCGGTGCGGGCGCGGCGGCGTGAACGACTTCCGTCTCCGCGACGTGAGCGGAGCTTCCCTGATAGCTCATCTCCGCCGGCGCGACGAAGGGCGACGGTCCCTGCGCAAAAGCCGCCGTCGTTGCGACATGTGCTTCATGCGCGGGTTCATAATGGATGTCGTCGGTCTCCTGACCGACCTGCTCCGCCATCTCGGCATAAGCGCCGGCCGAGGCTCCTGCGACAAGCGCATGCAGCACGACAAGACCCGCCGACAGAACTCCCGCGAACGGCGTCGTCTCCGCCGCGGCAAGGCCGAGGCTTTTCAGATTGAGACCGCCGAATGTCATCTCGCAGGCCAGCAGGATCAGGAACGCCGGCAGCCCGACGAGGACGAGCATCGTGGCGATCGACCAGAAATTCCCCTTTGACAGGGATGCGGCGCGCCTCAGCCGGGCGCGATCTTCGACAGCCGCGACCGCATCGAGGAAGAAGCCGTAGCGGACCGCGAGCACGGCGAAGGTGATGACGGTGATCGCTCCGGCGACGGAGTTCATCCAGGTCTCGAGCGGATAGCCGCCCCAGGTTGCGGGGAAATGGTGCGCGGCCGCGTAATGCGTGGCCTGGCTGATGACGATGCCGGTGCCGACGACCAGCGCCACCAGCGCCGTAACCGCAATCACGTAGTAACGGAGCAGTGCGAGGAACAGCCGAGCTTCGCGCGCGCCGACCACCAGATGTACCGCGACGCGCTCCTCGCGAAGACCGAAAGCCTCGCGCGTCAGCGGCACGGCGATCACCGCCCCGAAGAAGGCCGTCACTGCGACCAGCGCCGCGAAATAGAAAAAGGCATATTGACCGAAAAGACCGTTCGCCGACGGCACCGCGCTCGCCATAGCGGCATCCATGCGGTGGATGAGAAAGTCTGCGGCCACGGCATAGAACACCGCCGGCAACCAGGTCAGTCCGATTACGGTCAGCGGCCGCCCGAACAACAGCCCATAAGCCTGAGCCACCCCATGCCGCACGGAAATCTTTGCCATCATCCCACCCCTGCCGCTTGAGCGCGGCCTTAAAGGCGTATCATGGGGCGCTTGCATGAAACTGTCACGACGCTTTGTCGAAGAAGCCGGCGTCCTTGGTAAATTTCACGATAGGGCCATGGGCCGGGCGCATTTGTTAGGCGGCCACTGCCGCAGGCTTGAGCGATGGCGTCCGCAAAGCGAGCGCCAGCGCCAACGCGAAGACCATGGCAGCCCCGACGAAAGCCGCGCCGGGAATAACCACGGGCGTTGACGGCCCGACGAAATAGCTGAACACACCCGTCCACACCGGGGGCGCGACAATGGTAGTCAGACTGTTGACGCTGGCAATCGCACCTTGGAGGAGCCCCTGCTCGTTCGGGGGCATGCCTCGAGACATCAGGCCCATGACGGCGGGCTGCGCCGTGATCCAGCCGAAAATGCCGAGCACCATGGGCGGATAGAGCATCCAGCCGGCCGTCGCGAAGCCATAGGAGAGCACGGTCACGACGCTGACCGAGAGGCCGAGAAGGATCGCACGCCGTTCGCCCAGCGCGGGAACGATGATGCGCACAAGGCCTCCCTGCCCCACCAGGAAGACCGCTCCTACGACCGCAAGCGACAGGCCTACCTCGGTGCCGTTCCAGCCGAAGCGGTACGAGGTGAACAGGACCCAAGTGGATGGCGCGACCTGATTGGCAAAGGTCGCCAGCAGATAAACCAGCAACAGGCCCGGAAGCGCGGCGAAGCGGCCGATTTCTCTCACGGCGCCGAACGGATTGGCGCGGGCGAGACTGAAGGGTTTGCGGTTCTCGAGCGAGAGCGACTCCGGCAGGATGAAATAGCCGCCCGCGAGATTGGCGAAACTCAAAGCCGCTGCAAATGCAAACGGCAGCCTGATATCGATGTCGCCGAGATAGCCGCCGAGCGCGGGGCCCGTGATGAATCCGAAACCGAAAGCGGCGCCGATGAGGCCAAAGTTCTGCGCGCGCTTCTCCGGCGGCGTGATGTCGGCGAGATAGGCGTTCGCTGTCGAGATCGTCGCGCCCATGGCGCCCGCGATCAGCCGCCCGGCAATCAGCCAGCCGAGCGCCGGCGCCACGGCCATGGCGAGATAGTTGATGCCCATGCCGAGCAGCGCGAGGAGCAGAACGGGCCTTCGTCCGAAACGATCGGAAATGCCGCCGACGACCGGGGCGAGGAAGAACTGCGTCAGCGCATAGGCCGACGAGATCAACCCGAAGATCCACGACGCCTGCGAGAAGCTGCCGCCGACGAAATGCTGGATGAGCTTCGGCAGGATCGGGAAGGCAAGCCCGACGCCGAGCATGTCGATGAAGACGATGGAGATGACGATGACGAGGCTTCCCTTGCGCATCGTGAAATCCCCCTAACCCGTTTCGCCGAGACGATCGCGTAAGGAATTGAGGGATCTTTGCCACCAGCGCGCGACGTGCTCGAGCGTGGCGCGTTCGGGAAAGCGGTGCCGCGCCACATGCTCCTTCGGAATCGTGTCCCAGGCCCGGTGCTCGATCGACACGCGCGTTTCCCGCTCGACCGCCTCGAAGCGCACTTCGACTTCCGTAGATTGCTCGGGCGTGAAGGTCGCCTGCTGCCACCGGAAGACCAGCCGGGCGCCCGGCTCCCACACGGAGATGCGGCCGATCTCGAACTCCTTGCCGCCCGGCAATGTCGTGAACAGGCGTCCGCCGACGCCGGGCTCGAAGGCGAGCCTGCCGTCGCCGCGCGGTGTGATCTGAAAAAGGCTGCTCGGCCGCCACCATGAGGCGATCTCTTCGGTGAACGCCTTGAAGGCGCGCATCGGATCGGCGGGAACGCGCAAGGAGACCAGAACACTCGACGTCACGTCTCATCCTTTTCGAGATGATCGCGCAATGCCAGAAGCTGGCGCGCCCACATTTTCTCGGTCTCTTCCAGCCAGTCCTTGAGCTCGTCCATGCGCTTGCTCTGATAGCGATAGATGCGCACGCGGGAATCGAACTGATCGCGGTCTTCGTCGACAAGGCCGCATTCGCGCAGCGTCTTCAGATGCCGGCTCATCGCGGGGAACGAGATCTCGACCGCCTCCGCAAGCTCGCCGGCGCGCCTCGGTCTCTCGCGCAAAAGGTCGATCACCTGCCGTCGGTGCGGATCGGCGAGCGCGGCGAGCGTGCGGTCGATGGCGGCGTGCTTCACTTGAGCGTCTGGTATTTGAGGCCGGTCTTCTTCTCCTGATCCTCGAGGGACGGCTCTGCGACGGTCTGCGCGAAGCTCCAGTGATGGCCTTCGGGATCGACCGCCATGTAGGTGCGATCGCCATAGAACTGGTCGGCGGGCTCGGCGGCGATGACGGCGCCGGCGGCGCGGGCTCTCTCGCAATGCTTGTCGATGTCGCGTTCGACCCGCACATGCAGGCGCTGCGTGTTGGCTCCGCCGGCCGAGATCGGACTCTTGCACCAGTCCTTCCAGGCGGGCCATTCGCTGCCGACCATAATCACGCCGTCGCCATAGCTCATCTCGGCATGGGCGATCTCGCCCGCCCCATTGACGAGCACCATGCTCGGCTCGAAGCCGAAGGCCTTCTCAAGCCAGGCCAGCGCGGCGCGCTGGTCCTTATAGATGACCGAAGGAATGAAAACCGCGCGATCGGACATACCGGTGCTCCCATTCGATTTCCGTTTCTGGAAATATTTAACAGCAAACGCAAATACCGTGTCAAGCGTGCCCGGCCCCGGGGAACGCGATGGGAGGGGATTTCAGGCCGCCGCGGCGCGCTGGCCCTTGGCCGGGCCCGAGAGGGCGCGATAGGCCGAGGAGGCCGCCGACAGCGTCAGCCCGATGCTGAACGGCGCCAAGATCAGCGAGATGAAGATCAGCTGCGGCATGTGGCGGTGGACCACGTCGCGGAGCTCGAGCATGTGCTGCTGGATCACCTGCTGGTCCGTCGTCTGGCCCGGCGGCAGCACTGCCTCAAGATCCTTGCCCATGAGTGCGATGATGCTTGCGCTCTCGATCAGCACGAGCGGAATGGCGATCGCCAGCACGACCGCGAAGATGCGCCAGAAGTTCCCTTTCGACAGCGACCACACGGCCGCGAAGTCGATGCGGTTTTCGGTGACGATGGCCGGCACCAGAAGAAAGCCGATGCGGATCGCCGCGTAGATGAGCAGACACAGGGCCGGCAGCGCCAGAACCGCCGCCACGGCCGAAACGACGCCGCCGATGCTCATCGCCTCCGCCAGCACCAGCACCGCGATGCCGAACAGGAAGTAAAGAACAAGCAGCGCGCCATAGACGCGGAACTCGGGCTGGCCGAGCGCGAAGTGGAACACCGCAGCGCCCTGCCGCAAGCCGAGCGCCTGGCGCGCCACCGAGACATACATGATCGCGGAGAGCAGCAGCGTCAGGAGCGTGACGGCGAGGCTTTCGACCTGGCTGGCCACCGGCTGGCTCGCACCGGCATAGCCATCCGCAAGCTCTGGTAGAAAGTTCAGCAGCGTCGACAGCACCATCGGAAACCAGATGAGACCGATGATTGTCCCCAGTTGGGCAAAGGTAAACCCGTAGGCGTCGAGGATCGTTCTGCCGACGGGAAGCCTATTCATAGAAGGTGAATTCCTAGCCGAGGGGGGCGGGCATGAGTCGATCCGCGGCCGGAGTGGACACTGCCGGGGCGTCCGGCACAAGGGCGCGATAGGCCGCTGCGGCGGCGCCCGATGAAAGCCCGACGGTCAGGGGCCGGACGAGAAACCAAGCGGCGTAGAGATATGGAAGCCATGTCAGGACATAATGCATGCGCGCGGCAACGGTTTGCGCCGAGCCCGCCAATTGGATCGCGATCGGCGAGACACTGGTCGCCTGGCCCACGGCTGCAAATCCCACAAAGGCGAACTGGATTCCGAGGTAAAGGAGCCAGGCCGGCGCGGCGACACAGGTCATCACGAAGAACGCACGCCAGAAATTGCCGCGCGTCAGCTCCCATGCCGAGATGAGATCGATCCTTTTCTCGGCGACCACGATGGCGACGAGCAGAAACGACAGGCGAACGATGACGCTGATGACGAAGGCGAAGAACGCCAAGAGCAGCGCCCACACCAGCCACGTCACGATGCGCACGGAGGGGATTCCGTCGATCGGCCCGACGAACTTTCCCGCGTAGCCGATGGCGCCGGCCACGACCAGCACGAGGATCAGCCCCGCGATCTCCACCGTCAGAAGTATCAGCGTGTAGGCCGCGAGAGCCGCGAAGGCCCGCAGTTCCGACGGACCCAGCGCGAAATGCACGAAGGCGCCCTTGTCGCGCAGCCCCAGCGCCTGGCGCATCACCGGCGCGACGGCGATCGCTTCGAAGAACAGCACGGCGATCTGGTAGAGATAGAAATAGCCGGCGCCTTCATAGGCGGCGTAGCGATTGCCCGCGGCGATCGCCGCCATCACACCGGCGAAATAGTGCGAGATGACGAAATAGCCGCCGGCCAGGACGACAAGAGTCGGCAGCCAGATGAGCCCGATGATGGTCGCGAGATGACCGAACGCGAACCCATAGGCCGCGCCGATCGTACGCCAGACCGGAATTTTCTCCACGCGAGCCTAGCCTTTGGTCACGCCAAGATAACCCTTCGCCACCGCGCCGTTGCCGAGGCCGAGGAACACGATCGAACGGATAAGGCCGAACGCGATGATCAGCGGAAGGGCGACGCGCAGCATGTGGAACATGCCTTTGACGATCGACAGGTAGAAATCGCTGAGCTCGTCGGGCGTCATGTTGGGATGGAAATGCGTCATCAGATCCGGCGGCATGAACGGTCCGATGAGGATGTTCTGCAGGATGCCGAAGCCGATCGCGACGGGAACGAAGACGACGAAACACACCGCGAAGATGCGCCAGAAATTTCCGCCGGCCAGCTCCCACGACCTGATCAAGCCGATCTGCCCTTCCGCCACGACGACAGCCGGCAGGAAGAAGAACAGCCGCACCGCGGCGTAGATGATCCAGCAGAGGGCGATGAGGCCGATCACCACGGCGATCGCCGTGCCGAAATGCGCGACGAATTTGATCGCTGCGAGCACCAGCGCAACCGTTGCGGCTGCCGTCAGTGCGACGATCAGGATGTAGGAGAGGACGGCAAGAAACACCGCTCCGATCATGCGCCAGACGGGTGCGCCCAGCGAGAAATAGACGAATGTCGGGCCCGGCATTTCGCCGAGCGCCTTCTTCTGAAGTCCGACCGTCACCATCGACTGCACGACGACCCCGACCAGCCAGATCAGGCCGCCGATCCGGCGAAGGGCGTAGAGCGTGGAGATGTCGAACTGGCCGTTCATGATCTGGCCGGGGAGCTCCGGCGCGAGGCCGTAAACGATGCCAGCGATCAAAAGCACGTAGATCACGTGCGGCAGCCAGGCGATCCCGAGGACGGACAGGAAATCCGCAAAGGCAAAGCCATAGGCGCCCGAAATGGTCTCGCCGACCGGCAGCTTGTTCATGATCCCCTCCGCCCCAGAAACCCAAGCTTATGCTTGCACGGCATTTCGGACAATCGCGTGACGCGAAGGCGGCGCCCCCGGCTCTGATGACAGTCTGTCACCCGCTCGCTAAGGTCCGGAAAAAGCAAGGGAGGACACAATGGGGTTCGCCGAATACGCGGAATTCGATGGCCTGGGCTTGGCAGAGCTGGTGCGGAACCGGGACGTCAAACCCATCGAGCTGGTCGACGAGGCCATCGCCCGCGCCGAGAGGCTCAATCCGAAGCTCAATTTCGTCGTCTTCCGTGATTACGACCGCGCCCGCGAGGCCGCGAAAGGCGATCTGCCGAAGGGCCCGTTCGCCGGCATCCCCTTCTTCCTGAAAGACATCTACGCCCTGGCCCAGGGTATGCCGACGCGGCAGGCTGCGCGTTTCATGCCGGCGGTGCCCTCCCAGAGCGATTGCCTCCTCGTTGAGCGCCACAAAAAGGCCGGTCTTGTATTGCTCGGCAAGACGAACGTGCCGGAATTCGGTCTCGTGCCGACGACGGAGTCGAAGCTCTACGGCCCGGCGCGCAATCCCTGGAATCTCGAACATTCGACGGGCGGATCCTCCGGCGGTTCGGCAGCCGCGGTGGCGGCGCGCATCGTCCCCCTCGCCCACGCCAATGACGGCGGCGGTTCGATCCGCATTCCTGCGTCCTGCTGCGGTCTTGTCGGCCTCAAGCCGACGCGCGCGCGCATGAGCTATGCGCCCGATTTCGGCGACATCATCGATGGTCTTGCCAACGATCATGTCGTGTCGATTTCCGTGCGCGATACGGCGGCCGCGCTCGATGCGACCGCGGGATGCACTGAGGGCGATCCTTATTGGGCACCCGATCCGCCGGCCTCCTATCTCGCCGCGATGGCACAGAAGCCGAAACGTCTTCGCATCGCTTATTCCACTAAGAAGCTCGATGGCCGCGAGCTGCATCCCGATTGCGTGGCGGCGGTGAAAGACGCTGCAAAGCTCTGCGAAAGCCTCGGCCACATCGTCGAAGAAGCGATGCCCGAACTCAATCAGACGATGCTCATCCCGGCCTTCATGGCGTTCTGGGCCGCGAACCTCGCCGCCGGCATCGACTACATCGCCAAGCTGACGGGACAGACGCCGACCGATGAAAAGTTCGAAGGTCTGACCTGGGGTCTCTACGAAGCCGGCAAACGCATCACGGCGAGCGAATATCTGCATGCAAAGGCGGCCATGCAGCAGGCGCCGCGCAGAGCCGCGAAATTCCATGAGACCTACGATGTGTGGCTGTCGTCGACGCTTGGTACGCCGCCGGTAAAGCTCGGCACTTTCGACATGGAAGAGCGCGATCCGCAGAAATCCTTCGCACCGCTGATCGACTATGTCCCGTTCACGGCGATGCAGAACGTGACCGGACAGCCGGCGATCAACCTGCCGCTCCACTGGAACGATGCAGGGCTTCCCGTCGGCACGCACTTCGTCGGCCGCTACGGCGACGAGACGACGTTGCTGCAGCTGGCCGCGCAGCTGGAACAGGCCGCACCCTGGGCGCAGCGCCGCCCCAACCTCGAGGGCTGAACCATGGCATTCGCCGAATACGACCATTACGACGCGACGGGGCTCGCCCAGCTCGTGCGCCGCGGCGACGTCTCGCCGTCAGAGCTTGTCGAAGAAGCGATCGCGCGCATCGAGCGCCACAACCCGAAGCTCAATGCCGTGGTCTACAAAGCTTTCGACGAAGCGCGCAAAACCGCAAAGGGCAAATTGCCGGGCGGGCCGTTCAAGGGCGTGCCGTTCCTGATCAAGGACATCTCCATGCCCGTCAAAGGCTGGCCGATGACCAACGGCTCGGCCTATCTGCGCGGCTACGTGTCGGATGCGGATGGCGAACTCGTGCGCCGCGGCGACGTCTCGCCGTCAGAGCTTGTCGAAGAAGCGATCGCGCGCA
>DATKON010000194.1:0-34950 GCA_035524575.1 Rhizomicrobium sp.
CGATCTGGCGCACTGGGCGAATCCGGAAGGCACGACTTTCTACAAGGCCCAGCAGCGGCTGAGGGAGCATGTTGCGGCCGAGCGTTCCGAAGATGCCAATCACGCGCGGCTCGCGCTGGCCCGCTTCTATCTCGGCAATCAGTTCGGCGCGGAAGCCCTGGGCCTCATCAATCTTGTGCAGGCGAGCGATCCCTCACTCCAGGGCGACATGCGGCTCCAGACCATGCGCGCCGCTGCCGATTATATGATGGGCCGCTACCGCGACGCTCATAACGACATCAATATCGGCGCGCTCGACAGCGATCGTCACGCCGCCTTCTGGCGCGGGCTCATCGAAACCAAGCTCGAGAACTGGAACGACGCCCGCAAGGCGCTCGCGACGGCCGCGCCCGTTCTCTATCGCTATGCACCCGAATGGCAGGCGCGCGCGCGGCTCGCCCGGGCGGAAGCGGCGATCGCCGCCAACGCCGTAGAGGTTGCGGACTCCGAGCTCAATCACCTGCCGCATGACCTGCCGCGCGGACTGGCGCTCGAATCCGAGCTCGAGCGCGCCAAGCTCTACGCCACCGAAGGCCGCTACCACGACGCCGAGGATCTGTTCGCGCAACTCGAGAATTGCGGCGAGGAGCAAATCGCCGCCGAAGCGGTCTTCGAGAAAATCCAGGCGGGTCTGGCGGACGGCGACATCACCCATGGCGAAGCCATCACGGCGCTCGAGAATCTCCGCTTCCGCTGGCGCGGCGACGCGCTCGAGCTCCGCACTCTGCGCCGGTTGGGCGCGCTCTATTTCGACAGGAAGGATTGGCGCGACGGTCTCAATGTGCTGCGCATCGCAAGCCAGAACTTTCCGAACGAGGATCGTGCGCGACAGGCGCAGGACGACATGCGCGCCACCTTCGTCAATCTGTTCCTCAAGGGCAAGGCCGACCAGATTGCACCGATCCAGGCCTTGAGCCTCTTCTACGATTTCATCGATCTGACGCCGATCGGTCCCGAAGGCGACGAGATGATCCGGCGCATGACCGATCGTCTGGTGGCGGTCGATCTTTTGGGACCGGCGGAAAACCTCCTCAACTATCAGGTCACCAAGCGCCTCGACGGCATGGCGCGGGCGCAGGTCGCGACCCGTCTCGCCATGCTGTATCTGATGGACCACAAGCCGAAGGACGCGCTGGCGACGTTGCGCTCGACCGAGATCGCCGGTCTTCCCGACGAGATCAATCACGGACGCATCATCCTCGAAGCGCGTGCGCTCGCCGCGCTCAAGCAATGGGATCAGGCGCTCGATCTGATCGCCGTCGATGAATCTCCCGACACGCGCAAGCTCAGAGCCGACATCTATTGGGAAAGCGGCAACTGGGCGGTGGCGGCGCAAATGTCGGAGCAGCTTGTCGGCGATCGCTGGAACGACGCGGTTCCGCTGAACCCGGAAGAACGCCAGAATCTGATGCGCGCGGCGATCGCCTATTCGCTGGCGGACGACGAAGCGAGCCTCGATCGGCTTCGCACGCACTTCATGCCGAAGATGAAGCAAACCCCCGACGCGAGCGCCTTCGCGGTCGTCACGCAGAACATCGAGCTGCAGGGCACCGCGTTCCGCGATCTCGCCGGCAAGATCGCCTCCGTCGACACGCTCGAAGGCTTCATGCAGGACTTCAAGAAGCGCTTCCCGGTGGCGAAGGCGAATTAAGCGCCGCCTTCGCCCGATGGGCGCTCCCCTGCCATCAGGGGAAAAATCAGGGTGGAAATTTTCCCGCGCGAGGCCCCATCGCGGAAAGCGCTGCGGCACAGGGCTTTCCCTCATCTGCGCAACAATCGGAAAGCCCGGGATCAGGGGCGCTGAGGGGAGAAAACGTCCGTATACGGATTTCCGGGCGGGTTGCGGCGGGTCTTCGCAGCACGGCGTGACTGTCCCCAGCCCGTTGTCTCCGGGCCTGGAAGCAATATCGACGACCCAACTGCGTATATTGCGCCGAGCCCCATACCGATGGCCGTGCCTGGGCCGGGGCCAAAACCGTTCCTGCAGCCGCGCCAGCACCGACATCTACGGCCAAATCCCCCCCGATAATGATCGTTGAATTTGTCACAGCGCCCAACGCTGTTGTTCCTACTGGCGCGTTGTTCGAATGCCGGTATACGTAGACTGTTGAACCTTCGTCGCGCGAAAACTGCGTGTGCACTACTGCATTGTGCGAATGTCGGCAAAGACGACTGCCGCGTCTTCGCCGAGGCGCTTCAGCTGCGCAGCGAGAGTTCATCTGCGCACAAGGCGCACGCGCCGCCTGCCAGACATCGGCAACGCTTCGCGCGTCCGCGAAGGCGTCACCGGCGCGGAGCTCAAAGCGTCCGCGCGAGCTTTTGAAACTTCACGATGTCAAAGAGCGATGCCAGGAGTCTGCGCCGCGCGCTCCGCGCCGTGAAGAGAGACTTATGTGGTACATCGCGATTTTCGCATTTCGGCCCGGAAGCCATTGATGTCGCTGGCGCGCATGTTCCGATTTTCTGATGTGGCCAGGCGAAAGATGCGAACAAAAATGAGAACATCATCATTGCCCGGATCGCGCGAAGGCGGCTGCAGACGTGCGGCCGTCACGCCATGCGAATGCGGCAAGCCGTTTCAGTCGTCCGTCGGCATGTCGATGGCGGTCTTGTCCGTTTCCGACAGATCCTCCAGCCATTCGAGCGCCAGCTTCGCGACGCTCTCCCAGCCGGGTTCGCCGACCAGCCAGTGGCTGAAGCCCTCGAGCTCCTCATAGCGGGCGCGGCCGCGATAACGCGCGGCGATACTCTTCACCGTGCCAGGCGAATTGATGCGATCACGCTGCCCTGCGAGACAGAGGATCGGACAGGCGACATCGCGCGGATCGATCTGCGTCGCGCGCCGCAAATCGAATGCCCAATGCATGATCTCGAACGTGGCAAGACCCGACTCCGGGACGAAGCGGTCGAGGATCGCCTGCTGCTCGTCTTCCGGCACGTTGTCGAGCGCATTCGCGGCCGCGATCCAGTGCGTCGGCCACAGCCGCTTGTTCCAGAAATCGCCGGCGAGATAGAGCGCATTGGCGGAGGCATATTCGAACGGCGTCGCCGGCAGGACGCCCCACGGCGCCGACGGCGCCAGAAGGACAAGCGCACGCACCGGGTGGCGCGCCGCCAGCATCTGCGCCAGAAGCCCGCCCATCGAATGGCCGACAAGGATCGGCGCGGTTCCGAGGCGGTCGATCAATTCCGAAAGATCGGACGCATAGTCGAGCATGCTCGTCTGGCCGAGCGCGTGGGGCGGCTCTGTGTCGCCGTCGTGGAAGCGCAGATCCGGCGTATGCGTCGCGTAGCCGTTGCGCTCGAACACCGCGCGCCAGCCGTCAAAGGCCCAGCCGCCGCAGAAGGCGCCGTGAATCATCACGACCGGGGAACGCAACGCCGTCATTCGTGGAAGAACCTCTTATCCTGGTGCAAAGGCGAGATCGCGGAAGGCGGCGATGACTTTTTCGTAGGTGTCGCGCTTGAACGGCACGATGAGGCGCGGCAACGCCTCGAGCGCGAGCCATTTCCACTGCGCGAATTCGGGATCGTGCGTCCTGATGTCAATATCCGTATCCTCGCCGGTGAAACGCATGGCGAGCCATTTCTGTTTCTGCCCGCGATAGCGTCCGTGCAACGCAACGCCAAGAAGATGGGGGGGCAAATCGTAGCAAAGCCAGTCGGGAAGCTCGCGCAGGATGGTCGCCTTGTCGGTGCCGATCTCCTCCTTCAGTTCGCGCAAGGCCGCCTGCGGCACCGTTTCGCCATCGTCGATTCCGCCTTGCGGCATCTGCCAGCCTTCCACCGTCTGATCGATCCGGCGGCCGACAAAAACCAAGCCGTCGCGATTGAACAGCATGACGCCGACGCAAGGCCGGTACGGCAGGTCTTCGTGGCGGAGACGGGGCATCAGGCATTTCGGCGACTATTTCGGCGCAGCCACTATGGCGGAAGCCGGGACGAGAACAAACCCCCGGCCCTGCAGTCCCTTTGCCCAGTTGGCGATGCGCTCGATCACGATGGGCGAGACCGAGGCGGTTCCCGACGCGCTTCCATTAACGCGCGCCAGCTGTTCCAGCTGCGACAGCCGCGCATCGATCTCCATTCCGGTCTGGATGGTGTCGAGCGCAGTCGTGCTTTGCACATAGGGCGCGTTGATCCGCCGCGCAACGTCCGGTGCAACGGTCTTGCCTTGCGGGCTTGAGTCGAAAAAGAGAAGTCCGCGCCGCGCCACGTAGGTCATCACAGGCTCAAGCGAGTCCGCGTCGGAAAGAAAGCGCCCGCCGAGGAAGTTGGTGATGCCGGCATAGCCGGTGAAGCGCGTCAGCGACCAGACGAGACGTTCGGTATTCGACTCTTCGCCAACTGCGGCGCGCAGCGTATGCGGACCGGGATCGCTGTCGGGAAAATCGAACGGCTCCATCGGGACTTCCAGCAGCACTTCGTGGCCCGTGCGGCGGGCTTCGCCGACCCAGCGGCCGACATCCTCTTCGTAAGGCGCGAAGGCAAGCGTCACGCCGGGCGGCAGGCCCTGGATGGCGGCCGCCGTGCCTTTGGCGCTGATGCCGAGATCGCCGACG
Source organism: Rhizomicrobium sp. (assembly GCA_035524575.1). GTDB lineage: Bacteria > Pseudomonadota > Alphaproteobacteria > Micropepsales > Micropepsaceae > Rhizomicrobium. The sequence continues at coordinate 4,602 of DATKON010000194.1, forward strand.
ACAATGGCGATGCGGGGGCCTTTGGCCGTCGGGATAGGCGGCGCGTAAGCCGTCATCGGCATGCGCCCGTCGCTGCCGATGCGCGGCAACGGGCCTTGCGGAGTCGCTTCGATCAGCGCCGGATCGGCAACCAGGTTTTTCCCGACCACGACCGGCTTGTCGACGTTGGACGGCACGACCTGTGGCGGCACCGGCGTGGCCGGTCTCGACGGCGCGACCGAAATGGGCGCGGTGGAGGCCGGCGGATGCGCCGCCGCCTGGTGCACATGCCTGGCGGGCGGCGGCTTCAGCTCGAGCCGCGCGACGGGATCACCATCGCTTGGCCTTCCGAGAAAGGCGATACCCGCCAGCAGAGCCAGAAGGCACGCGAAGAATATGAAATAGGCGAGTGCGAGCGTCTGCGCCATACGGCGCGTGTGATCCCACGCGGCAAAGCTGTTCGCGGCCATGTCCCACAATAACGCAAAGTATAGTTACGGCGGCGTTAACGCCTTCGCGAAGCGGCTATTCCTTCCGCTCCGCGACCGTCTTGGGACCGACTCTGCCGTCGAGGAGATCGACCGCATAGGAGAGCTGGAAGTCGTCGACCTTCTTGCCCGCCGGCGGACGGATCGGCGCGACGTCGCTTCCCTTCACCGTCGTTTCGCCGACGAGATGATGCGGCAGATCGGCTTCCGTGTAGCTCTCGACGGGCGAGGTCGCTGTCTCGTCGCCCTGCGCCACTGCGATATCGGGAACAATACCCGTCGCCTGGATCGAGCGGCCCGACGGCGTGTAGTAGCGCGCGGTCGTCAGATGCAGCGCACCGTCATCGCCGCCGTTGAGCGGAATGATGGTCTGCACGGAGCCTTTGCCGAACGACGTCATGCCGACGATCCTGGCGCGCTTGTGATCCTGCAGCGCGCCGGCCACGATTTCCGAGGCCGATGCGGTGCCGCGATTGATCAGCACGACGATCGGCTTGCCGTCCGTGATGTCGCCAGGCTTGGCATCGTAACGCTGCGTGTCGGACGGATCGCGGCCCCGCGTCGAAACGATCTCGCCGCCCTCCAGGAAGTCGTCGGACACTGCGATCGCCTGATCGAGAACGCCGCCGCCGTCGTCGCGCAGATCGACGATATAGCCCTTGAGCTTGGGTCCGATCTGCTTCTTGAGCGAACGGACCGCGGTCTGCAGTCCGGTATCGGTGTGCTCGTTGAATGCCGGGATGCGGATGTAGCCGACATCGCCTTCGCGGTGATACTTCACCGCCTCCACTTCGATGAAGGCGCGCGTCAGCGTGACGTCGAAGGACTTGTCTGCGCCCTGGCGCATCAATGACAGCGTCACCTTGGTGCCCGCCTTGCCGCGCAGCAGCAGCTGCACCTGGTCAAGGCTCAAGCCCTGAAGGCCCTTGCCGTCGACGGCGAGGATCACGTCACCCGATTTGACGCCCGCGGCCGCAGCCGGCGTGTCGTCGATCGGCGAGACAACCTTCACCGCCCCCGCTTCCACCGCGATCACGATGCCGACGCCGCCATATTGGCCTTCGGTCCGGACCTGCATGTCGGAATAGGTCTTGGGATCGAAATAGCTCGAATGCGGATCGAGGCTGCCGATCATGCCGGCCAGCGCGTTCTCCACGAGCTGCTTGTCTTCCGGCGGATCGACATAGTCGGCACGCACGACCGAGAAGGCCTGACCGAAACGGTCGAGCGCGTGATACGCCGATTCCGAATCGGGCGCCGTATCCGCCTTGGCCAGCACGACGAGACCGGCGACAAAACCGATCGCGACCCCGGCCGCTGTAAATCCATAACGCTTCATCGATCCCGCTCCGTTGGGCCAGGCCGTCAGTTGGGCTGTCCGCTCTTGGTGAGCTGGCTCACATTCGTCTTGCCGCGCAGAAGATCGAGCGCATAGGAAAGCTGGAAGTCTTCGATCTTCTTGCCGGCCGGCGGACGGATGATCGGACCGCTCTTCTTGGCGTTGGGATTTTCGACGCCCAGATGGCCGGGCAGTTGTGCCTCGCTCGGCCGCTCGATCTTCGGCGTCTGATCTTCGTCGCCCTGCGCCACCTGCACATCGGGGACGATGCCGGTCGCCTGGATGGAATGGCCGGACGGCGTGTAGTAGCGGGCCGTCGTCAGACGCAGCGCGCCGCCGCCTTCAGCGAGCGGGATGATGGTCTGCACCGAGCCTTTGCCGAACGATGTCATGCCGACGATCGTCGCGCGGTGGTGATCCTGAAGCGCACCGGCGACAATTTCCGACGCGGAGGCCGTGCCGCCATTGATCAGCACGACGACGGGCCTGCCGTCGGTGATGTCATGACCCTTCGCATAATACGGCGTGGTGTCTTCCGGATGACGGCCGCGCGTCGACACGACGAGGCCTGTCGAAATGAAATCGCTCGACACCGACACCGCCTGGTCGAGGAGACCGCCGGGGTTGTTGCGGAGATCAAGCACATAGCCTTTGACATTGGGGCCGATCTGCTTCTTGAGCTCGTAGACCGCGTGCTCGAGACCGGAGGTCGTCCGCTCGTTGAAGGCCGGCAGACGGATGTAGCCGACATCGCCTTCGCGGCGGAACTTGTCCGTATCGACTTGGATCACCGCGCGCGTCAGCGCCACGTCGAAGGGCTTCTTGGCGCCGTTCCTGAGGATCGTCAGCGTCACCTTCGTGCCGGGCGCGCCGCGCATCTTGTTGATGGCATCGTCGAGCGCCATGCCCTGGATCGGCGTGGAATCGATCGCGGCGATGAAGTCGCCGGTCTTCACGCCGGCTTTCGCCGCGGGCGTGTCGTCGATCGGCGTGATGACCTTGACGAGACCGTCTTCCATGGTGACTTCGAGACCCAAGCCGCCGAACTCGCCACGGGTCTGGATCTGCATGTCCTGGAACTGTTTCGCATCCATGTAGCTCGAATGCGGATCGAGCGCGGAGACCATGCCCTGGATGGCGGAGTTGACGAGCTCGTTGTCGTCGACGGGATGGACGTAGTCCTTGCGCACCGTTTCGAACGCATCGTGGAAGAGATCGAGTTGTCGATAGACGGAATCGGCGCCATGCGCGGCAGGAAACATAATCAACGCAGCCGCAAATCCTGCAGCTGCACCCACGCCCACCAGTCCGTATCGATTCATGATCTCTTTGCCTTCCTAGGATCGACTTCCATCCAGGGCGCCGGATTGACGCCCTTACCGTTCTGCCGCAATTCGAAGTAGAGCTTTGTTCCGGCGCCCGCGCGCGGCATCGCACCTACCGGTTCGCCTGCAAGCAATTCATCGCCCGGCCGAACGTCTACACTTTCCAGGCCGGCGAGAACCAAATCGTAGCCGCCACGCATTTCTAATATCAAGACTTTGCCCGTTTTATGGTAAGAGCCCGCAAAGAGCACTTCACCATCGGAGGGCGCGACCACCCCGGCGCCCGACGGCGTCGTAAAGGTTAGCCCCGGCGCCCGCGCACCCCCCATACCATCGGACCCGCCCGCAACGACCGTGCCAGCGACCGGTCTCACAATGGCACCACGCCGCAAAGGTCCTTCCATTTGAGCGTTTACGGCCGAAACCACGACGATGCCCTGCCCGCTCGGCCGAATGCGCAGGGCGGCGACCTTGTCGAGCAGAGATTTGAGGCTTTCGGCCTCCGTGGCCGCTGCATCGAGCCGCGCCTCGAGATCGCTATATTGGGCTGACGCCTCATCGGCCTCCTGGGACTTTATCGCAAGAAGTTGATCGAGTTCGCTGCGCGCTTTGTCCAGCTGGGCCGCGACGCGAGCACCATCCGCCCTCTTTCGCGTGAGTTCGACCTCGGTAGCGCGCAGCGCCTTCAGCCGTTCCGACAGCTCGGCGGCCGCCTGGTAAATTCGCGGCAACGTTCCGCCCAGGACCATGGCGCCGCGCGCGGCCGATAAGGCGTCGTCCGCCTTGAGTGCAATTACCGGCGGCATGTCGGATTGCAGCCGCTCGAGCACCGCGAGCAGCTTCGCAACCTGCGCGCGGTCGCGAACGAATGTCGCAGCCATCGCCTGCTCTTGCGGAACGAGTCGGGCGAGTTCCGCATCGATCCGGCCTTTCTCGTCTTCCAGCCCCTGGACGCGCGCCGTCGTGTCGTTCAGGCGCTTGCGCAGATCGGCGGCTTCGCCGTTCAGAAGATCGCTCGTGCGTTTGGCATTCTCCGCGGCCGGACGCTTCTTGTCGATCTCCTGACGCAACGCATTGTACTGATCGACGGTGCTGGGAAGCTTCGTCGCGTCGCGGCCCGGTACGGCATGACTCAAATCGATCGGCCCCAGCGGAATGAGGCGCATGGCCGGCGGCGGCGTGCCGTGACGATGGCTTGGAGCCGCAGCGCCGCATAGGACAAGCACGACGAATGCGCCGAGAAGCGCAACGTCCCCGCGCGTGAAAAGGTTCGTCAGACTGCGCTCTCCGCCTTGACGCGTTCGACCAGCGAATGGCCTGACATGGCTTCGGGCTTTTTCAGCCCCATCAGATCGAGAAGTGTCGGCGCCACGTCGGCGAGCCGGCCTTTGGCCAGAGCGATATTCTCCCTGGCATTCACGACGATGATCGGCACATCGAATGTCGTATGTGAAGTGTGCGGCGCACCGGTTTCGGGATCGCGCATCATCTCGATATTGCCGTGATCGGCGGTAATGAGGAGCACGCCGCCCATTTTCTCAACCGCCGCGCGCACACGCCCGAGACACCGATCGATCGTGTGCACCGCGTTTTCCGCGGCCTCGAGGATGCCGGTGTGCCCGACCATGTCGGGATTGGCGTAATTGACGACGACGAGATCGTATTTGCCCGACAGGATCGCGGTTTCCAGCTTGTCAGTGACTTCGACCGCCGACATTTCCGGCTTCAGATCGTAGGTTGCGACTTTCGGCGACGGCACCAGAATGCGGTCCTCCCCCGCAAACGGTTCCTCGCGGCCGCCATTCAGGAAGAACGTGACATGCGCATATTTTTCCGTCTCGGCGATGCGCAGCTGCTTCAGGCCGAGTTCCGAGGCGTATTCGCCAATGGTTTCGCTGACGTCCTCCGGCGGGAAGATCGACGTCATGAACGCTTTCAGCGGTACGGAATATTCCGTGAGGCCCGCGGCAGCCGAGAACTTCGCCACGCGGGCACGCGGGAACCCGTCGAAATTCGGATCGAGCAGCGCAAGCGATATCTCGCGCGCGCGGTCGGCGCGGAAATTCGCGAACAGCAATGCATCGCCGTCGGACACGCCGGCATAGTCGCCGATCACTGTCGGCAGCACGAATTCGTCCGTGACGTTCTTTTCGTATGATGTGTTGATCGCATCGGACCAGTCGCGCGCCTTCTCGCCGCGCGCGTCGACGATCGCATCGTAAGCCTTCGCGACCCGATCCCAACGCTTGTCGCGATCCATTGCGTAATAGCGACCCGAGATGGTGGCGATGCGAACGCCTTTAAGGCCCGTGATCGCGGTCTCGAAGGCCGACAAAAATCCGAGCGCGCTTTTCGGCGGCGTATCGCGGCCGTCCAGGAACGCATGCACGAAAACCGGCAGGCCCGCCGCGGACAAGACACGCACCAGCGCCGCGATGTGATCCTGGTGGCTGTGCACGCCGCCGGGCGACAGCAAGCCCATCACATGCACCGCGCCCTTGGTCTTCGAGACCTCGGCGATCAACGCTTTGAGTGCGGGCTGCTTGCCCAGCGAGCCGTTCGAAACCGCGTCGTCGATGCGGGGAAGGTCCTGCATCACGATCCGACCGGCGCCGATATTCATGTGGCCCACTTCCGAATTGCCCATCTGTCCCTCGGGCAGGCCTACCGCCCGCCCCGACGTCCGGAGCAGCGCGTGGGGGCAGTCCGCGATCATGCGGTTGAAGTTCTCCGGCTTCGCCAGCGCGATCGCGTTGTCGGTGACATCCGGCCGCCAACCCCAGCCGTCGAGAATACACAGGACGGCGGGGCGCTGGCGCAGATGGGGCGGAGTGGGCATCTCAATTCCTTGGGCTATTTCCAGAAGATAGAGCGGATTTGGCCAGGCGCGAATCCATAACGTGGTCGCGGCCCGCGAGGCCGCGGCGCTTCCTGCCCGGAAGGAATTGCCCGCTGGCCGGCTTGGTCGCCACAACTTCCGGTTAACATACTGGTTTCATTGGTAATTTTCCGGGCGAACGGCGGCATGGAAATGGCAAGTGCGGGACCTGTATCTCGCGAGAACAGAATCGTTCATGGCGTTGCGGTCCTACTTCCGAAAAATCCTGGCGCTCGTCTGCGCGAGCCTTTTGGCGCTCGTGCCGGCGGAGGCCTACGCCTTTTCCCGCGTCAAGGACCTCGTCGACGTCGAGGGCATCCGCGACAACATGCTGATCGGCTATGGCCTCGTGGTCGGCCTGAACGGTTCGGGCGACTCCCTCATTAACGCGCCGTTCACGCAGCAAAGCCTCATCACCATGCTGGAGCGGCTGGGCGTCAACGCCCGCGGCGAGACCATGCAGACGAAAGACGTCGCCGCCGTGATGGTGACGGCGAACCTGCCGGCCTTCGCCGCCCAGGGCACGCGCATCGACGTTTCGGTGAGCGCGCTGGGCGATGCGAAAAACCTTCAGGGCGGCACGCTTCTCGTCACCCCGCTCGCCGGCGCGGACGGCGAGGTCTACGCGCTGGCGCAGGGACCGGTCGCCACCGGCAGCATCCAGGCCTCGGGCCAGGCCGCGAGCGTCACCCGCGGCGTGCCGACGGCCGGACGCATCTCGAACGGCGCCATCGTGGAACGCGAAGTCGGCTTTTCGCTCGCGGCGCAGACCCAGTTGCGCCTGTCGCTGCACAATCCGGACCTGACGACGGCGACGCGCATCGCCGGCGCCATCAATGCGTATCTCGGCAACAGCGTCGCCTCGGTCGACGATCCGGCGACCGTGCACCTCCTCGTGCCTGCCGCCTATCACGGCGGGGTCGTCGGGCTCTTGACCGATGTGCAGCAGCTCAAGGTCGATCCCGACGAGCCGGCACGCGTCGTCATCGACGAAAGCTCGGGCGTCATCGTGATGGGCGCAGACGTGCGCATCTCCACCATCGCGATCGCTCAGGGCAATCTGACCATCAAGGTCACCGAGAATCCGGTCGCCAGCCAGCCTGCGCCATTCAGCCAGGGCGGTACGACGCAGGTCCTGCCGCGCACGCAAATCCAGGTCGACGACGGCAAGGGCAACAAGATGGCGGTGCTCAGCGATGGCGTCAGCCTGCAGAAGCTGGTCGACGGACTCAACGCGCTCGGCGTCGGCCCGCGGGACATCATCTCCATCCTGCAGGCGATTAAGGCTGAAGGCGCGCTGCAGGCCGAAATCCAGGTGATCGGATGAGCGGGCTCGACATCACCTCGGCAATGACGCTGGCGAAAGCGCAGCCCGTGCAGGCGCCGGCGGCCACAGCGAACGCCGCTGCGGCGAAGAAGGCCGCGCAGCAATTCGAGTCCGTGTTCATCTCGGAATTCCTCGGCCAGATGTTCGCCGACATCCCGACGGACGGCCCCTTCGGCGGCGGCGAAGGCGAGCAGATGTTCCGCTCGCTGATGCTCGACCAATATGGACAACAGATCGAAAAACAGGGCGGCTTCGGCCTTGCCGCGCCGGTCGCGGCCCAGCTCATCAAATTGCAGGAGCAACGTTCATGACTGCGGATCCGCGGAAGGCCGACAAGCTGCTGGCGCTGACGGAGCGGCTCATCGAGGCGCTGCATGACGATATCGCCGCACTCGAGCGCGGACGCCCCCGCGAGATGCGCTCGCACACGCCCGAAGTGCAGCAATTGCTGGCGATGTATGCGCGCGAGGCGCAAGCGCTGGGAGCGGCCGCTCTACCGACGCTTCCAAAGGTTACGCTCGACAAGCTGACCGAGGCGACGTCGCGCTTCCGTGAGACGCTCGCCGTGCACAATCGGGTGTTGATGCGGGTGAAGACCTGCACCGAAGGCATGATCCGCGCCATCGCGGAAGACGTCGCCAAGAAGCGCGCGCAGCAGCGGCCTTATGTGCCGCCCGTCAACGCCAAACCCAAGACCCCGGGCGCCATCGTCTACAACAGCGTGGTGTGATCTCGCACCTGCGCCGGTCTACTTCGACGTCAGCCTGTCGCTCAGATCATTGGCCCATTGGTCGAAGATATCTCGCGCTTCGGCCAGATTGGTGACGCTGTTGTTGAGGCCCCACATATTCGAGCCGTATTTGCGGTCGACCACTTCGGCAATGACCGTGTTGCTGGCGCCGTCGCCCAACACGGCCGCCATTTCGATGGCACCGCCGCCCTGCGAAACCGTGAAGCCCATTCCGGAATAGGTTTCTCGCGTGTTCTGGATGGGCGCATTGAGCAGGATCTTGACGATTTGGGGTGCGACGATGAGCGTGTCGGCCTGCGGCTTTGTCACGAAAGTGAATCCCGCATTGCTGAGGACGTTGTGCATCGAGTCCGAAAAGCTCTGCTGTAGCGTCGCGACGTCGCTGTCCGACAAAAGGTAGCTCTCGCCGAACTCGGGAAAGGCGCCCGGCGGCGCCGCGTTGCGCGCATTGGCAGGCACGGCCAGCTTGCGCAGAAGGATCGTCTTATATTTCCCCCAGTTCGTGCCGGGTCGCACATAGGCGAGCGTGACCTTGTTGGTCTGGACGCGTTGAAGACCTCCCGGCAGCGTCTGTGGCGGATCGGCGAGAGATTGTCCGCCGGCAAAGAGCGCCAATGCAATGGCGCCGGCCCACATTGCGGAATTCCATCGGTTCATGGCGAAACTCCTTTCCGAGTCATCTTGCACGCAGCATGTCGCTGAGATCGGTTGCCCATTCGTCGAAGGCATCGCCCGCACCACTCCACGGGATGAATGCGGGATCGATTCCCCAAAGATTGGCCGAATATTCGCGACCACCGATTTCGCCGATCGGCTTCCGCGTCGCACCGTCGACGAGAACTGCCGAGATCTCGAGCGAACCGACGGTGCTCGACAGGATGTAGTCGATCCCGTAATTGCCGCGCTGGACCTGCGGATTGAGGACGATCTTCACCGCGCGCGGGAAAACGATGAGCGTGTGATCGTCGGGCACGGTGACGACCCTGTAGCCGTTCCTCCACAAAACGCTCTGCATCGATCTCGAAAAGGCATCCTGCAGGCGCCGGACATCGCGGTCGGTCGTCTGATGCGGCGCGGCGACCGGCGGAAAGCCGTTCGGCGGCACGGCGCGTTGCACGTCCGGCGGCACGGCGAGCGGCGCGAAGAGAACGGTTCTGTATTGCGTCAAGTCGGTGCCGGTGCGCATCCCGGCGAGACAGAGCTTGCCTTCCGCGGAATCACGTGCCGGCGGGTCCGCGAGCGCAGTCTGCGCGGAAGCAAGAAGCACGAATGCGAAAATCGAGACTGTTTTCATTGGCCGGCTCCGCTGCTTGCCGCCTCGACAGAGGCTCATGCGCGAATGTCACTGCATCCTCGTTGCTACAACGGCCATTGGACCAAAGGTCAACGAGCCGAGCGAGCCGCAGCGCACCCGGGCCTCTCAACGGTTAGCGGATTTAAGCAGCGGCAGCCGCGGACAGACCGGCACCTAGGCCGATCATTGCGGAGTAGCGGCCCTTGCAAAGCAGGAACTTGCCGTTCTCCGCAACGAGATGAAGTTCGCGTTCCCGCGCGAAGCTGTTGGCAGCTTCGGTGACGCCCGCCCAGATCAGATAGTCGTCGCCGATCAGAATGCCGTCATCCGACACGAGATCCCAGTAAAGCTCGAGATCGCGTTTAACCGGTGCGAATTCGTGTGCGCCGTCGATATAAACGATGTCGAACTTGGCGCCGATGCGGTGGAAAACCTTCGCCGCATTCTCCGACGTCTGCGGAAACGGCGTGATAATGTCCTGCACCTCATGCGCGATCACGTTCGACAGGAAGGTATAATAGAGTTCCGGATAGCCGTTGACGATCTTGAGCGAGGCGTAGAGATCGGGATGCAGCTTCAGCCAGTGTTCCGGCGCGCCCAGCCAGGTATCGACGCAGACGAGTTCGCAGGTGAGGCCGAGATGCTTGATCTTGCGGGCCATGTTGACCGCAGAGCGGCCTTTCCACGATCCGACCTCGACCACGCGCATCGGGCGCACAACCTCTATCGCTTTCGTGAGGATCGGATGATCCGAGCCCCAACCCTGCAGATCGACAGGATAAGGCGAACGGTCGAACCCGTCATACGGAGAGACGTCGAACAACAAATCCCGGATCATTTTCATAGTGCGTGCCCAGCCAGAATCGGCACGCATCATGGCCCGGCCATAGTTAACAGAGATTAACCGCGATGTTCCGGACGCGGAATTTTCGCTCTCAGGCCATCAGCGCCGACATCAGCGACGCTGACGAGATGCCGATGGAATTCGGCTTGGACGAGGAGATCGTCGGTATGACCGGCATCGCATTGAGCGTCGCCAATGCCAGCGAATAACCGGCCTGCTGCTGCGCAAGGATGGACGGCGCCGGCACCTGTTTCGATGCCGGTGCGGTCGGCGTCGTCGATGTGGATGCGGGCGTATTGATCTTCTGATAGGCGTTGGTGATCGCCGTCATCACGTTCTGCAACGACACTTTTGCAACGCCAGCATCGCCCGAACTGAGAAGATCGATATTCGTGTTGAGGCCGAGACCGATCACGGGTTTCGCCGTGCTGGAGGCGCCCGACGAGGATGAGTTGCCCGCCAAGTTTACCCCAAAGGAGGTTCCGGTCGTCTTGCTCGTCGAACCTTTCTTTGCCGACGCCGTAATGACACCCGGCGTGATACCGAGCCGGCCGAGGGCATCGGTATCGGCAGGGCCCGACATGATGTTGATCGTCTGGCCCGCGCTGGCCGTGATCTGGAGCGCCTGGCCGCCGGTCGAAGAATAGGTGACGGTCGCCTTGCCGGAGGACAGGAGCTCGGCGTTGATCGCGTCGGCGAGCTGCTGAAGCGTTTCGCCCTGCGTGATCGTGATGGTGGAGGTGCGTCCGCCCGTACCTTCGGTCTTCATCTGGAAAGAATCACCCGCGCGCAGCGTCGTCTGCGAGGTTAGATCAACGGTCTGGTTGACGTTGATATTGCCGCTCGGGAGTCCCAACGCCGTCAGCACGCTTGTTCCCGCGGGATCGACCGCAACACTCGCGCCTGTCGACTGACCGTCGGCGCCGCCGAACTCCTTCGTCCAGTTGATGGTGCCGCTGCTGGAGAGCGCGGCGACGAAGGCGTTGCTGGCATTGGCAAGCGTGCGCGTCTGGCCGGCGAAAGTGCCCGTCGTCGAGCCCGCGAGATAGACCGTGCCGTCCGGGCCCACCGTGACGTTGCCGGCAGTGGTCGAGCCGCCCGGAGCACTGACATAGCTGACCGTCTTGGCGGTCGCGGATGTGCCGTTGTCGGTGGCGGAGAAGACGAACGCATCGGTGCTGCCGTCGCTGGCATTGGCAACCGTGGCCTGGCCACCCGCCGTCAAAGCTCCGTTGCTCGACGTGCCGGAGACGTAGACATTGCTGCCCGAGATGGCGAGACCGCTGATCGATCCGCCATTGAGGCTGCCGAGATTCATGGTCCAGACCGGCGAGCCCGTGATGTTCCCGCTGGAATATTTCGAAAGGACGGCTTGGCCGTTCTGCACCGACGCGACCACGACGCTGCCGTCGGACATCGTCCCCATCGCCGAGACCTGGTCGTTGCCCGAAGTGCCGAATTGCTGTTCGGAGACGACTGCGCCGGAGCTGCTCAACTGCGCCAGATACGCATCGTTGCCGCCCGCATTCGTCTGGCCCGAGCCGATCGATCCGGTGACCGAACCGCCGACATAGACATTGCCCTGGCTGTCGACCGTGACGGCATTGGCCTGGTTGGCCGACAGCGTCGGAAGCTGCTGCGTCCAGAGCTGGTTGCCGTTTGCGTCGTAAGACGCGACGAAACTGTCTTTGTTGCCGTTGGTGACGGCGGTCGGCGTCAGATCGGCGGTCGTTGCACCGGAAAGAACGACACCGCCTGTCGAGGGATTGAGGGCAAGCGAATAGGCCGACGCGGTGCCCGCGCTGCCGAGCAGCACCGACCATTGCAGATTGCCGGCGGAATCGTATTTCGTCAGATAGACGTCCTGCGAACCCTGGTTGAGCTGGTTGCCCATATTGCCGGTGGCATTGCCCACTTCGTAGACATTGCCTTGCGCATCGACGACGGTTTGCACGGCGGTCGTCGTGCCCGACGAGGGAGCTTCCGTCGCCTGGAACTGTGTTGAAGGCGAGCTCGAAGAAAGATTGGTCAGCGCGGTGATCGTGCCCTGGTTGTCCGGCTGCGTAGCGGCATGCGTACCCGTTGCCGGCGACCCCGTGGGCGAGCCTCCCGTCTCCGCGACGATGAGATCCGGTGTAGCTCCTGCCGACGAAAGGCTGAGCTGCTCGCCCGGCGCCGAAGAAATCGAAATGCCATAGCTCGCCTTCTGCACGTCGCTGGCCGAGCCGCTCGTCATGTTGACGGAGAAAGTCGAAGAGAACCCGGCCGCCTTCAGCTGCTGATTGACGTAGCTGACGATGTTGCCGATCGTCAGACCGCCCTGCACCTGCGAAAGGTCGATCGCGACATTGGTCGTCGTGTTGCCTTTGGTGACCGCGATGTTGAAGCTGTCGCTGGCGCTGATATTCGGCAGCGCATTGTTGTACTGCGCGTCCGACACGATCGTGCCGCCGTTGTACTGGAACGATGCGAGCGGCACGCCGACCTTGCTTGTGACCGAGGCGCTCGGCGACTTCGCCTGCAGCGTCAGGTCGTTGAAGGTTGTACCGCTGATGAAGGATTCGATCTGCTGCAGGCCCTGCTGGAAGCGCGTGTTGTAGCCCTGCTGCTGCCCCGCCGTAAGACCCTTCTGCGAGGCCATGCCGGCCAGCGTCGCCAGCTTCGACACCGCCTGGTAAAGCGTGAAGAGATTCTGGTTGTCCTGCTGCGTTGCCTTCGTTGCGCCGCTCGCTCCGACCAGCGGTGTGGTGTTCGGCTGGATGAAGTTCGTCGTCCCCAACACTTCGGCGTCGAGTGCCGCCGTCGACAGGGTCTGCGGCTCGGTCCAGGGCGGCGTCTGACCCGAGCTCGACGACGTTCCCGAGGCTGAAACCGTTACGGGCTTTCCGAAGCTGCTGCTGTTGCTCGATGCACCGTTCGCCGGCGCCTGCGAATTCGAGGCGGCTTCGCTTTGTGCATTCAGCGCAATCGATTGCAGCTGCGATGAATAGAAATTCAGCAGCGACGACGAATCGAGCGCAATGGGCGTGAACGTCACGACCAACCCCTTGGCGAACAACGTGGAACGATTTTCGCCGGGCGGGGTTAAGCGCGCGCTAATGCGTACCCGGTCTTTTCCTCGGGAAGCTTGCTTAACGCCACCTTTACCGGAACGCGCACATTTTGGGATATGCGCACGAAACGCGACCCTTACGCGGAAGGCCTTGCCCTTTCGGCCGCCAACCGGCATGCCGAAGCGATCGGCTGTTACGAGGCCGCCCTCAGCGAGCGGCCGGGCGATGTGCGCGTGCTCTTCGCGCTCGGCAATACGGCGTCTGCCCTCGGCATGCCGAGACCGGCGGAAGCCTTTTTCCGGCAGGTGCTTGCACAGGAGCCTCAACGCCTCGAGGCGCTCGTTAATCTCGCCAATCTGCTGCGCGCCGAAGGCCAGTTCGAGGCCGCGGAAAGGCTGTTGACGCCGGCACTGGCGCGCTTTCCCGAAACGCCGGAGCTGTGGCTGACCCTGGGCTCGCTCCATGGCGACAAGGGCGATGCCTCGCGCGCCGCCGACCATTATCGCAAGGCACTTGCCTTGCGGCCCGATTATCCGCCTGCACTCGGCAATCTCGCCGACATTCTCGCCGACGACGGCAGGATGGATGAGGCGCTCGCACTCTATGAGACGGTCATCGCGCGCGATCCCGACAATGCCCAGGCGAAGCTCAATCGCGCGGTGCTGCATCTTCTGCACGGCAATCTGAAAGACGGCTGGCACGATTACGAATCCCGCCTCGCGCTCTCCCAGGCGCCGCGTCCTGACCGCGCACTGTCGCGCTGGAAGGGGGACGCTTTGAAAGGCAAGAGGTTACTCATTCGCGCCGAACAGGGCATCGGCGACCAGCTGATGTTCGCGAGCCTCATTCCAGAACTTGCCGCTCGCGCCGCGCGCGACGGCGGTCGCGTCGTTCTTGAATGCGAGGCGCGGCTTGCCGATCTGTTTGCGCGCTCGTTTCCAACCGTTGACGTCCGCTCCAGCCGCATCGAAACGCGCGAAGGGGTTGCTGTTGCGCGCTACGACTGGCTGGAGGGCGAACAGGGCGACCCGCTGGCGATCGAGCTCGGCTCGCTGCCGCATATGTTGCGCGGCGATCTCTCGCGCTTTCCCAAGCCTCACCGTTATCTCAGGCCGGATGTCGGCGAAGCCGAATATTGGGGCAAGGCGTTCCGGCAGGCGGGACAGGGACCGTGGATCGGTCTTTGCTGGCGCAGCGGTCTTTCCGGCGGCGCACGCAATGTGCAGTACGCCCCGCTCGCGGCCTGGGCGAAATTCCTGCGCGCGCTGCCCGGCACGCTCGTCTGTGCACAATATGACGTACGCGGCGAAGAGCTTTCGCAACTCGAGACGATGAGCGGCCGCAAGATCTTTGCCGCGCCGGGCCTTGATCAGAAGAACGATCTCGATCGCACCTGCGCCATGCTTTCCCAGCTCGACGCTGTGGTGAGTGCGCCGACCGCGGTCTCCTGGCTTGCCGCCGGCGTCGGTGTGGCAACCGCCAAAATCCTCTTTGATACAAGTTGGACAGCTTTCGGCCAGACTTACGAGCCCTTTGCGCCCGCTTGCGAATTGATGATGCCGGCGAAGCGCGGCGACTGGACAAGCGCCTTCGCCAAAGCTGCTCGCTGGATTGGGAGCCAAGGCGCGCAATGACGGCCTAGGACCGCCTCGCCTTTGCATTAACTATTCCCTATACTGCCGCCAGGCAGGTGGGGGATCCTTGCATGAACATGGTGTTATCGCGCGCGACGTACGTCGCGCTCGCTTGTGTGTTTGTCCTGTTCACGACGCCGCATTTCGCGAGCGCACAGGCCGCGGACGATCCGACCGACTATTCCGATCAGGACTATTCCGGCGCGGACTATGCGGGCGACGAGGCCCCCGATGTGCTCAGCGGACTCTATGACGTCGCGCTGACGCCGACCACGGAAGCCATTCCGGGTGTTCCCGCCGCTGCGATCGACCTCGCGCAATCCCCGACGGCGTCCACGAGCCCCGCGGCCGGCGTGCCCGCACGCTTCCTCGTCGTCAACAACCACTTCGATATCCACAGCGACGGAACCTCGACGGTGACGTCGCATGTCGAAATGCAGCTCTTGTCGCCCCAGGCTGTTTCGATACTCGCCCAGCCCGCGCTCGCCTATTCCGACTCGCTGCAAAGCCTCGAAATCAGGAATGCCTACACGCTGAAGCGCGACGGGACCAGAATTCCGGTGGCGCCGGACGCGATCCTTGTCCGCCAGAAAGCGGTGCCGTCTCCGCTGTTCACGGATCTGAAGGAAAAAGTGATCCTGTTCCCGAACGTCGAACCGGGAGACACGCTCGTCTACGACTCCGTGATGCAGTCGCGGCCGCCGATCCCGGGACAGTTTTATTTCGGCCTCCACATTCCGCGCGTGATCGAAATCGACAACGAGACGATCACCTTTTCCACACCGCGATCGATGCCGCTGAATTTCGACTCCTACGGCTTTGCCGTGCAGAAGAGCACGGACGGCGACGAGCTGACCTATACGATCCACTATTCAAATCGCACGCCGACCATGGAGTTTCCGCAGTTCCTGTCCGATTTCGATCAAGGCCAGCGCGTCTTCGCGTCAACGACCGGCAATTTCGATGCGATGATCCAGGCTTATGCGCCGATGGTTGCATCCAAGCTCGAAGTGACGCCGCGCATCGCGGAAAAAGCCGACGAAATCACGGCTGGAGCCGGCGATCACCGCGAACAGGCGCGCAGGCTCTACGAATGGGTTTCGGCCCATATCCGCTATGTTGCGCTGGTGTTCGGAGACGGCGGCGTGGCGCCGCATTCGGCTGACGCGATTCTTGCGAACGGTTATGGCGACTGCAAGGACCACGCGATCCTCTATTCCGCCCTGCTGAAAGCCAAGGGCATCGCGAGCGAGCCCGTCATCATCAATGCGACCAACGGCTATTTCCTGCCGCAGGTGCCGCAGCTTTTGACCTTCAACCACATGATCGTCTGGCTGCCGGAATTCGGAATCTATGCGGATACGACCGCCAACTCGCCGCCGTTCGGCGAATTGCCGCCGTTCGAATACGGCAAGCCCGTTGTCCGCGTCGGCGCCAGCCAAGCTTTGCAGCACACGCCGGTCCTGCGGGAGACGGAATCGACCTATTCCTCGTCGACCGTGCTTCAGCTTGACGCCTATGGAAGGCTGACCGGCACACATCGTGCGGTGGCGACCGGTGCAATGGCGGGCGTCATGCGCACGGTTGCGAACCAGGCGGTCGCCCGAGGCCTTGATGCCGTCGCCGCCGGCGTTCTGCGCACGCGGAAAATGGAGACGGCTAGCGGTTCGTACTCGTTCTCGCCGACGACGGAGCTGACGCCGCAATATGTTTATAGCGGACATTATCAGACTAGCGCAGGGCTTGAGACCGATCAGGGCTTTTCCTTGCCCGAAGGTCTGAACCTGATCGACGCCTATAGCCCCGCACTGCTCGGTCCCGTCGCCGACGTGCGGTACCTGACATCGGCCGCGGTGCCGTGCTTCAGCGGAACGGTGTCGGATGACTATCAGCTGGTGATTCCGGCGGACAAGCGATTGGTATCGATCCCGCAGGACGCGGTGGTGACGTCGACGAATATCGATTATCGCGCCCACTGGACTCTCGACGGCAATACGCTCAGCGTCCATCGCGAAATGCATGCGCATTTCGACAAGGCGCTCTGCACCGGCGACACGCTGCGCCAGGCACGGCTCGCCATTATCGCGGTCCAGAAGGACTACAACACGAAGCTGGCGCTGGTGAGCGCGCACGCCTCGTAAGCCGCGCGTTAGCGCTCCTGCGCACAGCGGTCGGTGGGGGTTCTGCGCGCGTTCAACTGATATGAAAGATCGGCGGCCACCCGCGCTGCCCCTTCACCGTCGACTGTCGACAGTCCCGCCATGCGCATGTCCTTGCGGCGGACGGGATCGTTTAAAAGATCGGACGCTGCGCGCGCGATCTCCTCTTCGCTCACTTCCGAGGCGAGTCCCAGGGAGTGGCCGACCCCGGCCGCCTCGAACGCCGTCGCGGACAGCACGTGGTCCTGATCGAGGCACAGATAAAGCGCCGGCACACCATAGGCCGCCAGTTCGTAAGCCGTGACGCCGAAGGCGGCGAGCGCTGCGTCGCATGACGCAAATTCAGTGGCCAGGCCGTCGGCGCCTTCCAGGGTTTCGAAATTCGACGCCAGCGACACGATCGTCCGCGCCAGCTGCGAACGATTGGCGACGCCGGGACCGATGACAAAACGCGCGCGGAAGGTCGGGCCTAGCTCCGACAATGCACGCGCGCACTTGATCGTCAGACCGTTGGGATCGCTGCCGCCCATCGTGACGAGCAATGTCGCCCGCCCTGACGCATTAGGCCATGCGGCCGCCGGCTTGTTTTGGCCGAGAATTGCCCATTGCCACCCGATGCGGCGCGCGCAACTCGAATCTGCCCAGTCCAGTCTCTCGGCCTGCGGCACGGGCGGATAATAGGCATAGTCTGCTGCAAGACGGCGCGGGGAGGCATCGTCGATCACCGCCGTCAACGAGACCCGCCTGCCGAGCTCGGCGAACTCTGCTCGGCCGAGACCTTCGCGCTGATCGAGGATCAGCATGTCGGGCGCGCGCCCGCCGATAATGGCGCCGAGCTCTTCCATGTCCTTCGTGCCATCGATCAGTGTCGCCTCAAAGCCGGCCCGCAGGATCGGCTGCAGCGCATCCTCCGTGCCGTTGACGGCGAAGATCGAGCCGAGGCCTTCGCGGTCGCGAAGGGCGCGCGCCAGCGCCACCATGCGTTTCACATGGCCATAACCGAAGCGACCGCCGCCGTCGCAGCGAATTAGCGCGAGGCCGCCTATGGATACGATAGGCTTCTGCCGCACATGCGCGTTCATCTCGCGCAGTGACGGCTCGCGCTCGAGCAGCAGCAACAAATCGGCCAGCGAGGCTTCGCCCGCCTTGGCCGCCATGCGCTCGTGCAACGCTTCGGCGAAAGCAAGATCGTCCGGCGTATCGATCGTCAGCCGGCCGCCTTCATGCGCCAGCGGCGGATAGGCGGGCGCGCGCGCAATGCGCACGAAGTCCGGATGAAGCTTGAAATAGCCCGTCACATGCTCACGCGCGACGGGGTCGGCGCTGGCATCCATCATCAGCTTGTCGAGTCCGCGCCGGCTGAACGGATCGACCCCTTCATGTCCGGTGATAGCGCCCTCTTCGAGAAGCACATAGTCACCGTTCTGCTCGATCAGATGCTCGATCAGGTGATCGATGAAATCGGCATCGACGAAGGGCGCGTCGGCGGACACGCGAACGATGATGTCGGCGTCGAGAAGCTCGGCGGCTCGGGCGAAGCGCGCCAACACGTTGTCTTCCGGTCCACGCACGACGGCGACGTTGTTCTCGCGGCCGAACTCGACGATCGCATCGTCGAGCGGATTGTTGGAGGTGGCGATGGCGATCTGCTCGATGAATTGCGAGCGCCTGAGGCGATGCACGATATGCCAGAGCAGCGGCTTGCCGGCGATCGGCTTGAGGACCTTGCCGGGCAATCTGGTCGAGCCCATCCGCGCCTGAATGACGGCGACGATGCGCAAGTGATCGCCCGGCTCCGGGATGGGCGTCATGCAGCGGGTTTCCAGCCGGCGCGGATCGCGCGCAACGGGCGCATGCCGTCGACGGGGTCGGCGCGCCACTCGCGATCGGAAAGCTCGGAAGGCTGCGGGCCTTTGAAACCCGTGCCGTCCGCATCGAGGCTTTCACGGATGCGCGCGATGACCGGCGCAATCTCTTCCGGCAACCAGCAATGGCCTGCCGCGTATTCCGCACCCTCGCCATCGAGATCGAGATGGAATTCGATCGCGGCGGCGTTCCAACGATGCACGGCGCGCTCGATGACTGACGGCTTGCGCGTGTGATCCGACCAGCCGACCTTCGCGCCGGTTGCGCGGCGCAAGCTCTCGATCGCAGAAAGGTTTGCCTCGTTAACCGGCGTAGGATAGGCGGACACGCAGTGAAGGATCGTCAGGTCTCGCGCGCCGGCGTTCGTGACCGTCGCCGCGGCGGCTGAAATTTCCTCGAGAGTCGCCATTCCAGTCGACAATACAATGGGTTTTCCTGTTTTTGCACACGCTTCCAGCAATGGCGTCACCAACAGTTCGTACGAAGCAACCTTATAGAAATTCACGAACGGCCTCAGTTCCTCGACCGCTTCGACATAGAACGGGGTGCAGGAGAATTGGATGCCGCGCGCCTGGCAGCGCTCGGAAATTGGTTTCAAATGAGTAACCGGCAGCTCCCAGTCTTTACGCGCGCGATGTTTTGCGCTTCTGGCGAGAATCTCCGGCGCGAACATGCGCTCGATCTTGAAGAGCTGGAATTTCACGGCGTCCGCACCGCACTCGGCCGCGGCATCGACGAATGCCAGCGCGCGATCCAGATCCTGTGCGTGGTTGCTTGAGGCTTCCGCGATAAAGAGCGGTCGGTCCACGTGCATCTCCTCCAGCCTTAACTGTTTTTAAAGACCGCTTGGCTAAAAGAACGTTAACGAAGGGATAGGACCGACAACAAATGGGAATCGTTGCTGCGGAAACCGTGATTGCCTGGCAATCACACGAAGGTTTGCGCATCTCGAAGGCCAATGGCCTCGACGTCATCGACTGCGCAATGTGCGGCTTCCGGCATGTTGTGCCGCTTCCCCACGCGCATGCGCTCGAAGCCACTTATCGCGAAGACTATTACCGCGATGAGAAGCCCAGCTTCCTCACCCACGCGGGCGAAGACCAGGACTGGGCAGAGCTCGCGCAGAACGACCGACTCGAGATTTTCGAGCGGCTTCTGCCGTCCCAGCGCCGGCGGCTGCTCGATATCGGGTCGGGACCCGGCTTTTTCCTGAGGACCGCCAAATCCCGCGGCTGGCAGGTGCTCGGCGTCGAGCCGTCCCGGCAGGCCGCCGCCCATGCCAGGGCCCTCGGCCTCGAAGTGGCGGAAGGTTTCTTCAATACGGAGACCGCGCCCGGGCTCGGGCATTTCGACGCCATCCAGCTGAACAATGTTCTGGAACACGTGCCGGACCCGGCCGCGCTCCTCATCGCGGCCAGGCAATTGCTGGATTCGAACGGTGTTCTCTGCGTCAACACCCCGAACGATTACTCGCCCTTCCAGATCGCCGCGCGGGCGGCCACGACCCACACGGAATGGTGGGTTTCGCCCAAGCATCACCTGAACTATTTCGATTTCGATTCGCTGGCGGGCTTGCTCGAACGCCTGGGCTTCCGCGTCGCCGACCGCACGACCAGCTTTCCCATGGAGCTATTCCTGCTCATGGGCGAGAACTATACGAGCGACCCGATCCTCGGCCGCGCCTGCCACACGAAGCGCAAGCGCTTCGATCTGGCCCTCGAGGCGGCCGGTCTCGGCCAGACACGGCGCGCATTCTATCACGCGCTGGCGAACGCGGGCCTCGGCCGCGAGGCCGCCATCATCGCCGTCAAAACGTGACCGAAACAACATCGCCGTTCTTCATCGTTTCGAGCGGACGATCCGGCACCGCGATGCTGCACAAGGCCCTGTCGGCCGTGCCCGATGTCGAGATGCATCACGAATACATGGTGCACATTGTTCAGCCGCTGGCGGTGCGCCGCTATATGGGCTGGATCACGCCCGAACAAACGCTCGAAACTCTGCGCACCGTCTATGGCGCGGCCGTTGCCTATTCCTCCGCGCGACTTTGGGGCGATTCCTCCAACAAGGCGTCGTGGCTGATCCCCGAGCTCGCCGAGCTCTTTCCCGATGCGAAGTTCGTCCATCTCGTACGCGACGGGCGAAAGGTCGCGAGCTCCTATTTCCATAAGCTGAAAGACGAGTGTTACGACGACCGCTCGACACTCGCGCTCAAGGCCTATGCGGCCGATCCGCACGGCCAGCTGGCGCCGCCGCCCGAGAAAAAATATTGGTGGCCGCTACCGAGGTCCGACGATCCTCGAAGCACGGCGTTCGGCAGCTTCAGCCGGTTCGAACGCATCGCCTGGCATTGGGTCGAAATCAATCGCGTCATTCTGGACTCGCTCGATGCTTTGCCGGCCGGTCGGAAATATTTCGTCCGGCTGGAAGAGCTTCATGCCGATCCGGAAGCGGTGGCCCGTCTCTTCGGCTTTCTCGGACTTCATTGCCGCAAGGACGTGGCGGAAATGTTCGCCCGCCCGCACAACGTGAACCGTCCCGAAGACACGCTGCTCGACCCCCGCCAGCGCGTCGCATTCGACTCCATCGCCTATTCGATGATGGAGCGTCTCGGCTACGCGGAAACGCCCGAGTATGTAGTGAATTATTAACGGCAGATGTTGGAAGATGGTTACCGGAACGTTCCCCGGGGCTATCTCCATGACGGAAGCGTGCGATCTTTGTCGCCGCCACGCGCTAGAGGCGATTTACCGCCCCGATCGTTCGACGCGCGGACTGACTGTTTACCTCTGTCATCACTGCGGACTTCTCCAGAGCCTGCCCCGCACCGACCGCGCGGCCCGAGCACAGGCGTCCGTCTCGAGCGGCGCCGATTGGGGCAATGTCCGTTACGGCAAAGGCTTCCGCACCAATGCCGCCGTTACGGCGCTGAGGCACCATGTCGATCTCACGACCAGGTTCCAGATACTCGATGTGGGATCCAATCGCGGCAGTTTCGCCCGCGCCTTTCTCGAAGCCGCGCCCCATGCACACATGGTCGCCGTGGAGCCGGATGAGCGCGTGGCCAAGGCCTGCGCCGGCATCGAACGCTGCGAGCTGATCGAGGCGCGCATCGAAGATGCACCCCTCGAATCCAGCCGCTTCGACATCGTCCATTCCTGCCACACGATCGAGCATCTCGCGAACCCGGCGCGCGTGCTTTCGGACCATTGGCGCACGCTGAAGCCCGGCGGGATTCTCCTCGTCGATGCCCCGAACACCGCCATTCTCGAAGCCGAAGACATCGTCGAGGAATGGTTCATCGACAAGCATCTCTATCATTTCTCCTCACGCACGCTGATGCGCATGATTGCATCCGCCGGATTTGAGCTCATCGCGCCGCCGGATGCCGAAGATCGCGAAAATCTGCTGGTCGTCGCGCGCAAAGCCTATACGGGCTTTCCGGCCGCGAATCTCGATAGCCGCGAAGTTGCCGAAGCCGAACGCCTCGTCGCCGCCTACATCGCCAATCGCGCGCGCAACCTCTCCGCGCTTACGCATGTGGCCGCGGCGATCCAAGCGATGGCGCCGAAGCGAGTCGCGATGTGGGGCGCGGGCCGTCTCTTCGACACGCTGGTGGTGCATGGTCGTTTTGCGCCGACACAGCTGTCGCTCCTGATCGATTCGCATCTGAAGGCGCATGTCGACGAACGTCATGGCTGCAAGCTGAGCGGCCCGGAGGCCCTCGCCGCTGCCAATCCCGACGTCGTGATCGTGATGTCGCGCGGATTCGCCGCCGAAATCGCCGCAGAAGCCAGACGCCTCGCACCGCGCGCCAAGATTCTTTTCTACGCCGACCTCCTGGCCGACGCCCGCCTCAGCAAAGCCGCATGAGAAACAACAGATGACCGCTCAGCCCGCCAATATCGACCGTCACGCTTCGCCCGCCTCGCCCGTCCAGGAACTCGTGGCGGAAGTCGCGCAGGCCGCGCGCTATGCGCGCCAGCACGCGATATCCGCCATCTACCATGCCGGCTCGGGGCATCCCGGCGGCGCACTGTCCTGTGCGGACATCATCGCGAGCCTGTTCGGCGCCGAGCTCAATCTCTGGCCCGATACGGTCGGTGACCCCGATCGCGATCGTTTCGTGCTGTCGAAGGGTCACGCGGCGCCGATGCTTTATGCGGTGGCGGCGCATTACGGCTATTGCAAACCCCGCGAAGCGCTGCGGCTCAGGAAGCTGAACAGTCCGTTCCAGGGTCATCCGCACGTGCTCGATCTCCCGTGGGTCGAGACCAGCACCGGTTCGCTGGGCCAGGGCTTCTCCGTCGCGCTCGGCATGGCGATGGGCCTCAAGCTGCAGAACAGCTTCGCCCGCGTCTACACGCTGCTGGGCGACGGTGAATTGCAGGAAGGCTCGATCTGGGAAGCGGCAATGTGCGCGGCCCATCATCGTCTCGACAATCTGTGCGTCATCATCGACTACAACAAGCTGCAGAGCGACGACCAGAATTCCAACATCATGGGTCTCGAACCGCTCGCCGCGAAATGGCGCGCCTTCGACTGGGCGGTCGCCGAAATCGACGGCCACGACGTGCCGATGATCCTCACCACGTTGCGTAGAGCCGCCGCCACGCATGGCAGGCCGTCGTGCATCATCGCGCACACGGTCAAAGGCAAAGGCGTGCCCTACATGGAGAACGTGCCGGCCTGGCACGGCAGCGTCAGATTAACGGAAGCGCAGGCCGACGATGCCTTGCGCGTGCTCGGCGCGTCGCGCCAGGAAATCAAGGATTGGCTCGATGCAAGCGACCTCTGAGACTCTGGCCCCCGCCCTGATCGGCACCAGCGGCGACTCGCTGCGCGAGGCATTCGGCAAGGCGCTGTCGCAGCTGGCCTATGACTTTCCGAAGCTCGTCGTGCTCGACGCCGACATCGCCGGCGGCACCGGGACCCATCATTTCCGCAAGTCGCATCCCGACCGCTTTCTGCAGTTCGGCATCGCCGAGCAGAACATGATGGCCGCGGCCGGCGGCCTCGCCTCGGTGGGGCTTATTCCCGTCGTGACGACGTTCGCCGTGTTCTGCCTGCGCGCCATCGAGCAGGCGCGGCTGTCGATCGCTTATTCGCGCCGCAATGCCAAAATCGTGGCCAGCCATCCCGGTCTTGATGTCGGTCCCGACGGCGGCTCGGCGCAGGCGCTGGAAGACCTGGCCGCGTTTCGCGCGATTCCCGGGATGACGGTCATCTCGCCTGCCGATGCGACCGAAATGCGGCTGGCGACGCGCGCCATCCTCGAATTCGACGGTCCGGTCTACATGCGTACGGGTCGCAGCCCCTCGCAGCGGATCTTCGGCGAAGACCACAAATTCGAAATCGGCAAGGGCCAAGTCATCCGCAGCGGCAATGACGTGACGCTCGTCGCCTGCGGCGTCGAAGTGGCGCGATCGCTGGAAGCGGCGGATATGCTGAAGGCCGACGGCATTTCGGCCCGCGTCGTCAACATGCCGACCATCAAGCCGATCGACAGGGAGCTGCTAGAACTGTGCGCGCGCGAGACCGGCGCCTTCGTCACGGCTGAGGATCACAACATCCATGGCGGACTCGGCGGCGCTGTCGCAGAAGCGCTGGCGGCCTCGCATCCGCGCCCGATCGAGTTCATCGGCGTCAAGGATATCTTCGGCGCGTCCGGCGAACCCGAGGAGCTTGCGGAGGCCTATCAACTGACCGCCGCGCATATTGCGCGCGCCGCCAAGAAAGTCGTCGGCCGAAAGCCGAAAAAGGACAAGAAGTGATGCAGCGCTTCTCGCTCGCGGGAAAGTGCGCCTTCGTGACCGGCGGCAGCCGCGGCATCGGCCGCGCCATCGCCAAGGATCTTGCCCGCGCCGGCGCCGATGTCGCCTTCTCCTATCAGGCGCGCCGCGACGAGGCCGGCAAGACTCTCGCCGCGATCGAAATGCTCGGACGCCGTGCGCTGGCGATTCCCATGGACGTGACCGACCGCGCGAGCGTCGAAGCGGCGGCCAAGGACGCTTACGCCGCGTTCGGATCGCTCTCGATCCTCGTCAACAATGCGGGCATCAACAAGCCGACCGATTTCAACCAGGTGACCGACGCCGATTGGGACCTGATTCTCGACACCAATCTCAAGGGCCCGTTCGTCTGCGCACAGGTGTTCCTGCCCTTCCTCGCAAGGTCGGGCGGCGGCTCGATCATCCATATCGGTTCGGTGAGCGGACAATATGGCGGCCCACGCACCGCGCACTACGCAGCCTCGAAAGCCGGCCTTATTTCTCTGGCGCAGGTGATCGCCCGCTTCGGCGCGCAGCACAATGTGCGTTCCAACGTCGTCGCGGCGGGACTGATCCAGTCCGAGATGGCGGCGACCGGCCTGCAGGCGGCAAGCGTGCAGAAAGCCGCGGAGCAGATTCTGCTGAAACGCTTCGGCACGACCGATGAAGTGGCCGACGCGGTGGTGTTCCTCGCAAGCGACGCTTCCTCCTACATCACGGCGCAGACGCTGAACGTCAATGGCGGACTTTATTTCTGATGGCAAAGACATTGCTCATTGTCTCCGGCGGTGTGGAAGCGGCCGATGCGGCGCGCCGCGCCAAGGAGCTTGGTTATACGGTGGTCGTGTCCGATCGCGATCCGGAAGCGCCGGGTTTTGCCTTTGCCGATTCCTGCCTCATCGCCGACGTCTATAGCCCGGAAGAAACTTCGGCCGCGGCCGAGCGCTATCATCGCAAGATCCGCAAGATCGACGGCGCCATCTGCGTCGCCGCCGATGCGCCCATGACGGTCGCTGCCGTGCTGCAGCGCCTGGGACTGCCGGGACTTTCGACCGAAAGCGCGCGGCTCGCCTCCGACAAGCTGGCGATGAAGGAGTGTTTCAAGGCCGCCGGCGTGCCTGTGCCGTGGTTCGCACCCGTCGCCACGCCCCAGTGTCTGACGCGCATCGCCATCGAGCGCGGCGCCAATCTCGTCATAAAGCCGGTCGATAGCCGCGGCAGCCGCGGCGTCCAGCGCATCGCCGATGTGAAGGATCTGAACCAGGCCTTCATGCTCGCCATGTCGCATTCGCCGACGCAGCGCGTGATGGTCGAGGATTATCTCGAAGGTCCGCAGGTTTCGACCGAGAGCATCATCATCGACGGGCGCTGCTACACGCCCGGCTTCTCCGACCGCAACTATGAATATCTCGAGCGCTATGCGCCGTTCTTCATCGAGAACGGCGGCGACCTGCCAAGCCAGTTGCCCGCGGACACGCAGGCCAAGGTGAAAGACGTCGTCGCGCGGGCCGCCGCGGCGCTCGGCATCACCAACGGCACGGTCAAAGGCGACATCGTCGTGCACAACGGCGAAGCCTACGTAATCGAGCTCGCGGCGCGGCTTTCGGGCGGCTTCTTCTGCACGCGGGAGATTCCGCTCAACACCGGAGTCGATTTCGTTGGCGCCGCGATGAAGATCGCGCTGCGCGAGCCGGTGTCGGCCGACGAGGTCGAAGCGAAAGTGCTGACGCCCGTGATCCAGCGTTACGCCTTCCCGAATCCGGGCCGCATTATCAGCGTCAAAGGCGTCGAGGAAGCGCGAAAAGTGAAAGGCGTGGCCGAGCTGGTCGTCACGGCGAAGCCGGGTGACGTCATTCCGCCCGCCGGCGACAAACGGCCGTCCGCTGCGATGGTGCTGACAACGGGTGCCTCGCGCGCCGACGCGCTCACCGCCGCAAACGACGCGCTGTCCCGCCTCGCGATCGAAACAAAATGAACGCGCCTCTCCGCAAGCGTGAAACACAGGGCGCCGGTGCGACGCTCCATCTCTTCGCGCTGTTCCATCTCAATCTTGCCTTTTCGTCCATCGAGGAAGAGCAGCGTGGCGAGGTGATCCGCCGCTGTTACTGGCCGCTTCTCGAACTGGCGAAGAAGCAGGGCCCGATTGGAATCGAAGCGACCGGCTTCACGCTCGCGGAAATCGAAGCTCGCGATCCGGCTTGGTGCCGCGAAGCCAAAGCGCTGATCGCCGAGGGCCGCGTCGAACTGATCGGCTCGGGCTACGCACAGATCATCGGGCCTCTCGTTCCGGCGGGTGTCACCGAAGCCAATCTCCGGCTGGGTCATGAGGTGTACGAGCGGCTTCTGGGCCATCGCCCCCGTCTCGCGCTGGTGAACGAGCAGGCTTATTCCGCCGGTCTCGTCGGCCTTTATCTCGATGCCGGCTATAGCGCGATCCTGATGGATTGGGACAATCCGGCAGCCCATCACCCCGAATGGCCCGCAGAAACGCGGTATCGTCCGCAGCGCGCTCTGGGCGCTGATGGCCGCACGATCGATCTGTTGTGGACGAACACGGTCGCGTTCCAGAAGCTGCAGCGTCTGGCGCACGGCGACATCGCGATGAGCGACTACGTGCGCTACGTCACGGCGCAGCGGAACGACACGCCGCGCATATTCTGCCTCTACGCCAGCGACGCCGAGATCTTCGAATTCCGCCCCGGCCGCTATCGCACTGAAGACGCCGTCAGCGGACAGGAATGGTCGCGCGTCGGCGAGGCCTTCGCCGCACTCTCCGACATGTGCGATCTGCGTCTGATTGCGCCGACCGCGGCGTTGGCACATCGCGAAGAAGGCGCGCCGCTGAGGCTTGAAAGCGCTGCCTGTCCGGTGCCGGTGAAGAAGCAGCGCAAATACAATCTCTCACGCTGGGCCGTGACCGGCCGTGACGATCTCGGCATCAACGCGGCGTGCCAACGCATCTATCAGGGGCTGGTGCGCGGCAATGCCGGCGCGACCGCCTGGAAAGAGCTCTGCTATCTCTGGTCCAGCGACTTTCGCACCCATATCACGGAGAGGCGTTGGGCGGCGTTCTGTGAACGGCTCAGGACAGCGGAAGAGCGTTGGTCGGTTTCACCGCCCGAAAACGCGGCGCATTTTCGATCCCGCAAAGGGCAGGCGAAATTCTCCCGCCACATCGACATCGAAACCCCGACGCTGAAGGCCAGGCTGGATCGCCGCCGCGGTCTGGCGATCGAGACTCTGCAGTTCGAAGGCGATGCCGATGCCACGGTCGGTGGCCTGCCGCACGGCCATTTCGACGACATCGCACTGCAGGCTGACTGGTACACCGGCGATTGCGTTTTCGAGGCGCCGGGCGAGCACAAGGTCACCGATCTCGAATGGTGCGAACCTTGGATCGCGCGCGAGGCCAACGGCGACACAGTCGTTTCGGCCAGCATCGAGACGCCGAAAGGGGCCATCCTCAAAACGATGCGCTTCCATGCGAACGCGCCCAGGGTCGACTTCGACCTCGAATTCGCCTGGGAGGCTTTCGATCGCGGATCGCTCCGCCTCGGCCACATCACGCTGCTGCCGGAGGCGTTCGACTGGGACAGGCTTTTCCTGACGACGCACAACGGCGGTAAGGATTACGAAACCTTTGCGCTGAAGGACGCGGTCGCCGACCACGGCGCGCCGGTGTCCTTCCTCGTCTCTGCCTCTTACGGCATCGGCATGACGGAAGGCTGGGCCGAGCTCGGCGACGCCGCGACGCGCATCCGCGTGGAGGTCGATCGCGAAACGGCGCCGCTGCTGGGGCTTCTTACCCACAGGCGCGTCGGCGGCAGCCTTTTCTGCCAGCTGATCCTGTCGGCTCTCGAGCTGGACGAAACCCGCAAGCCGTCGCCCTACCGTGAGGGTCCCAGACGGTTTCGATTTTCGCTAAGCCGGTCCGCATCGTCAGGGGGTTGTTAAGGACGTTCTGTAAGACTTCGCTCAGAACCACGAAGGTGCACGAGCTATGGCGCAGCGGGCGGCCAAGATTTTCCTTCCCACGAACGACGACAAGAATCCGCCGCGCAGGTCCGAACCGGCGCTGCGCGACTTCACCCAGCCCTGGCTCGACCTGAACGACAAGGCCGTGCTGGTCACCGGCGGCACCGGCTCGTTCGGCAAGCATTTCGTGCAGACGGTGATCGAGCGCTACAAGCCGCGCCGCCTCGTCATCTTCTCGCGCGACGAGCTCAAGCAGTTCGAGATGCAGCAGATGTTCCCGGTGGAGCGCCATCCTTTCATGCGCTACTTCATCGGCGACGTGCGCGACCGCGACCGCCTCGAGCTCGCCATGCGCGACATCGATTATGTGATCCACGCCGCGGCCCTCAAGCAGGTGCCGACCGCCGAATACAATCCCTTCGAATGCATCCGCACCAACGTCTTCGGCGCGGAGAACCTCGTCTATGCCGCGCTGCGCCGCAACGTGCGCAAGGTGATCGCGCTGTCGACCGACAAGGCGGCCAATCCGGTCAATCTCTACGGCGCCTCCAAGCTCGCCTCCGACAAGATCTTCGTCGCCGCCAACAATCTCTCCGGCGCCGACGGCACGAAATTCGCGGTGGTGCGCTACGGCAATGTGTTCGGCTCACGCGGCAGCGTGGTGCCCTTCTTCAAGAAGCTGGCGGAAGACGGCGCGCAGTCGCTTCCCATCACCGATCCGCGCATGACGCGCTTCTGGATCACACTGACGCAGGGCGTGAACTTCGTGCTGTCGAGCATGGAGATGACGCGCGGGGGCGAGATCTTTGTGCCGAAGATTCCGTCCACCACGATCACCGATCTCGCCGCGCTCCTTTGCCCCAAGCTCGACCAGAAGACGGTCGGCATCCGTCCGGGCGAGAAGCTGCACGAGACGATGATCCCGGCCGACGATTCCCGCTGGACGGTGGAGATCGACGACCGCTTTGTCATCCTGGCCAGCTTCGCGGCGGCGGCCCGCGAGGCCTATATCAACCGCGGCGCCAAGCCCGTCGCCGAAGGCTTCGCCTATTCCAGCGACAGCAACAGCGAGCGCCTGGACGCGCGCGGCCTGCAAATGCTTCTGGCACAGGCTTTCGCGTGAGCGCGCCTGCCCGCCGGCGCGAACCGCCGGCTCTTCCCAACCGCGTTCTGCCCTATGGCCGCCAGGTCATCGAAGAGGACGACATCGCGGCCGTCGCCGAAGCGATGCGCGGCGATTTCCTCACCACCGGACCCTATGTCGGCCGCTTCGAGACGCAGCTGGCGAAGACCGTCGCCGCAAACCACGCCGTCGTCTGCGCCAACGGCACGGCCGCGCTGCACATGGCGGCGCGCGCGCTGCGGCTCGGACCGGGCTCCAAAATCATCGTGCCCGCGATCACCTTTCTGGCCACGGCCAGCGCGCCGCATATCGCGGGCGCCGATGTGATCTTCGCCGATGTCGATCCGGCCTCGGGCCTGATGCGGCCGCAGGATCTGGTCGACGCGTTGCACCGCGCCGGCAAGGTCGACGCCGTTTTCAACGTCCATCTCAACGGCCAGTGCGGCGAGATCGAAGAGATCGCGGCGATCGCGCGCGCGCACGGCGCCCACATCGTCGACGACGCCTGTCATGCGCTGGGCACCGGCTATGTCTGCGACGACG
>DATKON010000195.1:0-29941 GCA_035524575.1 Rhizomicrobium sp.
CGGGCGCGGTGAAGATCACGCCGGCGCACGACTTCAACGATTTCGAAGTCGGCAAACGGCACAACCTGCCGATGATCAACATCCTGACGCGCGACGGCAAGCTCAACGAGAACACGCCGGAAGCCTATCGCGGGCTCGATCGCTTCGTGGCACGCAAGCAGATCCTCGCCGATCTCGAAGCCGTCGAACTCGTCGACAAGATCGAGCCGATCACGCACGCGGTCCCGCATGACGAGAAGACGAAAACCGTCGTGCTCGAGCCTTATCTGACCGAGCAATGGTATCTCGATGTCGGTCCGCTGGCGGAGAAGGCCGTCGCCGCAGTGGAGCAGGGCCGCACGCGCTTCGTGCCGGAGCAGTGGACAGGCGTCTATTACAACTGGATGCGCAACATCCACCCCTGGTGCATCTCGCGCCAGCTGTGGTGGGGCCATCAGATCCCCGTCTGGTATGACGAGGAAGGCGAGATCTTCGTCGCGGAAACGGAAGCCGAGGCGCATGCGCTGGCGCGCGCGAAGAAGGGCCAAGGTGTCAAGCTCGAACGCGATCCCGACGTGCTCGACACCTGGTTCTCCTCCGCGCTGTGGCCGTTCTCGACGCTCGGCTGGCCGGACAAAACCAAAGAGTTGGAGCGCTTCTATCCGACAAATGTGCTCGTTACCGGCTTCGACATCATCTTCTTCTGGGTCGCCCGCATGATGATGATGGGCCTCCACTTCATGCCGGACGTGCCGTTCAAGACCGTCTTCATTCACACCCGCGTCCTCGACGAGAAGGGCGTGAAGATGTCGAAGACGAAAGGCAACGTCGTCGATCCTTTGACGCTCATCGATCAGTACGGCGCGGACGCGCTACGCTTCACGCTGGCATTGGCCGCGGGGCAGGGCCGCGACATGCGTATCGGCCCGTCACGCGTCGAGATCAACCGCAATTTCACGACCAAGCTCTGGAATGCGGCGCGCTTTTGCGAGATGAACAACTGCGCGACGGTCGACGGCTTCGATCCCGCGAACGTGAAGCTCACGGTCAATCGCTGGATTGTGGCGGAATTGAAGGATGTCGCGGCGGCCGCTTCGAAGGACATCGAAGCGTTGCGCTTCAACGAAGCGGCCAACGGCCTCTATCAATTCGTCTGGTCGGTCTATTGCGACTGGCATCTCGAACTGATCAAGCCGGTGCTGAACGGCTCGGACGAGGCCGCGAAGGCCGAGACGCGCGCGACGGCTGCGTGGGTTCGCGATCACATCGTCACGCTGCTCCATCCTTTCATGCCGTTCATCACCGAGGAATTGTGGGCGCGCACCGCGGCATCCCCGCGCAAATCGATGCTGATCGAAGCGGCGTGGCCCGACCTCGCGAAGGTCCCGGACAATAAGCCTGCGCGCGACGAGATGCGCTGGGTCGTCGATCTGGTTTCCGGTGTGCGCTCGATTCGCGCTGAGATGAACGTGCCGCCGGCGGAGAAAATACAACTGGCGCTCAAGAGTTCGGAAGCGGAAACGCGCGCGCGCCTCGAACGCAATCGCGATTCCATCCTCACCCTGGCACGCCTCGCGACCGCCGAAATTTCGGACACGATTCCGAAAGGCTCCGCGCAGTTCGTGGTCGGTGAAGCCGTCGCGGCGTTGCCGCTCGCCGGGGTCATCGATTTCGCCAAGGAGCGCACGCGCCTCGAAAAGGAATTGCAGAAAGCCGAAGGCGAGATCGCCCGCGTCGACGCCAAGCTCAACAATCCCGACTTCGTGGCGCGCGCGCCGGAAGATGTGATAGACGAGCAGAAGGACAAGCGCGCGGAAGCCGAAGCGCTGGCTTCGCGGCTCAAGGAAGCCGTCGCGCGGCTGGGCTAACAAAGGACAGTGATCGACTGCAACCGACGCGTCGGTGCGGCGTTCTCTCTCAGCATTATCTACAAGGGATTACCGATGTTCCGAACGGCAAAGATATTGGCCGTCACAGGTCTCGCCCTCGCCACCACGGTCGCCGCGGCGAACGCAGGCTGTCACCGCGGCACGGCTACGCTACTGGGAGCGGGCGCCGGCAGCGTTGCGTTGGGCGCCGCGACGCACAGTCCGGCTGGTTGGGTCGGCGGCGCAGTGTTGGGCGGTGTCGTAGGACACACGATCGCGTCCGAGAATTGCCGCCACGAATACTATCATCACCACTATTATCGCCGCGGCTATTACGACCGCTATGGCCGCTGGCACCGTTATTACGGCTGATCGACAGCGATGATTAGCCCGTGAGGTCGCTCGCTTCGACGGTCTTCTGCACTTTGACGTAATCGGTCTTGCCGGTACCGAGGACGGGTATCGCTTCCACAATGAGGATCTTCTTCGGGACCGCCAGTTCCTGGACTCCGTGATTGTGCACCCAGCCGACAAGGTCGGTGCGGCGCGCGTCGGGGCAGGTGGTGACGAGCACGATCTGCTCGCCCTTGCGGCCGCTGTCATGTAGTGCGATCGCGGCATGGCTGTAATCGGGCCACAGCGCCGAGGCACAGCTTTCGACCACGGCCAGTGAAACCGTCTCGCCGCCGATCTTGGCGAAGCGCTTCAGGCGTCCCTTGATGGCGATGAAGCCGTCTTCGTCGATGGTGACGACGTCGCCCGTGTCGTGCCAGCCTTCTTTCGGGGGATGGATGACGCCCGGTTCTTCCGGTTTGATGTAGCCGAGCATCACGTTCGGCCCACGCACGAACAGCCGCCCCGCATTGGGAATGCCTTCGACCGGCTCGAGGCGCGCTTCCATGCCCTGCATGAGGCGGCCGACCGTGCCCGGGCGGTTGGCGCCGACCTGGTTCGCGGCGACGACGGGTGCCGTCTCGGTGACGCCATAGCCTTCGAGGAGCTCGATCGCGTATTTGTTGCGCAGGAGCGCGCGCGTCTCGTCGCGCAGACGCTCGGCGCCGCAGACGGCGAGACGCAGCGAATTCAGATCGCCCTGCTGGCCGGCGCGGGCATATTGCGAGATGAACGTATCGGTCGACAGAAGGATGGTTGCGCCCGTCGCGCGGATGCGATTTGCGATCTCGCGCGGCTGCAACGGCGTGGGATGGAACACGGCCTTGATGCCGAGGAACAGCGGCATCAGCGCGCCGACGGTCAATCCGAAGCAGTGAAACGTCGGCAGCGGATTGAACAGCACATCCTTGTCGCTCAGCGCGATATGGGCGCGCACCTGCTGGACGTTGGCGAGCAGGTTGAAATGCGAGAGCGCGACGCCTTTAGGCTCGCCTTCCGTGCCGGAGGTGAAGAGGATCACCGCCTCCGACTGGTCGAGCGGGTGCGCCGCGACGAGCCATGGCGCATATTGCCCGACCGCGGCGGCCGCCTTGTCCATCAGCGTGAGGTTGTTGCGGACATCCTCGAGATAAATGATCTCGGCCGCGCCTTCGAGCTCAGCGATCAGGCCTTCGAACTTGCCGAGCTCGACGAAGCGGTGCGCCGTGACGATGCGCCTGACTTTCGCCGTCTTCAAAGCCGATTTGAGGTTCTGAGCACCCGCCGTGAAATTCAGCATCGTCGGCACGCGGCCATACGCCGACACCGCGAAGAAGGCGACGACCGCGCCGGCACCCGTCGGCAGCATGATGGCCACCGCCTCGCCAGGCTTGGTGCCTTTCTTCAGTGCGTGGCCGAGCGCGAACGAGGCGCGCACGATCTCGTCATAGGTCAGCACCCGCTCGTCGCCGTCGACCAGCGCCGCGCGCGAGCCGCCGAACTGGTGCCGGGCATCGAGCAATGCGCGGAATACGGGCCGCCGGGCCCGTGCGAGATCGAAGGGCAGGACGGCATCGCCGGGGGCGGCGGCTACGGTTGCGAGACTCACCTGGGGCTCCCTGTGGCGCGGCCGCGGGCAGCGCGGCTCTTGGCTTTGGGCGGCAAATTAGACCACACCCCGAGCCGGCAAAAGCCCGGGAAACTTGCGTGATTTTCGGGTCCACAGCCTCTATGTAGGGGTTATGGCAATCGTTTTCGACCAAAACAGCCGGGACCTCCGCGCCGAGAGGCACCCCGAGAAGGCCCATCGACCCGATACGCCCATCCTCCGGAAGCCGGACTGGATCCGGGTGAAGGCGCCCGGAGGCCGGGAATTCGCCGCCACCAAGGAGATCGTGCGCGAGCACGGGCTGCACACCGTCTGCGAAGAGGCGGGCTGTCCCAATATCGGCGAATGCTGGACCCACCGGCACGCCACCATGATGATCATGGGCGATACCTGCACGCGGGCCTGCGCATTCTGCAACGTGAAGACGGGTCTTCCCGACGCGCTCGACGCGCACGAGCCCGAACGCGTGGCACAGGCGGTCGCCAAGCTCGGCCTCAAGCATGTGGTCATCACCTCCGTCGATCGCGACGATCTCAGCGACGGCGGTGCGGAGCATTTCGCACAGGTCATCCGCGCAATCCGCAAGGCGAGTGCCGGGACAACCATCGAAGTGTTGACGCCTGATTTCCTGCGGAAGGATCGCGCCATCGAAGTCGTGATGGAGGCGCGTCCCGATGTCTTCAATCACAATCTCGAAACCGTGCCGCGGCTTTATCTGACCGTTCGTCCCGGTGCGCGTTATTACGCATCGCTGCGATTGCTGGAACGCGCCAAGGAACTGGTGCCGGACGGTTTCACGAAGTCGGGCCTGATGGTGGGCTTAGGGGAAAGCCGTGAAGAGATCATGCAGGTGATGGATGACTTGAGGGCCGCCGGTGTCGATTTCCTGACCATCGGCCAGTATCTGCAGCCGACGCGCAAACACGCGGCGCTCGATCGCTTCTGGTCGCCGGACGAGTTCAAGAGCCTGGAACAAATCGCGCGCGCGAAGGGCTTCCTGATGGTGTCGGCGAGTCCGCTGACGCGCTCCTCCTATCACGCCGACAGCGACTTCGCCGCGCTGAAAGCGGCGCGGCTTGCGCAATTGGCGAAGTGACAGCTTCACGCCATAAAAATTGTCATAGCCCGCAAATGCGGGCTACCCAGGTGACGTCGGCTAGCTCTTGCCGGATTATGACGGCGTTCTTCGTTCATCCGTCACCCCTTGTTTCAACTGGGTGGCCCGCATTTGCGGGCCATGACAGTTAGGGGACAAGCAAGTGCCCGCCCACTCCGAATCCCGCATCGTTCCCTATACGGCCGACCTCATGTATCGGGTCGTGGCGGACGTCGAGCGCTATCCCGAATTCCTGCCCTGGTGCGCGGGCCTGCGCGTTCTGAAGCGCGAAAAGGACGGCGCGCGCGAGATCGTGCTCGCGGAGATGCTGGTCGGCTACAAGGCGTTGCGCGAACGCTATACCAGCCGCGTGATTCTCGATCCTGCCGCGCGCACGATCGACGTGGTGCAGACGGAAGGCGTTTTCCGCGCGCTGGAGAACCATTGGCGTTTCATCCCGGAAGGAACCGGAACACGGGTCGATTTCTCGATCCTGTTCGAATTCCGCAGCCGCATGCTGGGGGTCGTTGCGGATGCCGTGCTCGGCCCCGTCATGCTCAAGATGAGCCACGCCTTCGAGGCGCGGGCGAAAGCCTTGTCAGAACAGCCGCTGCAGCAATAGCAGCGCCGCTTCCACGGCCTTGAGCCGGATTTCCGTGCGGCCGATGTCGCCGAAGCGGTGCGCCTCGTGGAGGATTGAACGTCTTTCGCGCGCCGCGGCGATGTGCACGAGACCGACGGGTTTCATCGCCGTGCCGCCGCCCGGACCCGCAACACCGGTCACCGCGACCGCCATATGTGCATTCGAATTTTCAACGGCGCCTTCCGCCATGGAACGGGCGACCGCTTCGGATACGGCGCCTAGATCGGCGATGAGATCGCCCGGCACGTTCAGCATGTCCGACTTGGCGCGGTTGGAATAGACGACGAAGCCGCGATCGACGACGTCGGACGATCCGGGAATCTCGGTGAGCAATCCGGCGATCAATCCACCCGTGCAGCTTTCCGCCGTGGCAATGCGCAGTTTCTGCGCGCGCGCTTCAGCGAGCACGACTTCGGCCAGGCGAAGAAGCGGCGACGAGAACATGGCGTTCACACTATCCGCGCATGGGCGCAGATCGCAACGATGAGCGCCGCCGCCAGCGCCGCGCCGAGATCGTCCGCCATGATGCCGAGACCGCCCGGAAGCCTCTCCAGCCGCGAAATCGGCCAGGGTTTCAGGATGTCGAAGATTCGGAACAGCACGAAAGCGAGGGCGAAGGCGACGATATTGACCGGCGCAAAAGCGCAGACGATCCATTGTCCGGCCAGCTCGTCGATGACGCATTCGGACGGATCGGCCTGTTTGGTGTCGTGCGCATAATGATCGCCGGCCCAGGCGCCGATGGCGCTGGCGAGGATGCCGGCGATGAGGACCGCGAAGCGTCCGCCGTAGACGGCGAGGGGCCAGGCTAGGATCACCGCAATGAGGCTTGCGACGGTGCCGGGCGCCACCGGGATGCGGCCGATACCGAACAGCGTCGCGATGGCGGTCGAGACTTTCATGCGCGGGGAAGGCGCACGGTGGCGATGGCCTGCGCGGCGAGACCTTCGCGGCGTCCGGTGAAGCCCATGCCCTCTGTCGTCGTCGCCTTGATCGAAACGCGCGCGCGATCGATGCCAAGAATCTCCGCAACCCGCGTCTGCATGGCCTCGCGGTGCGGCGAAATCTTCGGCCGCTCGCAGATCAGCGTCAGGTCGCAATGGACGATTTCACCGCCGGCCTCGCGCACCAGCTTCGCGGCATGCTCGAGGAAGAGCGACGACGACGCGCCGCGCCATTTTTGGTCCGTAGGCGGAAAATGCTGGCCGATATCGCCCTGGCCAATGGCGCCGAGGATGGCGTCCGTCAGCGCATGCAGGCCTGCATCCGCATCGGAATGGCCTTCCAGCGTGTGGTCGTGGGAAATCTTGATTCCGCCCAGCCAGACATGATCGCCAGCCACGAAGCGATGCGCATCAAGCCCCATGCCGGTGCGAAATTCCGCGGCGCCCGCGAGCCATCGTTCGGCCAAATCGAAATCCTCCGGTCTCGTCATCTTCGTGTTGACCTCTTCTCCGGGAACGTTCGCGATCTTCAATCCGGCCAGTTCGGCAAGCGCCATGTCGTCAGTGACGGACTCGTTCGCATGCGCGCGATGCGCCTTGAGGATCGCGTCGAAATGAAAAGCCTGCGGCGTCTGCGCGCGAAAGAGGCCGTCGCGCGGCACCGTTGTCCATACGCCGTTCGAGGTCTCGCGCTTCAGCGTGTCGGCCACCGCGACGAGCGGCACCGCTGCCGGCGAGACCTTCAGCGCGGCGATGAGAGCGTCGATCAGCGCGCGCGACACGAACGGCCGCGCCGCATCGTGGATCAGCACGAAATCCGGCTTGTGCTCTGCGAGCGCTTCGAGGCCGCGGCGGACAGTCTCCTGCCGCGTTTCGCCGCCGGTGACAAAAGGCTGGTGTTCGATGCCGTCCAGCGCCTGTGCCGCGCGCGATTCCTGACCGGGACCGATCATCACCTGGACGAACGCGATGCCCGGGTGACCGGCGAAGGCGAGGACTGAGCGGCGCAGCATCGGCAGCCCGTGGAGGAGGCGGTACTGTTTGGGGATACCCCCGCCGGCGCGCTCGCCCACCCCTGCTGCGACGATCAGGACGGCGGTGCGGGACATCGGTGCTCCGGCAAAGGATAGCGGGCCAGTCCTTTAGCGCGCGGCCGCGCCGTCCGCCACCGGTTGCAGCGCAACGGACTGGGGGTTGCCACCTGCCGCATTTATGCCCATCCTGTAGTCATAGGACTGCAGTGATTAATTGCTGGGCATTTGGGTCGGTGGCTGTGGGTATTGATGCAACGGATCGGGCGGGCGCTTCGCTCATTTTGGGCGCATTGCCGATGCCTGTCCTTTTGATAGGCACCCGGAACGAGATCAAGTTCGTCAATCCGGCGGCCGAGCAGTTCTTCGACATGGGCGCCGGGCATCTGGTCCGCCAGCGACTGCAGGATGTGCTGCCCTTCGGCTCGCCGCTGCTCCAGGTGATGGCGCAGGCCCGGGAGCGAGGCGGAACGCTCGGCGAGCGCGATGTCGACTTGACCACGCCCCGCCATGGCGAGCGCCTGGCCGACATCACGGTGACGCCGCTGGCGGGATCGGAAGGGACTGTCCTTGTGACCCTTCAGGAGCGCGGCTTTGCCCATCGCCTCGACCGTCAGCTTCTGCACAGGGGCGCGGTGCGCTCGCTGCACGGCATGGCGGCGGTGCTGGCGCATGAGATCAAGAATCCGTTGGCCGGCATCCGCGGCGCGGCGCAGCTGCTGGAAGATGCGCTCGCCGATCAGGAAAAAGAGCTGACCCAGCTCATCTGCTCGGAATCCGACCGCATCAGTTCGCTGATCGATCGCATGGAAGCTTTCGGCGACACGCGTGCATTGCCGCGTGCGCCGGTCAACATCCACGAAGTGCTCGACCGCGTGCGCAAAGTTGCCGCCACGAGCTTCGCGCGGCATGTGAATTTCGTGGAAATCTTCGATCCGTCACTGCCGCCGGTGCTGGGCGATCGCGATCAGCTCATCCAGGTGTTCATGAATCTCGTGCGCAATGCGAGCGACGCCGTGCCCGATTCCGGAGGCGAGATCACACTGACGACCGGCTATCGTCCCGGCGTGAAAGTGTCGGCGGGGCTCGCCGGTTCGCGTTACAGCCTGCCGCTCGAAGTGACCGTGCGCGACAACGGCTCGGGCATTCCTTCAGACCTTCTGCCGAACATCTTCGATCCCTTCGTCACGACGAAGCCGCGCGGCTCGGGACTAGGCCTCGCACTCGTCGCCAAGATCATCGGCGACCATGGCGGCGTCATCGAATGCGATTCGGTGCCGAGGCGCACCGTCTTCCGGGTTTTGTTGCCCCAAGCGAGTGAAGGAGCCTGACCATGCCGGCTGGAACAATTCTGGTAGCCGACGACGATGCGGCCATCCGCACGGTTTTGAACCAGGCGCTGGGGCGCGCCGGCTACGATGTGCGTACGACAGGGACGGCCGCAGGGCTTTGGCGCTGGGTTTCCGGCGGCGACGGCAATCTTGTCATCACCGACGTGGTGCTGCCCGATGAAAGCGGATTCGATCTCATTCCCCGCATCAAGCGCGTCAGGCCCGAGTTGCCGGTCGTCGTGATGAGCGCGCAGAACACGATCTTGACGGCCATTACCGCAGCCGAGCGCGGCGCTTTCGAATATCTGCCGAAGCCGTTCGATTTGAAGGAACTGACGTCGATCGTGCAGCGGGCGCTGCAGAACCCGGAGGGCAAGCAGGAACAGGCCGCACGCCGCGACAGCGGTGAAGAGCGTTTGCCGCTGATCGGCCGCTCGCCGGCGATGCAGGAAATCTACCGCATCATCGCGCGGCTGACGCAGACGGACCTCACCGTGATGATCATGGGCGAATCCGGCACGGGCAAGGAGCTCGTTGCGCGTGCGCTGCACGATTACGGCCGGCGGCGGCACGGACCGTTCGTTGCCGTCAACATGGCGGCGATCCCGAAAGAACTTGTCGAAAGCGAATTGTTCGGCCATGAGCGCGGCGCCTTCACCGGCGCCACCAATCGCGGCATCGGCCGCTTCGAGCAGGCGGAATCAGGCACGTTGTTTCTCGACGAGATCGGCGACATGCCGCTCGAAGCGCAGACGCGGCTGTTGCGCGTGCTGCAGCAGGGCGAATACACAACCGTCGGCGGTCGCACGCCGATCAAGACGGATGTGCGCATCATCGCCGCCACCAATCGCGAGCTGCGCCAGTTGATCCAGCAGGGCCTGTTCCGGGAGGATCTCTATTACCGCCTCAACGTCGTTCCGATGCGGCTGCCGCCGTTGCGCGAGCGCGGCGAGGACATTCCCGATCTGGCGCGGCACTTCCTGCGCAAGGCCGAAGAGGAAGGCCTGCCCGTCAAACGCATCGAGCCGGATGCGCTCGATCTCCTGCGCCGCTATCGCTGGCCGGGCAATGTCCGTGAGCTGGAAAATCTCGTGCGCCGGCTCGTCGTGCTGCATTCGGGTGACACGATCTCCGCCGCTGTCGTGCAAAGCGAGATGACGGAGCCGGCGCGGCTGGCCACCAATGGTGACGAAGAGACGCCGACGCTCAGCGCCTCGGTTGAGCAGCATCTGGCGCGCTACTTCGCCGAGCAGGGCGGACGTCTGCCTCCCGCCGGGCTGTACGACCGCGTCCTACAGGAGGTCGAACGGCCGCTGCTGTCGATCTGCCTGGCGGCCACGCGGGGCAATCAAATCCGCGCCGCGCATCTTCTGGGCCTGAACCGCAACACGCTGCGCAAGAAAATCCGCGACCTGGGTCTCGAGGTCATTCGGGGGCTCAAGTCCGAGTAGGCTACCGGGATATTTGTCCACGGCTTTCCCACTCCGCCTTTAACGATGATGCCAATTCGGCACGCGGCATTCTTGCAACAGCCTGTGACATAGCTACACTCATTTCGGTTTTGTGAAGTGCCGCTGCAGCTTAGTGCGCGAGCAAGGGACCGGGATGGCGACAACGGAAGCAGTCGATGCGCCCGGCGGCGGTATACCGCGATTGCTGCGGGCTGTGTCGCGGTCTTCGCTCGTCGCCATTGCGGTCGGCGCACTGGCCATCCTTTCCGGCATCTTAACCTACGCCATCACGGCACGCCTGGTTTCGTACTCTCCGTCCGACTCCTTTCTGCTCGCGCTTCTGTTCATCAATCTCGGGATCGACTTGGCGCTTGGCGCCCTGATCGCGTGGCGACTAACGCGGCTGTGGGTGGAATACCGCTCGGGCGCAGCGGGCGCGCGGCTTCATGCCCGTCTCGTCGGCATCTTCTCGGTCATTGTCATCGTGCCGGCCATCCTCGTGGCGATCTTCGCGTCCGTGACGGTCAATGTCGCATTCAAAGCGTGGTTCGCCGATCCGACCAAAAAGGTGATCACGAATTCCGAGGACGTTGCGCGGCGCTACGTGCATCAGCAGGGACTGATGATCCTCAGCGACGCGCAGGCAATCGCGAAATCGATTGACGACGATCCGGGCCTGTTCAATGCCGCGCACACGCTGAACGAGGGCCTCCTCGCCTCGAAGCTGCAAGACCTCACCAAAGACCACAATCTCCAGGCGACCTACATGATCAGCACCGACGGCCGGGTTCTGGGCAGCACCCAGCAGCGCGGCATGCCGCCGGTCGCGGTGCCGAAGGCGAGCGAGCTGGCCGAAGCGGCGCGCGGCACGATCGAGATCGACTATCCGAAGGATGGCGTCGTGACGGCGCTGGTGCCGATGCACACGCTGAATGCCCTGCTTCTTTTGGCGCGCACGACGGATCCCACGGTGTTCGACGTTTACAATCGAACCAAGATGGGCGTCGCGCGTTACAAGGACCTCGAAGCGAGCACGCGGCGCGTCCAACTCATCTTTGCGGCTTTGTATGGCGAGGTGTCGCTCCTCGTCCTTCTCGCCGCGATCTGGACGGGCCTGTGGGCCGCCAACCGTCTTGTGCTGCCGCTGTCGCTTCTGATCGGTGCGGCCGAACGCGTGACTGAGGGTGATCTCAAGGTGCAGGTCGAAGTCGGCAAGGGGGACGACGAGATCGCGATCTTGGGGCGCACCTTCAACCGCATGACCGCACAGCTCCTCGCACAGCGCAACGAACTGGTCGAAGCAAGCCATCTGATCGATGCCCGCCGCCGCTTCACGGAAGCCGTGCTCGCGGGCGTCAGCGCCGGCGTGATCGGCCTGGACGGCGACGGACGCATCACCATCGTCAATCGCGCCGCCGCGCGCCTTCTCAATGCAGCGCCGGAAGAACTCGTCTCCAAGCATTACAGCGAAACCGTTCCCGAGCTTGCCGGTCTGATCCGCCGAGCCCTTCAGGAGCCGATCGGGCGCGCCGGCGGCGAAGCGACCGTCAAGCGCGGCGGCACGGTCCGAAGCCTCAGCGTGCAGGTCGACACCGAGAAGGACGACGCGGGCTACATCGTGACGTTCGACGACATCACCGATCTCGTCTCGGCGCAGCGCACCGCCGCCTGGGCCGACGTGGCGCGGCGCATCGCGCATGAGATCAAAAACCCGCTGACGCCGATCCAGCTTTCGGCGGAACGGCTCAAACGGAAATATGGCGGCGAAGTCACCAGCGATCCGGAAGTCTTCCGGCAGTGTACCGATACGATCATCCGTCAGGTGGGCGATATAGGCCGCATGGTCGACGAGTTTTCTTCGTTTGCGCGCATGCCGACGCCGACCATGCGCCGCGAAAATGCGCAGGAGCTTCTGCACCAGTCGGTGTTCCTGCAGCGCGTGGCCCATCCGCAGATCGCCTTCGAGACGAAGGCGCCGGTCGAGCCGCTCTATTTTGAATGCGACGGCCGCCTTGTTTCGCAGGCGCTGACCAATGTGCTCAAGAACGCGACCGAAGCTATCGGGGCGCGCGAAGCGAGCGGTTACGACGGGCAGGGACGAATCGCCATTTCGCTGGAAGAAAAGAACGAGCGACTCGTCTATCGTATCGCGGACAACGGGGTGGGGCTCCCCGCGCAGCATCGCCATCGCTTGACGGAGCCTTATGTGACGACGCGAACGAAGGGTACGGGCCTGGGCCTGGCCATCGTGAAGAAGATTCTCGAAGACCACGGCGGCGAGGTGACGCTTGCCGATCGTGACGATGATGAAACCGGCGCAGAAGTCAGACTGTCGTTTCCAATGCGCCAGAAATCCGACCGTGAATCCAAAACCGACATGCGCGTGGGGGTAGGATGAGTAAGAACGGAATGTTGATGGCACCGGAAATCCTGATCGTCGACGACGAAGAGGACATCCGCGACCTGATTGCCGGCATTCTCCATGACGAGGGATTCGAAACCCGCGTCGCGGGCGATTCCGATTGCGCCTTGCAAGCCGTGCGCATGCGCCGGCCGCAGCTGGTCGTGCTCGACATCTGGCTGCAGGGAAGCCGCCTCGACGGTATCCAGGTGCTCGATGTCCTGAAGCGCGAGCATCCGGAGCTGCCGGTGGTGATGATCAGCGGCCACGGCACGATCGAGACCGCGGTCGCCTCGATCAAGAAGGGCGCCTACGATTTCATCGAAAAGCCGTTCAAAGCCGATCGCTTGATCCACGTCGTCGGACGTGCGCTGGAAGCAGCCCGGCTGCGACGCGAAATCCAGGAACTAAAGCTCAAGGCAGGCGACGAAACCGAGCTCGTCGGCACGTCTTCGGCCATTTCGCAGCTTCGTCAGCTGGTCGAGAAGATCGCCCCGACCGGAAGCCGCGTTCTGATCACCGGCCCGTCCGGCTCGGGCAAGGAGGTCGTGGCGCGGCTGATCCATGCACGCTCGCGCAGGGCCGGCAACGCCTTCGTCGCAATCAATTGCGCGACGATGGATCCCTCGCGCATCGAGATCGAGCTTTTCGGCGAAGAGAACAGCGACGGCCCGCGCAAGATCGGCATGTTCGAGCTGGCGCATAACGGCACGCTCTATCTCGACGAAGTCGCCGACATGCCCATCGAAACGCAGGGAAAGATCCTGCGTGTGCTCGTCGATCAGACCTTCCAGCGTGTCGGCGGTACGACACGGGTCCAGGTCGATGCACGGGTAATCTCCTCGACGACGCGGGACCTGCGCGCGGAAATCGTCGGCGCGGCATTCCGCGAGGATCTCTATCATCGCCTGAACGTCGTGCCGGTGCGCGTGCCGTCGCTGTCCGAACGGCGCGATGACATTCCGCTGCTGATCGCGCATTTCATGAAGCGCCTGTCGGCGACGTCGGGCCTTCCGATGCGCGAGATCGGCGACGACGCCATGGCGGTGCTGCAATCGCATTCCTGGCCGGGCAATGTGCGCCAGCTGCGCAACATCGTGGAGCGGCTTCTGATCCTTGCGACCGACGATGCGGAGCAGGCGATTTCAGCCGATCTTCTGCCGGCGGATCTCGGCGTCAGCGCGCCGTGGAACAACGGCGGCAAGGGCGACCTGGTCATTTCGCTCCCCTTGCGCGAAGCCCGCGAGATTTTCGAGCGCGACTATCTGATGGCGCAGATCAACCGCTTCGGCGGCAACATCTCGCGCACGGCCGCCTTCATCGGCATGGAGCGCTCGGCGCTGCATCGGAAGCTGAAGTCGCTGGGCGTGGGTCCGACCGGCCGCGAGCAGATGTACAACGCCTGATGGCCGGTAAGCAGCGTTTTCATGGATGGCCTCATCGCATGCCAACGGGCCGCTCGGCTTATGTCAACGGCCGCTACGTGCCGCATGCGGAAGCCTGCGTACATATCGAAGATCGCGGGCTGCAGTTTTCCGATGCGATCTACGAAGTCTGGGGCGTGGTGAACGGTGCGCTGCTCGACGAGGAGGAGCATTTCGAGCGGCTCGAGCGTTCGCTGCGGGAGTTGCGCATGGCGATGCCGATGTCGCGCGCCGCGCTCAATCTCGTGCTCGCCGAACTCGTCCGCCGCAACCGCATCGAC
This sequence comes from Rhizomicrobium sp., assembly GCA_035524575.1. Classification (GTDB taxonomy): domain Bacteria; phylum Pseudomonadota; class Alphaproteobacteria; order Micropepsales; family Micropepsaceae; genus Rhizomicrobium. Next base: position 14,431 of record DATKON010000195.1, read on the forward strand.
AACGGCATCCTCTATCTGCAGGTGACGCGCGGCACGGTGCGCCGCGATCACGCGATCCCCGATGTGCAGCCGCGGCCGAGCGTGATCCTGACGGCGCGCCGCATGGATCCAAAAACCATCGCCGATCGCCGCAAAAGCGGCGTGAAGGTCATCACGCGGCCTGACGAGCGCTGGGGGCGCTGCGATATCAAATCGACCTCGCTGCTGGCGAACGTGCTCGCCAAAACCGCGGCCCGCGAGCAGGGCGCTTTCGAGGCCTGGCTGATCGACCGCGATGGCCATGTCACCGAGGGCAGCTCGACCACCGCCTGGATCGTCGACCAGGAGGGTCGGCTCGTGACCCGCGATCTCTCCAACGCCATCCTGCCGGGCGTCACGCGGCGGGTGATCATGCGGGCGGCGGCCGAGGCCCAGATGCAGGTGGTGGAGCGGCGTTTCTCGCTGGCTGAGGCGCTGGCCGCCAGGGAGGCCTTCATTACGGCAGCCACCATCGGCGTCACGCCGGTCGTCCGGATCGACGGAAAGCCGGTGGGAGAGGGTGTCCCGGGACCGGTCGGCCGGCGGGTCCAGGAGCTCTATGCGGCGGAATCGGCCCCAAAACCGGCCTGAAAAGGGGCGTAAAGCCCCTTTCGCAAACGCAACAAATCACCTTATGCTAGAAGAGCTGGGCCAAAGGGGTCTAAGCAAGTGTGACTGTGGCGCAATAAAAAATGGGTTCACCCATGAGCGAAAAACAACAAAACCTGCAAGACACCTTTCTCAACGCGGTGCGTAAAAGCAAATCATCGGTGACGATCTTTCTCGTCAACGGTGTGAAGCTTCAAGGGAACATCACTTGGTTCGACAATTTCTGCGTTCTTCTGCGCCGGGACGGTCAGGCGCAGCTCGTTTACAAGCACGCGATTTCGACGGTCATGCCGATGGGGCCCATCCAGCTTCAGGAAGTGGAACCGGCCGCGCTCGAGACGGCTTGAAGAAGAGCCACAACGACAAGACGAAGCGGCGCGCCGCATTCGTCGTGCACGTCGAACCGAAAACCCGCGGCCGCAGCGACGAATATCTCGGACGCGATGCCGAAGCACGCCTTGCCGAATGCGTCGGGCTCACCGCCGCCATCGGGCTCGATGTCGTTTCCGAATGGATCGTACCGCTGGCACAGCCCAAGCCCGCAACACTGATCGGCACCGGCAAAGTCGAAGAGATCGCGAGCGACGTTCATGCGCGCGAGCCGGAAGTCGTCGTCGTCAACGCGCAACTCTCGCCGGTGCAGCAGCGCAATCTCGAAAAAGCCTGGGGCGCAAAAGTTCTCGATCGCACCGCGCTCATCCTCGAGATCTTCGGCGAACGCGCGCAAACGCGGGAAGGCCGCCTGCAGGTTGAGCTTGCGCATCTGACCTATCAGCGAAGCCGGCTGGTGCGGAGCTGGACGCACTTGGAACGGCAGCGCGGCGGCTTCGGCTTCCTCGGCGGACCGGGTGAAACGCAGATCGAAACCGACCGGCGGCTGATCGGCGAACGCATCTCCAGGATCAAGAAAGAGCTGTCGCAGGTGACTCGCACGCGCGGTCTTCATCGCGAAGCGCGCCGCCGCGTGCCGTATCCGATCGTCGCGCTTGTGGGCTACACCAACGCCGGCAAGTCGACGCTGTTCAATCGTCTGACCAAAGCGGATGTACTCGCGAAAGATCTGCTGTTCGCGACTCTCGATCCCACGATGCGCGGGCTGACGCTGCCCGACGGGCGCAAAGTCATCCTTTCCGATACGGTCGGCTTCATCGCCGATCTGCCGATCGAGCTGGTCGCCGCATTCCGCGCCACGCTGGAAGAAGTGCTGGAAGCCGACGTCATCCTGCATGTGCGCGACGCCGCCCACGGCGAAACCGAAGCGCAGAAGAAGGACGTGCTCAAGGTTCTGAACGAGCTCGGCGTCGAACCGGGCGACGACCGTCCGCTGATCGAAGTCCTGAACAAGATCGATCTGCTGGAGCCCGGGCAGCGCGAAGGCCTGCTCGAAAAGAATCGCGCACATGGCAAGGGTCCGATCGCGATCTCGGCCATGACGGGCGAGGGGCTCGATGATCTTCTGGCGCGGCTGCAGTCGTGCTTCGCGCAATCGCAGGTGACGATCGAGCTGGCGCTCGATCCGGCGGATGGCGCGGGGCTCGCCTGGGCGCACGCGCACGGTCATGTGCTGAACCGGCGCGACGGCACAAGTGCGCTCCGGCTGACCGTCGCCGTCGACCGCCAAAATCTCGACCGCTTCCTCAATCACTTCGGCTCGAGCGCAATCGCCGAAAACACCGCGCGCGCAGCGCAATAAGAAATTTCACAGGAGACAGGTGAGGCGGTGAGATACCGCGGCGCGCCTCACTGCCTCATCGTCTTTTTGTGAAAAACTTGGTTACGTTTCGCGCGGTCTCGAAATCAGCGCTCGCCGTTCTTCGCGTCCTGCCAGAGGGCTTCCATTTCATCGAGCGTCGCGTCACCGGGCTTCACGCCGCGCGCGGCCAGCGTCTTTTCGATGTGCGAGAAACGGCGCACGAATTTCGCGTTTGCTGCCCGCAGGGCCGTTTCCGGATCGATCTTCAGATGCCGCGCGAGGTTGGCGACGGCGAACAGCAGATCGCCGACCTCCTCTTCCAGCTTCGCCGCATCCGCGCCTTTCGCCTGCGCCTCCACGATCTCATGCGCCTCCTCTGCGATCTTCTCGACCACCTTGGGCGCCGAATCCCAGTCGAAACCGACACTTGCCGCACGCTTTTGAAGTTTCACCGCACGGAGCAGGGCGGGGAGGGCGCGGGGAACATCGTCCAGGAGGCCCATCGCCTTCTCTGCTCTCTCCTTCTTCTTGTGTTCTTCCCACGCGACGGTCTGCGCCGCGGCGCTCTCGATGCGCGCGTTTTCCGCGAAGACATGCGGATGGCGGCGGATCATTTTCTCGACAATGGCAGTGACAACATCGTCGAATTCGAAGAGCCCGCGCTCCTTCGCCATCTGCGCATGGAAGACGACCTGGAAGAGGAAATCGCCCAGCTCGTCCTTCAGGGCGGGCCAGTTTTCCTCCTCAATCGCGCCGGCGACTTCGTAGGCCTCTTCGACGGTGTAGGGCGCGATGGTGGCGAAGGTCTGCTCCAGATCCCACGGGCAGCCGCCGTCCGGATCGCGCAGGCGCCGCATGATGTCGAGGAGGGTGGAGATGTCAGTGGCAGGAGGAGAGGCCATGGGTACCGGTGAGGGGTGAGTAGTGAATGACGAGTGGTGGACTCTACCATTTGCCACTCACCACCCACTACTCACCGTTCCATTCACTCACTGCGTTCCTTCAACTTCTCCATCGCCCGGCCCATGAAGGCGAATATCTCCGGCGTCAGCGGCAGCTTCGGCGCGGCCGCGGGGTCGGCCATGGCCTCGCCCCAGATCGCGCGGACTTTCTCGCCCACATTGGGATCGCCGCCGGTGAACTCTTCGACCAGCGCCCGCCAGCGGCGCGCCACGTCCAGCGCCAGCGGCGAGGCCGGATCGCCCTTGGCCATCGCCGCCCTGGCATCGGCGATCGCCTGTTCCCAGCGGCGGCTGATATCGGCCTGGTCGAACTTCTTCGCCGACAATGCGGCGCGCTCTTCCGCCGAAAAGTATTTCTCACTGATCGGGTCGAAGATCGCCTTCATCTCTTCTGGTGTTGCTTCACGCGTCATGGTCGTCTCCTTGGTGAGTTGTGCGAGATCGTCGATCGACAGCACTTCCCCGTCCGCGAGCTTTTTGCGCGCCGCGCGCACAAGGGTGAGGGCATGGGCCACGCGATCGCTTTCGCGCGCCAGCGTCTCTTCCTGCAAGGCGAGCACGCTCGCCAGCGAGCCTTCGGGCGTCCTGATCAGCACGGCGATGCGCGCCAACGGCAGGCCGAGGCGCCTCAGCGCCAGCACCTGATGCAGCCGTGCCATCTCGGCCGGCCCGTAAGCCCGCCAGCCCTTGGCCGAACGCAGCGGTTTGACGAGACCGTGCTTCTCATAGAGGCGCAAAGCCTTCGCCGAAACGCCCAGCCGGCGCGCCGCTTCCGTGGGGCTTAAGACTTGCGCTTTCTCGAGCATCAGGGCTTGGCGTTCCGCGCGATCAACTCATCCATGGTGAGATCGCGCTTCAAGGGCCCCATCGTGAAGGTGAGTGCGTAGCCGTCGGGATCGGCGATGGTGAAATCGCGCGCGTTCCACGGCCGATCGCCGGGCTCCTGCACGAAGATCGCTTTCGCGTTGCGCGCACGTTCGGCAAGCGCGTCGAGCGAGCCATCCATCACCGCGTAATTGAGCGCGATGCCGACGCCCTTGGGCCCGCTGAGCGCGGCGCTCGCGCGCAGGAGCAGGTCGGCGTACTTCGCCCAGCGCAGGTGGGCGAGACCGGGCGCGCCGCCGGGGCCGTGCATCGTGAAGACATGCTGAAAGCCCAGCACGTCCTGATACCAGCGCGAGGACGCCACGACGTCGTTCACCGCCAGGATAGGAAAGGACGGCATGGGATAGAATTCCGGCTGGCTCATGACGGGCTCCAATTGCTTCGCCAAGCCTTGTGAAGGTTGCCCCAAGGGCAAGGTCAATGGGGATAATAGGCCGGGTTGAGAAAAAGGTTTAACGCAGGGTCTTGGGACTCGCGGGATCATTCGGCGCGCGGAGTGCGCTGCGGCCGATGATCAATAGGCTCGCGCTAACACGCACGCGGGTCGCACAGCGCCCGCAGCAAATCCTCCGCGACCCCTGCGTTGACTCTTACGGTCCTCAGAACGGCAGAGGTTTGATATCCGGCTCGACCCAGCGCCGCCGCGCCTCGACCGAGAACAGGCGTTCCTTCGTCCAATAGGCAAGCAGCCAATCGGATTTGCCGAGCGGCGAGTCCATCAGCGTATTCAGCACCGCAAACAAAGGCTTGCCGTTCTGATTTGCGAGAAACGATGAAGCCGCGCGCAACGAAGCCTGCGTGATCGTCTCGTGGTAGCCGCTTGTGTCGGTGTTGGCGACGCCGGTTGCTTCGTTAAAGGCGCGGATAAGGCGCGGCATGACCCATGGAAGCTCGAGCTCTGGCCGCGTCGCCTTTAGCCACAAGGCCGCCGCGAAATGGGCTCTGTGCGTCCACTGAGGCTTCGGCAATGTGCGGTCGATCACGCCGGCGGCGATGGCCGCAAGCTCGTCGTCGGACGTAAAGGGCGGGTTGAAAGTCTCTGACATGGCGGGCTCCTGTTGGGCGGCGGGCGCCAACAAAAAACCCGCCGACGTTGGCGGGCTGTTGCGGGGAAAGATCGGAGGAAAATTCAGTCCGGATCCGCGCGCAGACACGCCGCCAGAGAGCGACGGCTTTGTTGCTTCGAAATGCGCATCGTGATCATGGCCGGGACTTTGATCGGCGCGCGCGGCCCGGTCAACGGCGCCGAGGGTATAGCAGGCCCGCGAGCGCTACAGACGGACAGGGGGACGCAAATGGCCTGGGCTGGCTGATTCACCGGCACCCATGGCGGATGTCCGTTTCTCGTATAATTTATATTATGGGAAATGATTGGGCGATAGTATACTTGACGTACCGGAAAATAAGTCTTATATAATCGGCACAAGTCGATAGGACGTGCCGCCGTGACGCTCAATCTCAAAGCCAAAATCTACAACGATGAAAACGCCGCCCGTAAGCATCTGGAGGCTATCCAGTGGCCCGAAGGCCCGGTCTGCCCCCATTGCGGCGTCATCAACGAGGCTACGGCACTTTCCGGCAAGTCCACCCGTCCCGGCGTCTACAAGTGCCGCCCCTGCCAGAAGCCCTTTAGCGTGACCGTGGGGACCGTTTTCGAGCGCAGCCATATCCCGCTGACAAAGTGGCTCTTGGCGACCGAACTGCTCACGGCGTCCAAGAAAGGCATTTCCAGCCACCAGCTCGCCCGCATGTTAAACGTGACCTACAAGACGGCTTGGTTCATGTCGCACCGCATCCGCGAGGCCATGGCTCCTGTCGCCGGTCAGGAACCGCCGCTCGGTGGCGACGGCTTCGTGGTCGAGGCCGATGAGACGGAGATCGCGCCGTCCCGCAAGACGCGTCCCCGCCCGCGCGCCAAGAACCTCAAATTCGTGTCTCTGGTCGAGCGTGACGGCAAGGTCCGCTCCAAGCGCGTCACCGGCTCCAAGGGATCCATCGCGTCGGAAGTCCGCAAGGCGATCCGCGACAACATCGACGAAGCGTCCACGCTGCACACGGACGGCGCTCAGATGTATGAATACACGCTTTCGGTCGCCAACCATGAAGCGGTCAATCACAACAAGGAATTTGTCCGCGACGGCGAGCATGGCGAGAAAGTTCATACCAACACCGCCGAAGGCTTCTTCTCGATCTTCAAGCGCGGGCTTGTCGGCACCTATCAGCACATGTCCGAACAGCACTTACAGCGCTATCTGGCGGAGTTCGATTTCCGCATGAACTACCGCGCCCGCCTCGGCTATGACGACGACGCCCGCGCCGTGAAGGCGCTCGAAGGCATCGTCGGAAAGCGCCTGACCTATCGGCGGACTTTGCAAGCCCCTCACGCTTAAGCAGCAGGCGGCGGCGTTCATCCGCTGGCGCAAGAAACGTGGCTATCCGGTTGGGAAGCGCCGGAGACGCCCGTGGAAGGCATGGTATAAGGCACGCAAGGGCCTGTAATTCGCGGGCTTTTGCCCCGATTCGTGCACAATATCTTGTGTAGTCAGGAGCGAATCCGTGCTAACTTTGTTTACGGGGTTGGCATGGCTTCAGGGCAACGAGAGATGGCCTTCTCATTGAAGGAATTCTTGCGGTTGCACTTCGGGCGGGGCCGCAAGCCAAAGTCGCCGTTCAAGGACGAGAAAGAGGCGCTTGCTTTCTGTGAGCGCGTCTATCGCGAGACCGGCGGCGTTCCCGATGATCTCCGGCGTGCGTACGAGTTCTATCAAAAGAACTACAATGACGACTGCACGCCGACCGCTGGACGTCCCTAAGCTATCGATACAGCCACTTTCCGATCACTCCGTTCTAGACGGATTTTCGTGCGGCGAGCGCGAAATCGATCGCGCGATCGGAAAATGCTGCCAGTTGGAGAGCAACCACCTGGGGCGCACCTATTGGGCTCACGACGGCGACGCAGCAAAGGCAATTGGCTTTTATACCTTGTCCATCATGCCAGCGAGTGCTGACCGTTTGAACCCGGACATCACTTTTGGACGCACCGGCGGGACAATCCCTTTTATCTATCTCAACTATCTTGGAGTGGTGAGCGATATCCAAAATCAGGGACTCGGCAAAATCCTCTTAGGCCACGCGCTGAATCGCTGCGCTCTTGTGGCCCGCACAGTCGGGAGTTTTGGCGTGGCCTTGCACGCGCTGACGGAAAGAGCGGGATCGCTATATTATCGATACGGCTTTCGTCCAGTGGATGGGGCTGGAAGGCCGCCTTTCATGGTGCTTCCGATAAAGACGTTGTTCGAACTCACGGGGCTGCCTTCTTCGGAGCGCGCTTCAGCCGCCGCGGCTTCTTCTTCGCCTTGAGCGGCGCGTGAGGCTTTGGTGGCGTTTTGAGCATCCGTAGCAGGACTTCATCGCGAGTTGGGCTTGGGGACTTTGGCATGGCGTTTAAGCTCACAAGAATACCCGACGCGTTTATAACTGCCTTCGGAACATTCGTCATTGCTTTCTCAAAATTTGAGTACGCGATGGCCTCTCAATTCGCAAAGGCCCTCGATCTACCTTTCCAGAAGGCGCTCGTAGTTTTTTATTCGATTAGCGGATTCGCGGGGCATCGTGATTTGCTGAAAGCTGCCATCGCGTCAACGGGAGCCCACGAGCCGCCCCAAGAATTGCTCGACATTATGACGGCGGCGGAAGAACTCAACACCATGCGGAACGATCTCGTGCACGGCAATTGGCTAGAAGTGCGCGGTAAAGAACTCTGTATTTCCGTGGCCAAGCCGAAGAATAAAGCGCGGACATACATCTTGCGCGTGACAGTGACCGACATTGAAACCGCAACCGATAAGATTGCCGATCTCACAGACAGGCTCTACGACACCTCAGTGATCGCGGTGCCTCGGCGCTCGGGCAAGCATGGCTCGAAAGACTGATTCAACCATGCTGGACTCAGTACCAAGCCAAGAGGCGTCATCCGGCTTCCACCGCTCATAGGCGGCTACTCCGGCCTCTATCATTTCAGGCGTAATCTCGAATTGAGTTTGACTACCGTCGTTCGCGCCCACAGCGCAGTCCTAGCGGGGCGGGTCCCATGGGAATTATTGGTGATAGATACTCCGGGACCCACCCCGATATGACGCACGCCTAGAAAGTGACACAGATTCAACATTCTAGGTCGGTACGTCAAGTATACTATCGCCAATGATTGGGCGATGTCGATCCAGGGTGATAGATACCGGATGACGTCATTGCCCCGGGTTTGATCATAGTGCGACGGCCGCCCGGAGACCCGCGCGTCGCCCGCGACTGAGGGAGACCATCTCATGTTCACGTGCTTCATCCGCTACCAGATTGAACCCGGCAAATTGGCCGAGTTCCGCGAATACGCACATGCGTGGATCGGCCTGATCCGAAAATATGGCGGCACCCATCACGGGTACTTCGTCCCTGGGACCACTGAGGACCGTTTTCCGGACACCGGGTTCAGCTTTCCCGGACTGGGTGCGTCGGGCCCGCCGAACATCGCGATTGCCCTCTTCAGCTTCCCTGGCGTGGAGGCCTATGACCAGTAGCGCGCGGCCGTGGCGCAGGATGAAGGCTGCAAGGCCGCGACCGCGCGTTTCAACGAGACGAAATGCTTTTCGAGTTACGAGCGCACATTTCTGATCCCGATTTTCGACTGAACGGAATGCATCAGAGGCTGGACGCCATTGCATGCGGATCGAAGTGTCGGAACAGGCCGCTCTAGATCAATTGTAGCCCGACTGCAGCACCGTATCCGCCGGTTCGTCGCAATGAATGCAGACGATTTCCGGCAGGCCGTTTCTGAGTTCTTGGCGAAAGCTTTCGCCGGCGAGATAGGAGTTCGAAGATCCGCGCGGGCTGATGGTCATGCCTTGGGCGCCGCAGCCCGGGCATTCGATGTCTTTTAGGGCGATGATGGATTCAAGCATGGACGGGCTCCTGTTCGAAACAGTCAGCCCCTCGGCCGGGACGCTATCCGGAAGATATTAATAAAATCGTCCAGGAGCGACGCGCGGGCTTCTGCGGAGCCGCAACGCCGATGACCACGCGATCGCCTTCCCGCAGCCGGTATCCGAGCGCGCCCGGTGCGCCGACGAGCCTCATCGCGGGCCTCGCATATCGCGCCGATCCAGCAACGACCTTAGCAATTATTAACCGTCTTCGGTGTTCCATAGAGGGGCGTCTAAACTCGATTCAAACGGACCGTTAGGCATGCTCTCCGTCGTTATTCCCAGCCGTGGCCGCCCGGAGTCCCTCGCCCGCTGTCTGGAATCCCTGGCCACCACAAAATCCGAGTACGAAGTCATTGTCGGTATCGACGATGACGACGTGCGCGCGCGCGACTACGACTTCGTCCGGCAGCGCAAAAACCACAGGCTCATTCAGTCGCCGCGCCAGAAAAGCCTCGGTGCGCTGGTGAACCGTCTGGCCGACATGGCCAGCGGCGAAACCGTGATGATGTTCACGGACGACTATCGCCTGCACTCCCACGACTGGGTCGAGAAAACGCTGGCCGCGATCGCCCGGCTGCCGAACGGCGTCGGTCTTGTCTTCCCGCGCGACGGCATACAGCCTGGCTTCCCGGGCGTGGTCACGACGACCCGCAAGACGCGCGACCTGATCGGATACTGGACCGTCGACTATTTTCCCTTCTGGTATGCCGACACCTGGTGGGACGAGCTCGCGATCCTCTCAGGCGTCGTCGACGAGATCGATCTCGACACCGGACCCATCGACGGGCGCGGCGGCACGATCGGCCTTCGCGATGTCGGCTTCTGGACGGGATTCTTCGAGGTCCTGAGGCCCGACCGCATACGCGACGCCGCAAAGATCGCGGCCGCGGCTTTTGCCGATCACCCGGACGTTCACGCCCGCATCAAGGCCGAAACCCGGCTGCGTCAGGAGATGTGCTTCGCGAAGACGGTCTATCTGCGCGATCCGGTCAATCATGAGCGCTGGAAAGCGCGCGAAGAAGGCGAGCCCAGCCCGCGTTACCTCGCACTCAAGGCCGAGGCCGAACGGATTTGGGAAAAGGCCGCACTCGCCAATCAGTGGATGCTGCACGTCGGCGGCTGACCTCACGCGTTGCGCGCGCACGCGCCGCCTATCGTTCCGCTGGAATAAGCACTGGCCGACATGGCCGGGCTTCGCTCCGGCCATGACATCGTCACCGACCCTGATGCCGGAACGAGCGCGCTTTCGGCGGGCCGCCTTTGGGACCTTTGCCACCGCCGCCTTTGACATCGCCGAAGTGCTTGGTCGCGTTCCTGGCATTCTGCTCCTGGATGCGCTTCAGAGACTCCGCGCGTCGCTCGGCGATCGCTTTGATCTCGTCCTCCGTGAGCGGCGGCTTGTCGTGCGCTTGCTTGTCCTGCGCCTTCTTGCCGTTGTTCTTCTTGCTGCTGGGCATGGGGCCGGTCCCGATGATCTCGCGCGCGATTCTGATCCCGCCGGGCGCGGCCTGCAAGGGATTGACAGCGGTCCGTCCGCATGCGGCGAATCCCTCGAGATGTCTCAGGCTTGAAGAAAATGCCGATCAGCGACGAGGTCGAGCGCAACAAGGCCGTTCTTCGCAGGCTCCCGGGACTTCTCGCGCACCCGGACCCCGATCTGATCGGCCTCCTTTTCACGCCGGATTTCCGGCTGCACGACGCCAAATATCCGACTGGCCGCGCGGCCATGCCGGCACCGCCCGCATGTTCCAACAAATGCAGGCGCTGATGCCCGATATCGACGCGCGGATCGAAGAGATGTTCGGCGAGCGCGACAAGGTGTTCGTGCGCTGGCGGTACACGGGCACCCTGAGCGGCAGCTTCGAAGGCCGCCACGGCGACGGCTCGCGCATCGAAGTGATCGGCTTCAGTGTCTATCGCTTCGAGGACGGCCGCATCGCGGAAGATTGGGGCGCTGACATCTCCTTGCCGCAGGGGCATGCCTGGAGAACCGCTAGCCCGCCTTCGGATAAAGAATGATCTGTGTACAGCGGAAGGCGGCGAGCAGCTTTCCCGTCTCCTCGTTGGTGATCTTCGCGTCCCACACCTGGGTCTGCCGTCCGCCGTGCAGCAGCTCCGCCACGCCTTTGACGGCCCCCGCGCCCAGCGTGCCCATGAAATTGCATTTGAGTTCGACCGTCGTGAACCCGGTGGCGTTGTCCGGCCACTTGGTCGAAACGCCGTAAGCGCACAAGGTGTCGGCCAACGCCACGATGGCCGGCGCCCACAAGGCGCCGTTGCCGGCGATCAGTTCCTTCTTGACGGGCAGACGGCCCTCGACCCTGCCCGGCTCGCACGCCGTGACGCGGATGCCCAGCATGTGCGGCAGGCCGCCTTCGTTCCAGGAATTCATGATCTCGGGCGTCAGGTCCTGGGCCATTTTTGTCGCTCGCCGGAAAACGCGGCGATGCTAGCGCGCGGCGCGCGCCAATTCGAGAGCGGGACAATCGGTTGGCCTAGTTCGATTGGCATTCTCGTTTCGCAGAGCACCACTTGTTTGACCGCATCTGGACAAAGCCTTGGGCCTGGCGGACGCTTCGCGCCTTGTTCTCTGGGGATTCTCGACATGAAAAAGTCTGCCGCGCTGGGCGCGCTGTTTGCGCTTCTTGGCCTTTCCGTCGCCTATGCCGCACTCACGGATCCTTTGGCACCGATCGGTGCACCGCCGAAGCCGGCCACGGCGCCGATCAAACCGGTCGTCGAGACGTTCTGGGGTCAGAAAGTCACCGACAATTACCGCTACATGGAAGCGCTCGATCCTTCGACAATCGACTGGATGAAGGCGCAAGGCGCCTACACGCGTGCCGTGCTGGATTCCATCAAGCCGCGCGCAGCGCTGGCGAAGAAGATCGCGGCCTTCACCGGCAGCTTCGGCTTCGTACAGAACTATGCGACCTATAACGGCCGCGCCTTCTATGAAGAGCGCGCGCCGGGCTCCGACAACTTCGACCTGATGGTCCGCGATGCGCAGGGCACGCGCAAGATCATCGACGTGGCGGCGTTGCGCGCGGCCAATGGCGGCACGCCTTACGCCATCAACTATTTCCTCGCCGCGCCGGACGGATCGAAGGTCGCGGTCGGCATTTCCAAGGGCGGTTCGGAAGACGCCTCCATCTCCGTCTACGACGCGGCCACCGGCAAGCTGGTCGCCGGTCCTGTCGATCGCGCGCAATTCGGCGCCACGGCCTGGAACACGGATGCCTCACGGCTCTATTTCATCCGCCTCAAGAAGCTTGCGCCCGGCGATGCGCCGACGGAACGCTACCGCAATGCGTCGCTGGTCAGCTGGGACCTGAAATCCGAGGCGGTTCCGATCCTCGGCTCGACGGTCGGGCACGGCCCGAAATTCACCGCCGACGAGACACCAGCCCTCGGCATCGTGCCGGGCGCGCCGGTTGCGGTCGCCCTGTCGATCAACGGCGTGCAGAACGAGCAGGCCTTGTGGCAGGCGCCGGCCGACAAGGTCGACGATCCGAAAGTGGAATGGACCCAGTTCGTCACGCGCGACGATGACGTCACCGGCGAAGACGCGCGGGGCGATCAGATATTCTTGCTCTCGCACAAGAACGCGCCGACCTTTCAGGTCCTTGCGCTGAAGGACGGCGAACCCCTTTCGGCCGCCAAAGTGCTCGTGCCGGCGAAGAGCGACCGCGTGATCGACTCGGTCCACGCCGCGTCCGACGCGCTTTATGTGCTGGCGCGTCACGGCGCCTATTCGCAATTGCTGCGCGTGCCGTACGGCTCGACGGCGGCCGAGGAGGTTCCCCTTCCCTTCAAGGGCCACATCGGCGAAGCCTTTACCGATCAGCGCGCGCCCGGCATCACGGTCGATCTGGAAAGCTTCGTCGTGCCGCCGAATTTTTATGCCTATGACCCGAAGACGAACGCCTTCACCGATCTGAAGCTGGGCGTGAAGCCGGCTTACGATTCCTCGCGCTACGATGTGCGCGATCTCGAGGCGAAAGCCGAAGACGGTGTTATGGTGCCGGATACGCTGGTGATGCCCAAAGGCGCCAAAGGCCCGCAGGTGCTGCTGATCCAGGCTTACGGCTCCTACGGCATCTCGCAGCTCGCGGACTTCTCGCCGCGTGCGGTAAGCTTCCTCGAAGCCGGCGGCAGTTATGCGTCGTGCCATGTGCGCGGCGGCGGCGAGCTCGGCGATGCCTGGCGGCTGGCCGGCAAGGACGCGAACAAGGTGCACACCTGGCGCGATCTGATCGCCTGCGCGAAGGACCTGATTGCGCGCGGCTACACGACGAAGGCGAAACTCTTCATCTTCGGCGGCTCGGCCGGCGGCATCACCATGGGCCGCGCGCTGACGGAGCGGCCCGATCTTTTCGCCGGTGTCATCGATGCAGTGCCGGCGGCCAACACGTTGCGCGCCGAGTTCTCGCCGAACGGTCCACCGAACATTCCGGAGTTCGGCACCATCAAGACCGAGCAGGGCTTCAAGAACCTCTACATGATGGACTCGCTGCAGCACATCAAAAAGGGCGTGCAATATCCGGCCGTGATGGTGACGACGGGGCTCAACGATCCGCGCGTGTCGCCGTGGGAGCCGGCAAAGATGGCGGCGGCACTGCAGGCGTCGGGCACGGTCAAGCCGGTGTTGTTGCGCATCGACGCGCAGGCGGGCCACGGCATCGGCTCGACCAAGACGCAGAACGACCAGCTCTATGCCGACATGTATTCCTTCGTCTTCTGGCGCGCCGGCACGCCGGGCTGGAGACCGGGGGAGAAGTAAGGCATTCCCTTGCGAGCCAAGGGCGATGTCTTCCCGTCAACAGCTGGGGTTCCCCTCACCCACGCCTGAGCAGGCTGGCAGTTCCGTACCTCGCATCCCTCTCCCTCAAGGGGAGAGGGGAAATGCGGAGCTTCGCTCCAGCACATCCGTTGTTTGTGCAATGCGCCGAATTTTCTCCTCTCCCCTTGAGTGAGAGGGATGCAGGTCTCGGAAATCGACATCTGCTCGGTACGGGTGAGGGGGCGCCGCATCATGCTGGTCGGCGCTCGCAACCCGGTGCGCACTGCGCGTTCCCCCTGCGTTGAACCTTTTCACGCCGCTAGATCGCGGCCTGGACGGTGAGCCCGTCATAGGCCGGCTCAATGCCGGGCGGCAGCTCGCGCTTCAGCGTCTCGTAGTCGATGTCGATGTGGAGATTCGTCAGCACGGCGTGGCGCGGTTTGACGCGCGCGATCCAGCCGAGCGCGGTCTCGACATTGGCGTGTGTCGGATGCGGTTTGTAGCGCAGCGCATCGACGATCCAGGTGTCGACTCCCTGGAGCGCTTCGAAAGCCTCCTCGCCCAGATGATTGACGTCGCTCGAATAGGCGATCGGCCCGAAGCGATAGCCAAGCGAATGGATGCGGCCATGCGTCTGCTCGAAAATCGCGACCGGAACGGGCCCGCCCGCGCCGTCGATCTGCAGCGGCCGGAACGGCTCGTGCAGCGCGCGCGCCGTCAGGATCGGCGGATAGTCGCTGCCGGCAGGCATCTCGAAACAGTAACCGAAACGCCTGCGAATGCGGTCGAGGGTACCCGCATCGCTGTAGACATCGATCTTCTGCCGCATCAGATAGGCGACGGCCCGGAGGTCGTCGATGCCGTGCAATTGATCGGCATGATCATGGGTGATGAAGACGGCGTCGAGCTTCGAGACGTGCGCGGCCAGGAGTTGATCGCGCAGGTCCGGCGAGGTGTCGACCAGCACGACGGTTTCGCCCGCGGCGGATTTGCGCCGCACCAGCAGCGAGCAACGCTTGCGCCGGTTCTTCGGATTCGCCGGATCGCAGACGCCCCAGTCGCCCGCGCCACCGGGCCCGCCGAGCCTTGGCACGCCGCTCGAAGAGCCGCTGCCGAGTATGGTCGCTTCCAGAATGTCGGTCATTGCGGACGCGCGGCTTTTGCGAACAGACGGAAGAAATTGTCCGTCGTGGCACGCGCGAGGACGTCCGGCGCCACTCCTTTCAGTTCCGCCATGGCCGCGGCCGTGTGCACGACGAAAGCCGGCTCGTTGCGCTTGCCGCGCATCGGCACAGGCGCCAGGTAAGGCGCATCGGTTTCCACCAGCAGACGCTCCAGCGGCACGTCGCGCAACACGCTGCGCAGCTCTTCGGACTTCTTGAAGGTCGCGATGCCGGACGCCGAGATATACATACCCAGATCGAGCGCCGCTTCGGCGAGCCGGCGCGTCCCGGTGAAGCAATGGATGAGGCCGGTGAAAGCGCCCTTCTTCATCTCATCGCGCAGGATGTCGATGGTGTCGTCGTCGGCATCGCGCGTGTGCACGATCACCGGCAGGCCCGTCTCGCGCGCCGCCGCGGTGTGC